>CAYZBC010000031.1:0-27709 GCA_964476535.1 uncultured Maribellus sp.
ATTCATGTGAAATTCGGTATAATTTGTCTTTCGTAATTTTTGTTATATCAGTTCCAGTAATTTCACAAACCGCTGAGTTTTCTTTAATCCATCGGCTGGTTTTTAGTTCCGATGCCGGATAAACTGCACGACTAATAATATGTGTTTGAGCAAGTTTTATATCATTTTCATTCCAACCTTGTTTCTTAAAAAAGCTTTCTAATTGTAATTGATGCTTTGCCTGATAACACATTCATTCATCTCCAATTTCACGGACATCTTTATTTTTGATGCTATTCACATCAATCTTCTGAATGTCTTTTATGTTATTTGATTTTTTATTTTTAGACTTTTCGGAATCAATATCAATTCGCTTTTCATCAATCAATCTTTGATAAAACTCGTCAACATATTGATTGACAACCTTATCGCTGGTATACGGAACTGTGAATAAGGAATCGTTGCAATTTGAAGCTTTTGCAGTAATAATCCTTTGTATTAGATTCAATTGATCGGTATTTAGTTGGTCCAAATATCCTGCATTCAACATAGTACGATGACACACTCTTCCGTTTTCATTGCGATAACTTTCTACTAAACGGTAATAACCCGAGTAGATTCCAGTTCGTGGATTTGTACGCATTGATACTTTGAAATACATTCCACAAAGTAAATATCTAATTTGCTAAAAATCAATACCCCTTTGTGTACTACAAATGGATTTTGGGAAATACACATATTGATTATCAAATAGTTACAAAATAGAACCCCTCAAAACGTCCAGTTTTAATCCGAAAAAAAACTAAAATTTGTAAAAAACGCTCAAGATGGGTTAAAGAAGCTAACAATTTAAGTACTTCAAACCAATACATGAATAACCCCTTAATGCAAAATTTTCTGTACTTTTGTTTTAGTAAAATATTAGCGTAAACTATATTGTTGCCAGATAAACCTGACAATTTAAGACAACAACAATACAAGTTCTACGCCCTGTTTGGGCGTGGATCAACTTGTTTTTGTCGTGGTCTTGTCAGGACCTTTCTGGGAACATGTTTGATTCCACGCTCTTTTTTTATTAAACCGCATTGTTTGGAATCGCTTTGCACATTTGGCATCAATGAAAAAGATTTCTAAATCGTTAACTAATCCTTTATCCGAGATATTAATTTTATCATTATTAAATCAAAAACCTGATTATGGATATGAAATAATAAAAATACTTTCCTTGAAAACGAATGGCAAATTAATTAGGCAAGCTGGGAGTATTTACCCTCTCTTAAGTAAGATGGAAAAAAAGGGATGGATAAAATCTAATTGGGATATCAAAGCCGAACGTCCACGAAAAGTTTATCATATTTTAAAAAAAGGCAAAATAGAATTAAACAATCAGATGGAAGATTGGAAAATGATTATGGTTATTATTGGTGAATTAAGTGATTTTACTCATTAAACCACCCTAAATTTGACTCGGTATTTCTTCCTCCCGTTTTCAACTGCACCCCTATTTATGATTCGTCGTTTTCGGTGCTAATTCAACTGTTCGGTCGAAAAACCTTTTGCACCTCACAACATAAGAATCCCTTTCATTGCAGGGATACATTTGCCTTTTGCCTTCGCACATAAAATATTCCCGATTAACGTTCCTGTGCTTCCAGCCCCTTCATTCAGTTGTTCGTGCCTCACTCCTTGAATTCAGAAGCTTCTAGCACCCCGCGCAAGAGTAACTCCTTCTCTCCACTAAACTCATCCTACTTTGCAAGCAGACCTTGACCGTTTCGATCAGTCGTCACACTTGCTTTTGCCTATACTTGAAAATATTTTTGATTTAATGTGCCAAGTACCTCCGGTAACTTCATCCCAGTCATTCGAAGCTCTTTCCTTTTTGTTCAGTAACCTCCGGCACCACACACAAGAGTAAAGTCTTCAATCCACTTCGCTCACCCTGGCTACGGACAGACCTCACTTCGTTACGCTCAGCTGTTACATTTGCCTTTGCCTACCCCAAGCATTACGTTAATGCCGAATGGCCTTTGGAATAAAGGCATATTAAATTGGTTTTTGTTTTCGCATTTTAAAGCATCCTTCTTCAGGGCAAACTCACACTTTCATTCCAAGAATTTTAATTAGATAGTTTTGGTCGTAGGCAGCTTTTAACCTTTTTCCTTTGATCCCTTGTTTTTCCGATGTGTCATTTTTTAGCAAATTTAATGCTATTTTACTGAGTATTGAAAAATTTTGGGAGGCATTTCCGGCTCTCTTTCTGGAAGCATCCTCGGAGAAAGCGACATCCAAAACCCAATGAAGTTTGTTTTCAATACCCCAGTGCAGGCGGATTGTCCTTTGTAATTCTTTTGCTCCGGTCAATAAACTGGAGATGTAATACCTTGTGGCTGTTTCAGTTGGTTTGTCGGAGTTTTTAAATTCCCTGATGCTTTCAATTTTAATGATACTTTTTAACCCTGTCCACTCCTGGGCATTTTCAATGAATTTAAAATCTGTAATGACGCTGCATTTTCTAGTTTCTATGCGCCCATGGTCTAGTTCTTCTGAAAAATCTGTCTGAATATTTTTTCCGAACCTGAATTCATCTACAATATCTTGATGTAGTTGTTTTTGGTTCTCCTTAACAGCTAAAACGTAATTGGCTCCCTTTTCAATGATTTTAGATGCTATTTCCTGTTGACACCCCATGGCATCTATTGTTACCGTGCACCCTTTTACGGTAATCAGCTCCAGCAATCTGGGGATAGCAGTAATTTCATTTGACTTTTCGGAAACCTTAACTTGGCCCAAAACCAAATTATTGTTTGAAGCCCATGCACTTACCATATGGAAGGGCGACTTTTTGCCATTAGCTTTTGCCCCCCTAATGGTTTTTCCATCAATAGGGATAATTTCTCCATCGGTCAGGTTTACCAAGCGGCTTACCCAGTCCACAAAACAAGCCTCAAATTGCTCACTGTCAATGGATGAGAATACGCGGTTGAACGTGTCGTCAGAAGGGATTCCGTTTGGTAATTCAAGGAATGAACGTAGAAATTCTTCTTTTGCTTTTGCATAAGTCTCCATGTTTTTCCACGTATCTGCCGCACAGATCACTGAAATAATTCCAATAAGAAGGATATCCTCCAATTTATGAAGCTTGTTTATATCGCTCCTGGGGTCGTCTATTTGACTAAAAACAGACCTTAAGTCATTTGTTGTTTTCAAATCTCGTAATTTATTGATTATCAATATAATATACGAATTTTATTCATAAAAACCAACAACTAAATCACTGGGTTATAAACAAATATGGACAAAAAAGACTTAATATTTTACCCGTTAAAGTGTGAGTTTGCCCTGCATCCTTCTTTTTCCAATAGTAGGATTTAAGAATTAGACTTCCAGGTCGGTAGTGGTTATTCCGGCGGCAAAGGTAATTCCGTGTTTTTGTGGCGTGAAAGTTCGAGCCTCCGGTTTTGTGGAAAATCTCCATCCTCCATCCGTCGGATAGTATTTTCCACAAAAAACTTGCACACCCAACACACTACCTTTTTATGCCACCAAAACAACAACGACCGACCCGATGGGAAGACGCATAATCTTAAAAAGTAATACAATGAAAAAAATGAATGGTAATAATGATTTTAAAAATGTGAGTAACGAAAAACAAAACTCACTCACCTCCGGAATCCGCATAGGTTTTGGTAGTAATTTCCCGATATTGAAACAACAGTTTGTTAAAATTAAAGAGGCTGAATACTCAACCGATTTTGAATTTTTCATGAAAAACCAAGTGCAAGTAATTGTATGTAAAAACAATAGTTGTTCAATTTGCAGCTCAATTGAAAAAAGAGCGTTTCATAAAGGTATAAACTTTCAGATGATGCTTTTATTTTTGAATTAATCCAAACTATCCATCGCGATATTATCACCTTCAAATATGGTGGTGAACTGGTTTACTAATCTAACTTAAAAGCCATGTTATTAAACGAAATAAATACAGACTGGATGCGGGACAATTCCTTTACTTACCAAGTGGGATTGATTGAATATCATTGTAAAGTGAAATATCTGCCTTTTAGCTCGGACAATAAGGAAGAATATGAAAATAAGGATTTAACCTGTATATACACTCCGGTTTTTCACTTTGAATTTGAAGCCCTGAACACAGAGGGAACCATTTATAAATCTCATTGGATTATGCCTTATTCTTTGATTTGGTGGTTGGAAAACCGACCTGATTCTGCAATGAATGAAATGGTACTTTTTACCGCTCAGGAAAACGGTTTTGTTGAAAGGATTACCGAGGCAGACAGAGAATTACAAAGAGGCAAACAACTATCATTTTTTTAATCAAACGTCATGAAAACTTTACTACACAAATTACCGATTAGATGGATTCTCAGAATTACGATAGCATCCATAATTTCTTATGTAACCGGATTAAGTTTAGGATGGTGTATTTTAGCTTATATAGGTGTAATGTTCCTGATTCGTTTTTCACTTAATATGCTTTTAGTCCTTGTTGGATGTGCATTGATGGTTGGTGTTTTTATGGTTCTATTCTTTGGATTATTAACCCTTTAATGTAGAGAGTTGAACGTTAACAAATTCAGATAAAATATCAGTTTTAAATATTGCAGGGCGTTTATCGCCCTGCTTCTTTTTCCATGAGCCTGTGCGGTGAAAAAGAAGCAAAAAGCCTGGATTAAGTTTTTTGATTAATAATGGCAACTAAAAAGGAAAGGATTAATGTTTCGATATCTGTTTAGAAAAATTTTCAATGGTTGATTTTTAAAAACCCTATTGTGTTTCTCTATCTAATTTTATCAGCAAAATACAGGAAAACCATGGACAATTAACAAGGTCAGGTCTGTTAGATTTGGGAAACAATCTTCCTTTTTATCTGGAAAATAAAAAAGTGTATTCTTTCCCAAAACCTTGCTTGAAGTCCCTGTTTTACCGTGATATGGTAAGCAATAAAATTATTGTTTAATCATTTAAATCTTACTGTTATGAAAATTGATTATTTCCATGTTTCTGAAATTAGAGTGTCGTACACCGACAAAGTTAAGGCTTCTGAAAGGGTACAGATATGCGCATCAAAAGATGCAGCTAATATTCTGAATACCATGTTTGAAGATTGCATCCAACATCATGAAGAATTTTACGTAATGCTTCTTAACCGTTCCAATAAAGTTCTTGGGATTTCCTGTATTTCTAAAGGAGGAATCGCCGGGACGGTCGTTGACGTAAAGATAATCCTTCAAACAGCTTTAAAGACAAACTCTAGCTCTCTAATAATTTCTCACAATCACCCAAGTGGGAATCTTACTGCCAGCAGGGAAGATATCAATATAACTGAGAAGCTAAAAAATGCTTGCAAGATTCTTGATTTAAGTCTTTTGGATCACCTCATTGTAACGAATGAAGGGTATTTGAGTTTTGCGGATGAAGGAATACTATAGTTCCAACTATTTATGAAAACAGGGGCTATCCACATCGGATAGCCCCTGTTTTTTAATGCCAATTTACACCTACATTTTGCTAATGTTTTTAGCACTTACCAAATCCCTATTTTTAATCACAAACTTTTGATGTCTCCCACCATTCTTTTCAAACAGTTCAACGACCAATTGTTTTTTATCGGGGATGGTAAATTTCTCAAAAGCGAACACGGTAGATTCCGAGGATTTGCCAGAAATAGAAGTCATATAATTATAAGCCCGGACTGGTTTAATAATCGTTTCCTGAATAGCTGTTCGTTTAGCCACTTTTTTATCGACTATTTTAAATACGATAAAGTTAATATCATAAGGGATATCGGTTGTATTGTTAATCTCTGTATGCAGGTACAATATTCCGTTATGACTGAAAATTCCCCGAAGCAAGTATTTAATCCCAAACTGTTCGCTTTTTGCATGCTTTACCTTTTTCCGGTTGGTTTTATAAATTTTTTCCATGGCCAACTGAAAGGTTTTTGGTGATTCGTCGCCCAGTTCGGAAAGATAAATCTCCATTGAATTATTGGGCCGGTTTACCAACTTTCCATCATGGATAAAATCCTTCATTTCAATATTCAGTTTGGCAGGGTAAGCAGAATAGTTAACGATAAAAGAGTAAAAACTTCCTTCATCGGTGATGACCGAGAAGTTGGTTTCCTCTTTAAAATCTTTTACCGCCGCTTTTACCCTGACAACGTTTTCAGCACCATCAGCTTTTCCTGCAATAATATTGGAAGAGCCCAGGTCGATATACGAAATGGCAGACGGGAAAATCAGGTGAACGGTTTTGTTGTAGGTTACTTCCAAATAATAGGAGGGAATTACCCTGTCTTTTGCAATTATTTTGGTATGGTCGTTTTGTGAAAAAAGGGACAATGATATTGTGGAAATTAATATCATTGTGAAAATTAACTGTTTCATTATTCTTGGATTTTAAATGTGAATATTTTTTGCTTAAATCTTGGACATCAATAATAAT
Organism: uncultured Maribellus sp.; assembly: GCA_964476535.1. Classification (GTDB taxonomy): domain Bacteria; phylum Bacteroidota; class Bacteroidia; order Bacteroidales; family Prolixibacteraceae; genus Draconibacterium. The sequence goes on from CAYZBC010000031.1 coordinate 6,448, forward strand.
CTGTGCCCGGCTTTTAGTGTAACTTTTGTGGTTCGCATCTTTTTTGAGATGTACTGTGAAGTCCCCTGAATAAAACTTCGTCCAACATCCGCAGCCAATTGCTGACCTGTTGTTGTGCCTTGTGAGATATTAATACTTGTTCCGGCATCTCGTCCCATAGAAGCAGTAATTTCTTTAACAGCATTTACCTCAATTGAACCGGGAATAAACAAACCCTGTTGTCCGTCAGTATCGTAAGCACTCAACTGAACTGGAATAATATTTCCTTCATGCTCCAGAGAATTAATTACAATATGCAGCCGCTCACCCTTTATCTGTGCAATTCCGGTAATAACTGCATGTTTAGGGAAAACAATACCACTTGTTTCAACCGATTCAAGCAAACGGAGCTTAACATTCTGACCGTGAATCAACTTTTGGCTGCTGTTTACACAAGCCCAAATCGTATTTCTGTCTTTCTGTTTTTGTTCTCCATCTGCGTTTATAAAGGAGTAGTTTCGTGGTTGTGAAACTTGTTTGATAAAAGCTGAGTCACTAATGTTTTGGTGCAAAGCAGAAACCGTTTTATCATAAACTGTCTTGACCGTCTCCAGAGAAACTGTACTGTTATTCTTTTCGGCAGGCAGTGAGATTTTTGGCTTTGGAATTTCAACCAGGCTCTGTTTTGAGGATTCCGGCATATATTTCGCAGCCAGCTGATAGGATTTTTCCATTAACAGAAGCTGCTCGTCAACACTGTTGGTTTTTTGTGTTTCCGCAAGCTGGGCTTTTAAGTCCTCAATCTCCTTTTGTAGCTTTTCATCTTCTGGATTGGCTTTGGACTCATCATAAAAACTACCCAAAGTTTGGTTAATACCCTTGTAAGCCGTTGCAGAACTCTGAATCGCTTTTTTGGGTTGTTTGCTCCCGGAGTAACCACGTTTTGAACTATTTTCTTCCGTTTTATCATCGGTAAAAGACAAATCGATTTTAGAGGGTTCTTCCTTTCCAATAAGAGAACTAAATGACTCTAGTGAACGTATCGGCTCTTCCTGAAAAAGTTTCTCCTGTTCAAAGGCACTTATTTTATCAGAAATCATTTTGCTCTCTTGTGGCATGGGCAATTCGGTATTCAGCCCCAAACCGCCGTTATTTACTTTATCATCTATGTCTGGCTTAAAAATAAGCCACATGCTTCCGCCAAAAACCAGGAACATCAAAGCAAAAACAGCATACTTTTTTAGCTCTTGCTTCTGTTCTGGTTTAAGACCTTTTTTATTGTTATTTTCCAAGAATGATTTTTTTAAATTGATTTGTTAAAGTGTCTTGTGGTAAATCAAGTGGAGTGATGTGCTCAATCTTCATCATCTCTTTTTCGCCTTCCGACTTATAAGCATCCAAGAGTGAGAAAATGAAAAAGGCAACAAAGAGAAAACATAAAACCATCACAAAAAGCTTTCGCCTTTTCTGTGGCATCTTTTCACAGGCATTCCTGATTTTCCCATCAAGCGACTGATTGATTTTTATTATTTTCTTTTTCATAATCACCTGTTTACCGTTTTAATATTCTTGTTCTCCAAAACCTCAAATTTTTCCACCATAAAACCATGTGGATTGTTATCACTTCGGACTGAGTTGATGAGTCTACAACGCGTCACCAAACTTCGCTCAGTAATATTACTTTCTCTTATAATTATTTGTCTGGCATAAGTTGAAGCCGAGTAGGGGTAGTTCATAAAATCAACTACAACGCTATCCACCTGTAAAGTTTGGTTGATGTTCCCTGAAATTACTCGATTGAAATAGCCTTTCTCGATAAGGTCTTTGTAGTAAGTGTAAACACTTTTATCTGCCAGAAACATTGCCCGGTTGATGTTGGATTCAATGGCATCCTTATCCGGTGAAAGCGTAAAAAAGAGCTCGTGAAAACGTTTGATATGCTCTCGCGCCTCTACAGGTCGGTTTTGAGCTAAATCCTGCGAAAGAGCAAGAATCAAAGATTTTCCTTTATCAAGTACATAAATTTTCTGCCGCTGCTTTTCAGCAAACTGGTAGGCACTGAAAACCGAGTATCCGGTAATACCTGCACACAGAATAATAAATACAATCCCAAAAAACCGCATTTGCCGAAAACTTGTTTCTATGTTTTTTAATGATTTAAATTCCATATTAATAATTTGATTGATTATTTACTAAGTTCTTCCTTTCTAATTCCTCCCCTTCGGGGAGGTTAGGAGGGGCTTTATTTTTTTAATAATTGCCCGGCAATATTACCTGCAGATGCACCGGCCATTCCAGCCGCCACCGAGCCTGCTTTGTTTGCCGAAGACGTAACATTCTTTCCATAATTACCCATTCCGCCTGCCATGATTATCCACCCTGCCACCGTCGGGATTGTAAAATACCCGATGATGCCGATTATCATAAACACGATATAAACCCCGTTGGAAGCTTCTATCGAGAAATTGGGGTCAGCCTGTAATTTGTCAATATCATTTTGTAGCATCAATACCTGAATCCTTGCCAGGATTGAACTAAACAGGTCGGAAACCGGGAGCCAGAGATAAACGCTGATGTAGCGTGAAAACCACTGTGTCATGGTTGATTGAAAACCATCGTAAATACTGATGGCAAAAGCAATCGGTCCAAGAATAGAAAGTACAATCAGAAAGAAAGTGCGGATGGTATCAATCACCAAAGCCGCTGCCTGAAAAAGAAGCTCCAGTATCTCACGGAAGAAATCCCGGATACTCTTTTTCATGTTATACAAACTCCTTTCAATATACATTCCCGACATGGTAGCAAGGTCGGTTGGACTCCATCCCAACTCTTCCAACTGACTGTCAAATTCCTCGTTACTGACCAAAAATGCAGTTTCGGGATTTCGTATCATCGCTTCATATTCCAACTCCTCTTTTAACTCCTGGTATTCTTCCATATCAAAAACCTGTGTCTCCAGCATCTGGTTGGTACCCTTTACCACCGGGCTAAGCACCGCATTGACAGTTCCCAGAACAAGTGAGGGAAAAAACATGATACAAAAGCCAATGGCAAAAGGGCGCAAAAGCGGATAGACATCAATGGGCTCGGTACGTGCCAGTGACTGCCACACACGTGACGCCACATAAATCAGTGCCCCCAAACCGGCTATCCCTTTTGCTACCCCTGCCATATCGCTGCACAGCGGCATCATATCCAGATAGAGGGTGCGAAGGATTTGATGAAGATTGTCAAAATCCATTACCAGTATCTTTCGCTTGAATTCCCGTAAAGGGCTAAAACACGTTCCGTATCACCCTTCTTTTGCGCCCTCAAATAAGAAATAGAAATGTTCTTATTGGTGTAATACCTGACCAAATTCCGGTAACGTTTCACAGAATTATAAACCCTGTCAATAATATCCATCCGCTCTTTGTCCGACATGGAAAGCGTACTTACATTTACAATTCCTTTGAGGTCGAGAAGTAATCCTGCACTTTCTTCCAATAGCTTTGAATAACCAAAGGCTATTGCCCCAAGTTCTTCCAAAGTATAATTGTCGTCCTGCAACATTCGTTGATAAGCGTTGATGTAGATATCAGAAATTTCACCCACCATTAAAATGGTTTGCTGCACCCTTCGGGCATCTTTCACCAGGTTGTTTACAGCCTTTAGAGCATCATAGTATTTTTTGCCTTGCTCATACACCTTTTTAACTTCGTTAAAGTTCTTAATCACGTTTGAGACAGTGTTTGAAGTCTGTATAACTTCGTTGGCCGTATTCACAATACTTTGTACCAGATTGATTGGGTCAGTTACCACAAACTGCGCTTTAACGCTGAATGTACTTAGCATGATAAACATGCTTGCTATTATTAGTTTTGTTTTCATATTAAAAAATTAATTGTTATTGAATTAAATGTTTCGCTTGCTCGCGGCCAGTTGTTTAATGGCCAGTTCAATATTTCCGTCCAACTCTTCTGTTAAACGGGAGAGTTCAAGTTTCTCGGTTTCTTCTGTTGTGTAGGTGTAATACTCTTCCAAAGAAACTTCGGTGGCATAAACCGCAGACTGCACTCCACCCAAACCAATCCAAACCTCCTTGTATTTTCGTTGGGGATGGTTGGAAAGATTGATGGAAAGAATCTGGGCTTTTTCTTTTTCGGTAAGTCCAAGCAGTTCCTGAATAGAACCAAACTTATTTACGTATTTGCGTTGGTCGAGCAGGATTTTACAATCGGAGTTATTGATGATACTCTCCTTTACAATTTCGGAGGCGATAATATCATCCACTTCCTGTGTAACTACAATAGCTTCACCAAAATATTTACGTACTGTTTTAAAGAGGTATTTTATATACTCCGCCATTCCCTCTTTGGCTATAGCTTTGTCGAGTAGGTCGGCGGCATTACTGCCGCTTTCCCCTCTAAGAACCGTACGTGAGAGTTTCCCCTCATACGGCTCAAGCAACTCAAAACTTCTATATGTATATAAAAGTCGGCTCATTTTCCTCTATTTTTAAATTGGTCAAATCTTCTGCGACAACTATCGTGAACAAGTGTTCTGGTAATTTTTCCGTTGACGTGCTTTTCAGTTACGCCCCAGGACATTTCCTTGTCGATAGGATTACCACAGAGTGGACAACTACGCTTTTGTTTTTCCCAGATGTAAAGCAATGATTTCCTCCCTTGAAGTGTTTGCAACATTTTGTAGGTTTCCCTTTTTTCAAAATATGCATTCCAACTTGGGTCGAAAGGATTGGCTTCGCATTTAATTTTCACATGTCTGGTAATTTTTGTACCATACAGTCTTTTTAGTGTTAACCTGTCTTTAACATTGTTCCTGTCGAAACAAGCAGAGAAACACCAATTCCTGTTTTTAATTCGTGTGAAGTACTTATCTGCAACCCAATTTTTTCCTTTCTTCGGATGGCGACGTTTCGCCCATTGCCATAATTTCTGGAATATCAGGTAATCCGCTTTCCTGAAAGTTTCGGATGCTACACTATGTTTGTAATAGTTTACCCAACCTGTTATTACGGGATTCAATAACCTGATAAGGGATTCCTGCCTTGAAGCTTTTTTGGAATCAATAATGCCCCTTATTTTGGTCATAAACCTTTTCAAACTCTCTTTTGACGGTTTGATTAGAAGTGTGCCTTTGTATTTGCGAACGTTGAAACCGAGGAAATCAAATCCTTCGTCAATGTGGGTTATCTTCGTCTTTTCTTCAGATAGGGTAAGTCCCCTTACTTGAAGAAACTCACGGACGATAGGTAATACCTCTTCTTCCAACATTTCTTTTGTCCTGCCAGTGATAATAAAATCATCGGCATATCTAACAAAGTTTACTTTGAAGAAGAAAGTTTTGCCATTAATGGTTCTCCTTTTATACTTCTCCCTAAGTATCGCTTCTAATCCATCAAGAGCCATATTAGCCAGCGTTGGTGAAATTATACCTCCCTGTGGTGTTCCTTCTTTTGTAGGAAACAGTTCTTTGTTAAATACAAAGCCACTTTTCAGCCATTTCTTCAACATCACTTTGTCCATTGGGACATTGTTTAGTAACCAGTCGTGGCTGATGTGGTCGAAACAACCTTTTATGTCTCCTTCCAGAACCCATTGGGCAGACGAGCCTTTGCCTAAATCAATAAAACATGCATCAATTGCATCTGCCGTACTTCGCTCCTTCCGGAAACCGTAAGAGTTTTTATCGGCAGTTGTTTCGGCAACAGGCTCCAGTGCCAACAAATACAGTGCCTGCATAGCCCTGTCTTTCATGGTAGGAATCCCTAATGGACGTAATTTTCCGTTCTTCTTTTTAATATGTATCCGTCTTAACGGTTGAGGTTTGTAGCCTCTTCTTTTCAAGTCAGTAATTGCCTGAAATTTAGCGTTGGAAGTTGACCATACTATATGGTCAACCCCTGAAGTCCTTTTACCTTTATTAGAGGTAACACGTTTAATCGCCAATACTTTGGCAAAAAACGAGTGTGTCAGCGTCCATTGTAAAGTCTTCACCTTACCATGTCTGCCTTCTTTTTGAGCCTTTACAATACGAGCTTGTAGCTTTTTTACCACAATTTCGCACCTGTTCCAGTCAATGCTTTCCCAAGTGTTCCATAGTTGGTCAGTAGATGCACACGATGTTGTTAAATCGTTCATTTGCTTTTCTTCTTTTAAAAGTTCTAAAAGTTTCTTGTAAAGAGTTACCGCGTAGAAGTCAGCCCACTTTCGTGAGGAGTAATCTTTCAACCCCTATCCGCTTCATTACAAAACGGCATTCGCTTTTTCTACAATCCTATACCTGCACCTCTGTAGGCTCGCCTTACGGCTTACTTTCCTGATAAATCAGGGGAGATACAGGCTTACCATGTTCTGCATAAGCAACAATAGAATGGGTTAGAATCTGTCTATTCACCGGCAGTGCTTTGTTCGTGTAACCCCAGCGTGGAAAAGGTTATCCGACTGCTTCCCTTTTGGGTAAGAGCCTATCAACATCTTTGGCTCATTCGAAGTTACGGTGTTTAAAACAACAGTTCACTTTCGTTATTCATACCATTCAGCCTAGTTCCCCAGCCGCATGATGTTAGCGGCGTTGTTATCCCCTTGCGGTTCAAACTCCTTCTTTCGAAAGGGCTACATTGTCTGGGCAGCTTCATACAAAATCATCGCTAATAATGCATGTGCCCATAGGCTACTACTGACGAAACAGTAGGTTTAGTCGCTACTAAACAATTACTTATGCAGCTTCATGTCGCACCCATGCTTCTTCAATCAATATCATCTTTCTGACACCTTTTAACCGCCTCATTTTATTAATGAAGGTCTCCATGATAATAATGGTGACGATGGGAAAAAGGACTTTGTGGTCCTTTATGTTATCCAATTCGAAAACTATAAACCGCTTATTCAGCAAGTCCATTTTTTTGTCAGAATTGAGCAGGTAATCATATTCACCTCCCTTGTAGTAAGGCTCTAACACATTCAGGAAATTGTCCACGTCAAAATCCTTTTCACGTACATTTTTTGCAGCAAGGATTTCGGTGTATTCACCCCTTACAAATTCATAAAAGGTATTGAATGATGGTTTGATAATACTAACTTTCTTAATTATATTGACAAACAGATTGACTGCATTGGACAATGCCACTTCCTCTGCCCGGGTCGGGGGTTCATCATCCCGTTTCCAAAGTGTAAGGATTAGTGTTTTTATACTTTCCCGCTTTTCAATGTCAAATACGCCATCATCGGTATAAAATGGATTAAATGCAATTGGATTTTCTTCGGTATAAGTAAAATAAACGCCATCTTCACCTTTGGTCTTATAATGAATCAAATCACACAGCCCCTGATAACTGTTCCCGGTATCCACCAAAAGTACATGCGCACCCTGTTCGTAATATTGCCGTACCATGTGGTTGGTGAAAAACGATTTTCCGCTACCTGACGGTCCGAGGATAAACTTGTTTCTGTTGGTAATGATTCCCTTTTTCATGGGCAAATCAGAAATATCCAGGTGCAACGGTTTACCCGTAAGACGGTCAACCATTTTTATTCCCACAGGAGACAAAGAACTTTTGTAATTGGTTTCACCGGTAAAAAAGCACAAAGCCTGTTCGGTGAACGTATAAAACGATTCCTCCGCAGGAAAGTCAGCCGCATTGCCCGGAATACCTGCCCAGAAAAGGGCAGGGGTATCCACAGTATTGTAACGCGGCTTGCATTCCATTAAAGCCAGTTGCGAACCCACATCGTTTTTAATACGGCGGAGTTCCTCGGGTTTATCGCTCCATGCCAATACGTTGAAGTGTGAACGGACAGAAATCAAACCTTTACTATGCGCCTCGTTCAGGTACTCCTCCAGCCACTGTTTGTTTATCTGGTTGGCACGGCTGTATCTCGAAAGCGAGTGCATGTTCCGCGCCATCTTCTCAAAACGGGCAAGATTGGCTGAATGATTATCAATAAACAAATACTGATTATAAATGTGATTACAGAACAACAACAAACCAACCGGGGCGGAATAAGAAAGCAGGCTGCTGCTCCTGTCTGTCGAGAGTTTGTCGTACCTGCTTTCGGTAGCCACCTTTGCAGGCAGGTCATCCAAATCGGAAAGGGTATGAAGAAAAAGGGTTTTGTCCCCTATTTTTATTTCCCCCGGATTCTGGGTGATATCCTGCAAACAGGCTGTTTGTTCCTGTGAAAGTGAAAAATACTTTTCCACGATTCCCGGGTTTTCATTTGTCCCTACAATTTCATCAGTTGTTAATCGGGTAAGCTGAACAAACTCACTATCGTTTATAATTTGCTCAAACTGGTTCACAGACTCCACAAAACTGGTAATCTCCTCTTTGTCTTTTATCTCTTTGGGAAGGATAAAACCACGGCTCAACGAATTGAAATTGCTTCGTTGCCTGCTTCTTTCCTTTGTTGTTTTGGTAATAAAAAGATAACAGGTGTGGTTCAGGTACGGACGCTCATTAAAGTGCCTTTCAAAAGAGGAACTTAAAAAACTTAAATCCTGCTCCTGTTTTTCTGCTTTGTAATTTTCCTGAATATACCAATCTTGCTTATGAACAATTGAGTAATCAGGTAACACTTTAACCGCTTTGTTCCAAACTGAGTGAATGGCTTCATACTCTTCCGAAGTAACCGTAAAGAGTTCCGGTAGCGACACCTGAAATGCAATGGTAATGTCCGCATCTTTACTCAGGATACAACCCTGTTCAACCGAAAGCAAAGGAAATTTGCTTTCAAGCGTAGAAGTTTTTAATGTGTTTCTCATACCAGCTCCTTTCCTTTTCGGGTGAATAATCTTTTGATGCTTCGACGGTTGATAATCCGGCGTGGGAAGTTTTTGGTAGCTTGTAACTTCATCAATCCGAACCGGCCATATTTTTTACTCAGCGACAGAGTTGAATAAATGACAAGTAAAGCAAGGATGACACCGAAAAAGATACAAACCCATTGGTTTACCCCAGCGAGATAAAGAACGATGAATAGCACAAATGAGCCCAACAAACCACCTGCAAAAATAAACAGGTACTGACTTTGCAGGCCTTTGAACTCGGCGGGTTTATTTACCCCTTTATTGATTGAATAGTTTGCCATGGTTCTTACAAAAAGAAAGAGCGTAAGATGGTAGCAGATACAATCAGGAAGATACAGGCACCAAACCATGCGGCGGCGGTTTTTCCGGTATCGGGGTCCCCACTGGAAAATTTGCTATATACTTTTACGCCACCGATTAGACCAACAATAGCCCCGATGGCATAAATGAGATTTGTTGCCGGGTCGAAATAACTGGTTACCATACCCGTTGCTTCGGTGATTCCGGCAGAACCATCGCCCTGGGCCATTAATACCGAAGCGATAAATGAAAAGAATAGTGTGAATGTAATTTTTAATGAATTGATTTTCTTCATGACTTTTTGTTTTGTGCCATGCCGCTGCAAAAACGACACGACGTTTTTAAAACTATAATTTGGTTTTGTTTTGAGGGAGAATTATTCCCGGAGAATTGGATTGATTTTACCCGTACTCTTTTTCCTTCATTTTTTACAATTTGGTTCATACTCAGGCAGAATATTTTCTGCTTTTGAACCAAATGTATGGGCTTCAATCAGGGGGAAATAAAAAGGGGTTAAAGTGGAAGTGAGTGGCTGTTTTTGGCTTTGGGGGAGGAGAAAAATGATTTTATTGAAGAAGATTATTATTTAGAATTAGCTATTGCCGAGATTATAATGCGCTATTGTTTTATAGTCCATGAAATACAATTTAGTGCGCCTCCATGTTTAACAATTTCAGTCATGTCAATTTGAGCAATCCGGTTATTTTTAGCATACTCTGGAAAGTACTCTGAAATTTGCTTGAAAGCAATTTCATCCTCAATGACATTCAATTTTGGAAGCAATATTATATCATTTGTTTGCAAGAAGTTTATGTATGCGATGTTCTGCTCTTTCTCTATCTTTTCTGAACATTCCAGCCATTCGCAATTTAATTTGGCCGTTTTTAGAGACTTTAGCAATTGCGCTTTTAATTTTACATCTGCGGTTTTATAAAACCCGCTTATCAAAACGGTATCATTATTCAAAAATCTTAACATTCCATCTGCGTGTCCAAATTCACAAGCTTCATCCCATGGGATTAGAACAACCTTTTCAACCTCAAATAATTCTGTCAACTTGTCCAAGAGCTGTTTTTTCTTGTAGTGATATTTGTTTTCTGTTAATATTTTATCAGTCAGTATTACAGAATTAGAAGATTTTACGACATTCCCACCATCCAGAATTATATCAGTTTTAACCGTCCTTAATTCAATGGAGTTACAGACAATATCTGGGTATGTTTTAATCTCACGCAAACCTTTACTGGTTCCTTGTAAATAATCAGGGTCGTAACGATATTCTATGAATTTACTATCTGTTACTTGAATTGGCATATAATCTCTTGCCCAAATATCTTTTGTTTGCGGAAGAAAAGTTGGAATAATATCAAATGTTTTTAAAACACATTCTATTTCCGAATAAGTTTTGGAATAGTCTGATTTTAGACAATTTGAAAAGTATATCTTATTTGTTTCTTTATCCGCAATCATCTTTTTAATTTATAGCCAAGTATCTCTGTTATTTCAAATTCGCTTAAATCAGATTCCCGAAATATTGTTTCTTTTCCTTTATAATTTTTGAAAATAGCACTTTCTTTTGCAAGGTATTTATACCGATATTTCTCAAAGTTCTTTTTATTCTGATTATTAGCTACACCCAAGTTCATTCTTTTGGATTTGAATGTTGCTGCCCAGTTATTTCTATTCGGAATTATTTCAATATTATTGTTTCCCAGAGAAAGTTGATTGAATAAAGTCCTTAGTACATGAGATTTTTCAATTACTGTATTTTGTTGTAAATCATATAACCCACAAATCAGAATTCCTCCAAACTCACTTTCCATTTTATTTCCGAGAGACAAATCAATCCCATATCTATGAGCTTCAAGCTCGCTTTTAGGTTTATTATGATTAACTCCTCTGGCATAATCATCAGGATGATTTTCATGCCAATAATATAATTCAATATCAATCAGAGCATATATTGAGTCATTAATTCTTATCGCTTTATTCAGAATCAAATCATTTGCAATAGAATCCAGAGAATTGATAATAGTTGATTTTGAAGTTGTGTTAATTTGCATATTTGTTTTATTTTAAGACTTAGTTTTCTTTTACATACAGATTGAGTTTGTAATCACCTCTTTTGGAATCGTATGAATCTCCGGTTCTTTTAAATCCAGTAGATTGAAGTATATATTTCATTTTTTCGTTTTCTTCTCTAACGGTAGCATAAATATTGGGTTTGTAATCTGCTAAAATTTTTGTCATAATTTTTCCGTTACCTGGCTTTGTCGAAACTATCCAGCCAAGCTCATATTCAAATTTATCTGGGGGTAAATTCGTTTTCGATTTTTCAAACACCTTCTTTTTATATAACTCATTTGGGATTTTAAGTGCTCCAACTGCTTCAATTTTATCAATGTTTGGGTAAAATATTAGAATAGGATTATACGAAAGCAATCTGTCAAATGTATTACTATCGACCTCGCCAGCCGCAAGAACAATACTTTTAAGCAACGCCAATTCATCCTGGGAGAACTCTGATGCTCTATCAATTTTGTATTTATTAATCATTGAATAATTGCTTTTATCTATTCTTCTCCAGCTGTTAGCATTTGTACCGTTCTATACCAATAATAAAATGCCGATTTATCAGGCAGCCTTTTTAAACGGTTTAAAAAGTTCCAATCCGGATTTTCAATATTTAATGGTTGTATATCTTCTCCCTGGTAATATTCAATTGGGGTTAAATCATTAACAAGCAATTTTGTTGCCAGGTAAGCAACTTTTGCAGTGGCAACAACAGCATCGTCAATACGAAAGTTACCCGACATTAAGAAGCCGGTACCAAACGCAAAAATTCCTCTGTGAAGTTGGGCGTAATTTGCTTTTTCAGTTGCATCTCCTCGACCACGTTTGGCAATCGTCAAGCAGGTATCAATTGTATCTTTCAATACTTCTTCAATTGTTAAGTCTGGATGTTCTGTTTTTCGATACTCAATCTCTTGTTTGGCGAAACGGTTAAAGCTGTCGGCAACAATTTCGATATTTTCGATTTGTTCAAATAGTTTACTTACATCGAATAGTTGTTTGCAGATTTCCATGGCAAACGATTGGTTGCCTTTTATATATGGAATTCCAACAGTATTAGGGGCAAATGCAGTTAGCTTGTCTCCGGTAATCGAATTTACGGAGGGTACGGTTACCGTAATTTCCGATTCAGTTTCAACCCATTTTGTTTTTATTGGTTTCTCAATTGTTTCAGGATAAAAAGAATCTTCGATGAGAATGTCCAACAGTATTTTTCCTGAATATTTATTCTTTGAAGCAGAATCATAGGCAAATATATAGTGTGCTTTGGGAACTCCCGGTTTGTAGCTTCTGTGTTCATCCAGTTCGAAGGATTTAAACCTGGAAGTTTCAACGACTTTTTTTAGTACCTCTTCCAGTTTTTCTCTTTCTGTATTGCAAATTATATCTATGTCAATTGAAAAACGATTTCCTTCTTCTAAAAGTAAAACCAAACTGGTACCTCCTTTAAAAGTGAAGTCCAGTTCATTCACTTTTAATTGCTCAAGTAAGTGCAGGGCATAAATCATTTTTTCAAGAATGATTTTATCAATTCGTCTGTGGGCAGCTTGCTTTTTAAATGAATCGAGCCATTCTTCCGTAAAACATTTCTCTTTAATCATTAATTATATCTATTACGAGGTGAGGAATGTTTTCTGTTAAAAACATTTTTATTTCACGTTCTTTTTCCCTTCTCTTTGCGTAACTAAACAATTTGGTGAAATTTATTGCATAAGATTTAATGGCATTTTCATAAATATGGACCAATTCTCCTCCCTGATAGAGGTAGAAAAGCTTTTCTTCGGCAAAAAGGTCAACCAGTATTTTTTCAAGTAAAGGTGTGTGAAATTTTATTTTTCTTTCGGTTTGTCTGCCAACCGGAGACCGTGTTACCAATTTTCGGATTATCAAAGGTTGGTTACTTTCAGAAATGTAAAAGTTAATCGCTTTTTCATCAGGATTCAAATAAATGTCGTTTTTGAAATTATCTTTCAGCTCGAAATAAAACGATTCAACAAATTCTTTTTCCACCTCAACCAATATCATTTTTTTGCCCGATTGATGCTGTGAGAATTCATTTAACCATTCCGTTTCCCATAGGCAATACTTTATATCTTCGAATTGCGTACTTATTTTACTTGCAATTTTATAAAGCTCTTGTGATATTTCAGGATTGTATTTGGGCTTATATGAAATAGCATAAAGGCCACGCATAAGAGGTTTTATTATGTTCTTGTTTTTTAAATCATAAATTCTCCAAGCCAATGTGCCTTCTTTTAGCTCTGGCTCAAAGTGTCTAAAGAAATCGAAAAGCTCCTCTCTTGTAAAAGAACCTCTATCCTTGAATTCTTGAATCAACTTATTTTCAATAATCTTTGGCATGATAATTCTAATTTTTGCCAAATATACGAAATAATGGTAAATATTAGAAATCTAATAAATGCCAGTAAATATTTATTCTGGCATATTTTAGATTAACGAAAAACTAAATATTCATCAAACATACTCCCCAATATCAAACCCTATCAAACTGTCATCAGATTTAATATCGGTACTTGGTTGCACTAACCTCCCCAAATGCAAATCAATCAAAGCTGCAATCCGATTGGCATTCTTTCCGGAAGATGTTGCAAGCTGTTCCACCCAATTTGTATTTTCATTTTCGTAAAGTAGTTTCCCTATTACGGGAGTGGGTTTGGTTTGTTCATTTCCAACTTCATTTACCACAGCCATCATTTCGTCAAAAGTAATATTGTCAGAACAATTGGTTTTTAAACCGAGTCTTTCCAGTTCTTCTTGTTCTTCCAATATATCGTTTTCAGATTCATAATTCAAAGGGATTTCAATATCCATTTTCCCTGAAGAATCAGACACCGGTTCTTCTTGTTTTTCAATCAAAGCAGGTTTTTGTTCTTTCAAACTTAGTACAAAAGTACTTTTGCCAATAATACTTCCAGGATGCTGTTTTCCCGGATTGTTTTCTTTTTCAACAGCAGAGTTTTTCTGTTTCTTAAAGGGATATGTCAAAAACCTGATAAGAAGAAACAAGGCAATAAGGATTATTGATTCAATCACAGCAGTTTGTTTTCGATTAAAAAATGTCTTTGTTTTTCTCTTTGTAGTTTTTGATTATTTCCTCTTGGAATTCTTCAAAATGGTGCTTCAGCACATTGTCGATATAATTGAACAGAGAAATTTTATCGTTACCAATCACCCGTACTATTTTTAAAATCCTTTCGTGGTATTCTGGTCTAATTGGGACTAATTTGCCTGAACGTGCTTTGCTTTCAGATTGATAGATAAACAAAGAAGGATAATCTTTTTGCAGCCGGTTCTTTTTCATTGGTTGCTGCGGTTTGGTTGTTTCCTTTGTATGTTCCGATGCTTGTTTGTCATTTTTAATTGTGGAAATCAGGAATTCCTCATCAATATCTTCAGGATTAAATTTTTTTCGTACCATGGTATTTATTGTTTAATTGTTTGTAGGATTTCTTTTGCCAGCACATCGAGATTGCTGCCTTTTAATAAGCTTTTATGTGCAGGAAACAAGGTGGAGCGAAACACCGGTTTGTGCCCGGTAGTGAGTTCACGGCGAAACCGTTTCGAATCGGGGATAAAAGTTTTGAGAATACTTAATCCCAGTTCGCCAATTACGTTTTCATAAACCTCGTATAGCTCATTTTTTTCGCGACCATCCACCATATTCCAAATCAGGTGTAACCCTTTAATGTTGCCTTTTCCTAAACTTATTAAATTGTTGTTGAGCATGGTGGCGAACTTTAAGGTGCTTTCCAAAACCACACGGTCGGCACTAACGGGAGAAAAAATGTAATCCATTGTAGCCAGGGTTTTTACAACCCCTTTGCTATTGAGTGTTCCGGGCAGGTCGAAGAAGATAAGATCCGGCTTTTTATCGGCTTGTTCAATTATTTCTTCTGCTGTTGAAATGGCTTTTTCCGGTAGGCTTCTTTCAACCCGATAAGCTTTCCGTTTAAGCGAAGTAAATTGTTGGTAAGCCATCTGTTTGTAAAAGTCATCTTTCATTACCTGTTCCATATCGCGTTGGCGCATTTCCACAATACTGTGCTGCGGGTAGTCGCAATCAACAACGGCAATTTCCAATCCTTTTACATAGTGCAGATAACTCGACATTAACACTGTAAAAGCTGTTTTACCAACACCACCTTTTTGGGTGCTGAAAGCAATAAATAAAGTCTCTTTTTCCATTTCTGTTTTTTTTATGGTTATACATTCATTTAAATGATTGTTTGTTTGCCTGTCTGAATGTTCAATAAATTGCTTACCCAAACGCTTGCACATTTACATGATTAATTGCCTGTTTATTTGAATAAGCGTTAAAACGTTTAATCATTTTATTGTTTGTTTGTTTGTTTGCTCAAGCGATTTATTGTTTTATCGTTCAAATAATTGAGTTCTTGTACTATTGAATTCTCATTTGTTTGTTTGTTCGTTCGTTCATTTCTACATTCGTTCCTTTGATTCATTAATTATTTGTTCTCTCCAATAATCAATTATTTGTTTTCTCAATTGATTAATCATTCAAATTGTACCGCAAATAAACTGAGAAAAAGCATCTGCTTACCTGTTTCTGAACTGCCTGGAATTACTTGGCTTTAACTGTCTGCTTTTGGCTGATGTCAACATAATTACTATTCAAAAACGTCCCTGTAACTTTGACGCCGAAAGAATATTAATCAGAAAAGTGAACCTAAAAATGGCAACGCAAGCATTACATTTTATCAATGCTAACAACGGTGTGCATAGGCACACGGCAAGTTGTGTTTTGAGTAACTCAAAACGTTATGAGTGCCTCAAAACCACTTGCCCCTTTGGGGGAAAATCACCCTCCGAAGTCGGGGATTTTTGATAAGAATCTGGATAAAGTTTAATGCATTAAAAATTGAATAAAATGGCAACAGAAAACAGAAGAAAACACAAAGGAGGCCGGAAACCTAAAAAAGACCCATGCAAACATCGCTATGCCATCAGCCTAAACGATGCTGACAATGCACGTTTTCTTTCGCTTTTTGAAGCGTCGGGAATGGATGTAAAGGCTCATTTTATTACAACTACCCTGTTTGAAAAGCCGGTTAAGGTGGTGAAAATCGATAAAGGAACGGTGGATTATTATATGCGCCTGACTTCTTTTTACTCTCAATTTCGTGCAATTGGAGTAAATTATAACCAGGTTACCAAAGCCATAAAAAACACTTTTACCGAGAAAAAGGCACTTGCTTTTTTGTATAAACTGGAAAAAGTAACCTTCGAACTGGTTGTAATCAACAAACAAATTATGGATTTAACCAAAGAATTTAAGGAGAAATATTTGGATAAGTGAGTACAAAAGAAGCTCGCTTTTTTTGTCGAACGGGAAAATATTATACAAATGGTTGCAAAAATAGGTTCGGGAAGTTCGCTTTACAGTGTATTGGCTTATAATCATCAGAAGGTAAAAGAAGGCCATGCAAAGGTTTTATTGGTCAACAATATGATGGAGTCGCCAAATGGAAACTTCGGAATTGGCATTTGCACCAACTCTTTTGAGCCTTATCTACTTGCCAATAAAAGAACCGAAAATCCAATCATCCATATCTCCTTAAATCCCGACCCAAAAGATAAATTAAACGATGAACAGTTTTCTGAAATAGCACAAGAGTACATGCAAAAACTGGGTTATGGCAATCAGCCATTTATCGTCTATAAACACGAAGACATTGACCGCCACCACATTCATATTGTATCGGTAAAAGTATATGAAACCGGAAAGATGATTCGGGATAACTTCCAACACCGTTTGTCCATGAGGATTTGCAGGGAAATGGAAAAGAAACATGGATTAGTTGCTGCCAATGAAAAACAAAAAGCGGAAGGATATTCCCTTAAAAAAGTAGATTTTAATAACGGAAACATCAAACACCAAATTACAAATGTGGTTCGTCCGGTTACCCGTTCATGGCATTTTCAAACATTTAATGAATACAAAGCTTTGCTTTCCATTTTCAATGTTCATGTTGCTGAAGTTAGAGGGGAATATCGGGGCAACCCTTATAACGGAATTGTTTATGCAGCATTGGATGAAAAAAGTGAGGTTTACGGTACTCCAATTAAATCATCAAAGATTGGGAAAATTGTGGGTAACGCAGCCATTCAAAAGCAAATGGAGAAATCCAAAGAGACTATCCAAAACCAAAAACTTAAAGAACACCCCAAAGCAATAATTACAAATGCTTTTCAAAAATGTAAAAATCAAGAAGATTTTGAGAAACAACTTTTGAAAAGCGGGATAACTGTTTTGTTCCGAAAAAATGATTCGGGGCGAATTTATGGGGCAACTTTTATCGACCACAAACAGAAGTTTGTTTTTAACGGCTCACGATTAGGGAAAGATTTTTCTGCCAATGTATTTCACAAAAAATTTAATAAACAAGAACAAGATACCGGTGGAACTAAATCTCCTGAGCAAGAGCAACCACAAACTGAAAATGCTTCCACTTCTTTAATTGAAAATTTATCTGGGCTTCTCGGATTTGAAACACGGGGAGAAAACCCGGAAGAAGAAGCTTTTATCAGAAAAATAAGACGAAAAAAGAGACGAAAACGAAAATTATAAAACGATGCAAAACGAAGACGATGTAAGAAGCCTTGCAAAGATTATTGAACTGTTACGTGCAGTCAGTATTCTGATAGCCATAATCCATATTTACTGGTTCTGTTATGAAGCGGTTCAGGTTGTGAATATAAATTTAGGGGTGGTGGATAAAATCCTTTTGAATTTTCAGAAGACCACTGGCCTGTTTTCAAATCCACTTTGGACAAAACTAATTTGTTTGCTTTTTATCGCCCTGTCCTGTTTGGGAACAAGAGGTGTAAAATCCGAAAAAATCACATGGATAAGAATTACTGTTTTTTTGATTACAGGTATTATCTTTTTCTTCTTTAACGGAATGATTCTGAAACTTGCGCTTCCAGTATTATCCAAGACATCGTTGTACATATTTACGCTTTCAATAGGTTACATCTTTCTATTAAAAGCGGGTTTATGGATGAGTCGTTTGCTAAAAAATAACCTGATGGAAGATGTTTTTAACAGCGAAAATGAATCGTTTATGCAGGAAACGCAGTTGATGGAAAATGAATATTCCGTGAACATGCCAACCAAGTTTCAGCACAAAGGAAAATCTTATGAAGGTTGGATAAATGTGGTTAATCCGTTCCGGGCGAGCATTGTTTTAGGAACTCCGGGAAGTGGTAAATCCTACGCCATTATAAACAGCTACATAAAGCAGCAAATCCAAAAAGGTTTTAGTATGTACATCTACGATTTTAAGTACGATGATTTGAGTGTAATTGCATATAATACTTTGTTGAAGAATATAGATAAATACAAAATTCCTCCCAAGTTTTATGTCATTAATTTTGATAATCCCGAACGAAGCCACCGATGTAATCCCATTGCGCAGGAATTTATGACCGATATTGCAGATGCTTACGAATCGGCTTATACCATAATGTTGAACCTAAATAAAACATGGATTCAAAAGCAAGGTGACTTTTTTGTGGAATCTCCAATTATTCTTTTGGCAGCTATAATCTGGTATCTGAAGATTTATAAAAATGGGATGTATTGTACATTCCCTCATGCCATTGAGTTTTTGAATAAAAAATACGCTGATATTTTTACCATTCTGACTTCTTATCCTGAGTTGGAAAACTACCTCTCACCATTTATGGATGCCTGGGAAGGTGGGGCACAAGACCAATTGCAGGGGCAAATTGCCAGTGCTAAAATCCCGCTTTCAAGAATGATTTCACCACAATTGTATTGGGTTATGTCGGGCAATGATTTTACTTTGGATATTAATAATCCCAATGAACCTAAAATTCTTTGTGTTGGAAATAATCCAGATCGGCAGAATATTTATTCCGCAGCATTAGGATTGTACAATTCCCGGATTGTAAAACTGATTAACAAAAAAGGACAACTTAAAAGTTCGGTAATCATCGATGAACTTCCAACTATCTATTTTCGTGGATTGGATAACCTGATTGCAACGGCTCGAAGCAATAAAGTTGCAGTATGTTTGGGATTTCAGGATTTCTCGCAATTGAACCGCGATTATGGCGATAAAGAAGCCAAAGTAGTTATGAATACCGTTGGAAATATTTTTAGCGGTCAGGTGGTTGGAGAAACGGCAAAAACACTTTCTGAACGCTTTGGAAAAGTATTACAAAAACGGCAATCTATGACCATCAACCGACAGGATAAATCAACTTCCATTAACACTCAAATGGATACTTTAATTCCAGCTTCAAAAATCAGCAACCTCACGCAAGGAACTTTTGTGGGCGCAGTATCCGACAATTTTGATGAACGGATTGAGCAAAAGATATTTCATGCTGAGATTGTGGTTGACAATGAAAAGGTGGCAAAAGAGACAAAAGCTTATCAGGAAATTCCTGTGATTACGAATTTTATTGACCAGTTTGGCAATAACCAAATGAAGGAGCAGATAGAAGCTAATTACCTTCGCATAAAAGATGAGACTAAACAAATTGTTGCTGATGAAATGGAAAAAATTAAGAATGACCCGAGGTTGGCGCATTTGGTGAAAACTACTAGAAAATAATATATATAGAATATCTGATTAATGATATTAAATTATATATTTGTGATTGTGTTGATGATAAAGCTTGTGAAAGAAATGAATTGAAATTATGTGCATGTCTTGCTTGTAATTCATTTTAAGGTAATTGCTCTATTACTTCACACTCTCCCCAATAGATTTGAATGATAGTGAGTTGTTGAAAACTTACAATAGGAATGAAAAAGAACCATGATTTTTGATATAGAAGAAATATAAATAAATATTGATGTTTAACTGGCTGTAAATCAAGTTTAAAATTCATAAACAACTACGTGAAAAAGTAAACATACTTACCTTTAAACGTAAGGTTAATAACAGACAATATACCACATGAAAGACTATAAAGGATTAATAAGAAACATTCGGGTTCGTACAAATCCTGAAGGAATTTTAGTAAATAAAGCATTCTCTGATGAACTATCTTCTATATCGTACAGTGACATTCTAAAATATGTAAGATATGCGATGAAAGGAGTTGAACCTGAATACACTCAAAAAAGTAAACTTGCAGGAGAACGAGTGCAAAATCATCTTAAGGAAAATCTGTCTGAGGTGGTTTATAAATATCAGGGTTCCGTAATGACAAATACTCACATAAAAGGTGCGAGTGATATTGATTTATTGGTAATTTGTGACAAGTTCTACGCTTTTGACCGCAAATCCATAAATACTGTTTTAATAACAGAAAGTTTAAAATCTCAGCTATTTCCATCTCAAATTCAGAAACTACAAAGTGAAATTGACAATGCAGGGTATTCTGGTAATGCAACAGAAGACCTAAAAAAGAATAGGAGGGATTCTGAAACAACTTTAATTCCAGTTTACGATGAATGCGATATTTCTCGCCCAAAGTCAATTAAGATTAAGAATAAAAGTCTGAATCGTGATGTTGATATCGTAATTGCAAATTGGTATGACAATGTAACAGCGGTATTAAAAGATAAAAATTCGGATTATAGAGGAATTCAAGTTTACAATAAAGAAACCAATACGAAGGGTGATGCAGATTATCCTTTTTTAAGTATCAAACGAATAAATGACCGAAGTTCTGAGACAAATGGTCGATTAAAAAAGATGATTAGATTTCTTAAGAATGTGAAGTCTAATTCAAGTTTAGAGATAAAACTTACAAGCTTTGACTTTAATGCAATCTGTTATGATATTGAGACCTACGAGTACTCCAGTAAGAATTTCTACGAACTTGTACCTGTATTGTATCTTCAGTTAAAAAGCTTATCCGAGAATATTGAACATTCAAACAATTTGAAATCAGTAGATGACAATGAATATATTTTCCGAAATGAGCCAGCAAAATTGGAAAGCTTAAAAAATCTAATGTCTGAAATTGGTTCAATCTTCATTGACCTCAGAAATGCTAATGAATTATGAGAGAAAAAAGAATTGTAACCGTTCACAGTCCATAAATAATGGATATATAATTTTTCCAATTATAA
>CAYZBC010000032.1:0-27593 GCA_964476535.1 uncultured Maribellus sp.
AAATATTATTACAACGAAGTTCCAGAAATCGTTCTGGAATCGGTGGCATCAGCGCGAAAAGAGAGCCGCGAAAGTTTTGCCAAAAAGTTTGGGTTTAAAACTGCTCAAACGGTTGAAGAACTTTCTGTAAACGAAAAAATAGAGACAGTATATATTTTAGGGCCAAATAAAGTTCATTTCGAACATTTTAAATTAGCGCTAAAGATGCCAAACGTAAAATATATTTACCTTGAGAAACCGGTTTGTTCTTCGCAATACGAAGAAGAAACAATGAAAGAATTATTAGTAAATGCCGACCCATCAATAAAAATTCAGGTGGGTTTTCAGTATTTGCAAACTGCATCGGTGCGCGAAGCTTTGAACTTTTGGAAATCGGGAGAACTGGGTTTACCCATTCATTTCGATTTGAAATATTACCACGGTGATTATTTGCAAACCTCCTACCGCGAAAAACGGGTTACCCGATTAACTCCGGCTCCCGATGGCGGTGCAATGGCCGATTTAGGTTCGCATGGAATTAGTTTATTAATGGCTTTTATGGGTGAAAAGTTACAAATAACAAGCGCTTTGCAAGGTGGTAGTTTCGAAGGCGTACCTGCCGGATCGGATTTGTTTAGTTCGTTATCGTTAATTGAACCAGAAACTGGAGCGGTTGGAAATATGTCGGCTAGCCGTATTAGTTCGGGAACCGGCGATTTGGTGTATTTAGAGATATATGCAGAAAACGGTGCGATTCGATATTCCTCACAAAATTCAGAGTATTTTGAATACTATCTGGAAGGAACAAACCAGTGGGTAAAACAGATGGTCGGCAGTAATTATAAACCGGTAACCAGTTTTCCATCGGGGCACGTACCTCCGGGGTGGCTGCGTTCCATGGTTCATGCGCATTACCGATTTTTTACCGGCGACGATGCGCAATCGTTTAATACCGATTTAAAACATGGGCTAGCCGTCCAACGCATTGTACGCGAAACGGCAGATCATTTATCCACATTTAGAAAAAATTACAAAAATGCCTGAACGAAGTAGCGGGGTTTTACTTCATATTACATCGCTTCCGGGAGATGAAGGAATTGGAACTTTGGGAAATAATGCGTTTCAATTCATCGATTTTCTGGTTGAAACCGGACAAAAATTGTGGCAGATCCTTCCACTGGGGCCAGTTGGGTTTGGTAATTCTCCCTATCAATGTTATTCTGCATTTGCCGGAAATATTCAGTTAATTGATATTGATTTATTGATTGAAGAAGGATTACTTGAAAAAATAACACTAAAAAAAAGACCTCGGTTTAATCGCAAACAAACCGATTTTACCGAAGTTGCCAAATGGAAAATACCTCTTTTAAGAAAAGCTTTACAAAAATTTCAAAATAATATTGATGAATCGAAGCAAAACGAGTTCAATACTTTTTTAGATGAACACGGTTGGTGGTTGAATGATTTTGTATTGTTTATGGCGGCTAAAAATCATTTCAAAAATGAAATTTGGACAAAGTGGCCGGATGAATTAAAATTCCGAAATCCAGAAGCAATTCATAAATATGAAAATGAATTAGTAGATGAAATTGAATATTGGAAGTTTGTTCAGTTTCTGTTTTTCAGGCAGTGGTTTCGATTGAAAGAGTACGCCAATTCAAATGGAATTCAGATAATTGGCGATGTTCCATTGTACGTTTCAACCGACAGTTCAGATGTATGGACAAACACCGACCTGTTTTTATTGGATGAAAATTTAAATCCGACAGAAGTTGGTGGTGTACCGCCTGATTATTTTAGTGAAACAGGCCAGTTGTGGGGAAATCCGGTTTTTAACTGGCAACGTTTAAAAGAGCGAAACTTCGATTGGTGGCTGGCTCGATTGTATTTTAATAGTCACATGTTTAATCTGGTTCGAATCGACCACTTCCGGGGACTGGAATCGTATTGGTCGGTTCCAACTGGCGAGAAAACAGCAATTAACGGGAAATGGCTTCCTGCTTTGGGTTATGAATTATTAGCTAAATTTCAGGAGCAATTTGGTTCGTTGCCCTTTATAGCCGAAGATTTGGGCTTAATTACACCCGAAGTTGACAAGCTGCGAAACCATTTTAATTTACCCGGAATGAAAGTAATTCAGTTTGCTTTTACATCTGATGAAACCAGCGAACACCTTCCACATAATTATGATTCTAACTTTGTAGCTTACACCGGCACACACGATAACGATACAACTTTAGGTTGGCTTGGTACCGTAAAAAATGGGGAGAAAAATCAAGTTGAAAAATATTTTTCAAAAAGAGATAAAAAGGCACTGGTAGAATCCTTGGAAATGGCTTGGTCATCCAGAGCAAAAATGGCAATTGCTCCGTTGCAAGATATCTTGATGCTGGACTCAAAAGCGCGAATGAATACACCTGGAACCGCTTCTGGAAATTGGGGGTGGCGTTTCCGGTGGAAACAATTAAAACCTAGTCGAAGAAAATTTTTACATGAGTTAACGAAAAAATATAACAGATAATTTTAAAATTTATTCACCCGGTGAACCAAAAATTAACACTTGAAAAGGAAACTGCGACCCGAAACCAGTAATAATATTTATTGGTTTTTTTTTACTTCCGTCTTCCAACTTTCCTCAACAACACAACATCACTGCCTCC
This sequence comes from uncultured Maribellus sp., assembly GCA_964476535.1. Taxonomy (GTDB): domain Bacteria; phylum Bacteroidota; class Bacteroidia; order Bacteroidales; family Prolixibacteraceae; genus Draconibacterium. The sequence continues at coordinate 2,640 of CAYZBC010000032.1, forward strand.
ATAAATTTTTGAGGTTGTTCGGCATGCAGCCAATGTCCGGCATTAGGAATATCAATAATTTTTGCATCGGGGTAAATCTCATTTATCAGAATTTCATCTTCGGGAAGAATGTATTTCGATCTCATTCCACGAATAAAAATTACCGGGTAACTGGTAATTGGCATCCTGTCACTGAGCCAGTCTTTGTTTACGCCGCTTACAATTTCCTCCAAATGGTCGTATAAAACTTCCGCATTTATTCTCCATTTGTACTGCTTGGTTTCTTTGTCTTTGGCTACATTTTTAAGCAAAAACTGACGAATTCTTACGTCATCAATTTTTTCAGCCATAAAATCATCCACATCGTTTCTCGACTTTACTTGTGAAAAATCGATTTCCTGCATGGCCAGCAAAATATTTTGATGCAGGTGAAACTGACTGTCGTCTTTTAAAAGTAGGTAGTTTTTAGGTGTAATATCGGCAATAACCAGTTTTTCAACTTTCTCCGGAAAATCGGCAGCAAACCACATGGCAACTTTCCCACCCATACTATGTCCTAAAAGTATTGCTTTTTCTATCCGATGTTTTTCGAAAAAGTCTTCCAAATCATTTCGCATATCATCGTAAGTATGCATATCGCCAAAAGGTGAGCGACCATGATTTCGTTGGTCGAGCAAATAAACTGTATATTTTTCGGCCAAACGTTTGCCAATGTTTATCCAATTGTCAGACGAACCGTACAATCCATGCACAATTACCAACGGCGAACCTTTTCCCATTTTTCTATAAAAAAGTTCCATCTATTTTAAGCAGTCGAGATATTTTTGAATAGTAGTTTCAAGTCCCAAATATAAAGCATCTGCAATAAGTGCATGCCCAATTGAAACTTCCTTCAAATTAGGAATTTTACGATACATGTAATTTAAATTTTCCAAACTTAGGTCGTGGCCTGCATTAACATCCATCCCTAATTTGGCCGCTAAATTAGCTGCTTCCACAAACGGTTCAATTGCTTTATTGTGGTCAATTGTATAAAGACTTGCATACGGCTCTGTATATAATTCTATGCAATTCGTATTAATTTCAGCAGCCCCTTCAACGGCGTGTATATCCGGATCAACAAAAATAGAAGTTCGGATTCCATTTTCCTGTAACCTGAAAATTACCTCTTTTAAAAAGCTCAGATTTCCCCAGGTATCCCAACCGTGGTCGCTGGTTAATTGACTGAGATTGTCGGGAACCAATGTTACCTGATCGGCCTGAACTTCAATCACCATTTTCAAAAAATCTTCGCTCGGATATCCTTCAATATTGAACTCGGTTGTAATTAATGGTTTTAATTCATACACATCTTTTCGGGTAATGTGCCTTTCATCGGGTCGTGGATGAATAGTAATTCCTTGTGCCCCAAAAAGCTGACAATTGACTGCTGCCTCTTTTACACTGGGCATTTTACCTCCGCGAGAGTTTCGCAGTGTTGCTATTTTATTTATATTTACACTTAGTCTGGTCATATTTTATAAATTAGACCGCAAGTTACAATTTTCATAGTTAATGGTTGAAATAAAAAAGTAAAAAATTGCTGGCAGAAAAACTCATATCAGACGTTATTCCTTCGGTGAAGAGCTCCGAAAATGGACAAAAAGCATTGAACTGGATGGATATTTATCGGGTGTCACACATTCCGGTTGTAGATAATTCAAAATACCTTGGTCTGGTTTCTGATAAGTTGATTTATGATTTAAACTTGTTGGAAGAGCCGATTAAAAAAGAAGTTGATAAGTTAAATACTTCGCATGCACACAAAGATCAACATATTTTTGAAGTAGCCATGGTAATGTATAAGCTGAAATTGAGCGTTTTACCAGTTTTAGATTCAGATCATTATTATTTGGGGGCAATTACACTTTACGATTTAGCACGAAGATTTTCACATTTATTTTCGTTACAGGAAATTGGAGGTGTCATTATCTTAGAAATGAATGTAAACGATTATTCTTTGGCTGAAATTAGTAAGATTGTAGAAAGTAACGGCGTAAAAATTTTAAGCTGCTTTATGGACCGCAAACCCGGCTCCAGCAATTTAGATATTATTTTGAAGTTGGATAAAGACGAATTATCTCCTTTAATTCAGGCCTTTACGCGATACGATTACAATATAAAAGCCATTTATCTCGATAATTCTATGCTTAGCGATTTATACAACGACCGATACGACCAATTCATGAAATATATGAATATTTAAAAGAATTTCGAATGAAGATAGCTGTTTTTGGTACCTCTGTTTCCGACGATTTTGTTCCAGTGCTACAAGAGTTTTTTCAATTTCTGAAAAACAATAAAATTGAAGTTCAACTTTTTAAACCCTTTTATACATTCTTAGTTGAAGAGTTGAATGCAACTCCATATTTCACCACATTTTTTAACTCGTTTGTTGATTTTGATGACACGAATGATTTTATTTTTAGCGTAGGTGGAGATGGTACATTTTTACACTCAGTATTAAATATTCGAAATTTTGATATTCCGGTTGTAGGTGTAAACAGTGGTAGATTGGGTTTTTTGGCTGATATCTCAGAAGATCAGATAAGTGATGCACTTACGAATATTTTTAACCGCAAATATTCGGTAATGAAACGTTCGATGTTGCAAGTAGATTTTGTAGGATGGGATAATCTTAATTTTAATTTTGCGCTAAATGAAATGACAGTTTTAAAAACAGATACTTCATCGATGATAAATATTTCGGCTTTTGTAAATAATGAGTTGTTAAATAATTATTGGGCTGATGGGTTAATAATCTCAACACCAACAGGTTCTACAGCCTATTCTTTAAGTGTTGGAGGTCCTATTTTAACCCCCGATTCAGAAAATTTTATAATTGCACCCCTTGCTCCGCACAATCTAGCTATTCGACCAATAGTTGTTCCTGACAATAGTGAGATTACGCTAAAGGTTGAAGGAAGAGGAACACATTTTCTAACATCTCTCGATTTTAGATCTGAGGCAGTGGAACTTTCAACAATTATTAAAGTTAAAAAGGCAGATTTTAAGTTAAAAACGTTGCAATTACCTGAACAGACATTCTTTAATACACTTCGCACAAAACTTATGTGGGGAATTGACAGGCGAAATTGAAGGTATTGTTGTTTACCTGTTAAAGGATGTTTGCAGGTTTAGAACTGGAAGATTTCCAGATATTGTGAAATTATTCTTAACCCTTATTTACTGATATCTATTCCTTTTTCATGAATATCAAGTATTCCTTTTACAGCATTACACCTCTTTTAATCTCCACACATCACATGCATTCAAAGAATAGTAAAACTCATATTTTCAGTGTGCTTAACAATTTTTAATCTTCTTTTGGGTTTTATAATATCATTCAGGTATGTTATTTTGCGAATTATATTACTTTTGTACCTCTTAAAAGCTGTAGCGCATGATGGACAAGTAGTTTGTTCTTATTGATTCTCAGCAAGTTGCGGTGGTGTTCTCAGGAAATATATATCGATTTTTACATCCGTTTTTTGTTGTAAAAAGGAGTGTTTTTATCCTGTAAAAGAACCATCAAAATTGTTTGAATTTAAATAAAAAATAATCTGTCTGAAGCTATTGTTAAATAAACTATTTTGGATACCATAATGAGAAAAATTTTGTTGGTGTTTGTAACGGTTTTAATAACTGTTTCTGGGTATGCTCAGAAAACAGCTGATATTGGAATTTGGGGAGGAACTTCAAATTATTTTGGAGATTTAGATAAAGCTCCTCCGTTTCAGTCGTTTAATCCAAATTTTGGAGCCTATTTTAGGTATAATTTTAATGCTCGAGTTGGATTGAGAACTATGTTTTTAACAGGAAGTTTTGCCGATACAGGAGAAGTTGAAGGAGTACCGTGGACGTTTGATAAAAATATTATGGATCTCTCACTTCAAATTGAAATAAACTATTTGAGGTATATTTTGGGAGAAAGAAAGACACCGTTTTCGTCGTACATAACAGCAGGAATTGGTCTGGCTTATTTTCCCTATGATTTGGATCCTGCGTTAATCGCGTTATTTAATACAGAGCATAACAAAGGTAATGCAGTTCTTAATGAATCGGTTGTTGCAACAACAATTCCTTTTGGTTTCGGATTTAAATATAACCTGGGGCGTCGTTTAGGAATTGGTGTAGAATACCAGGTAAGAAAAATTTTTAGTGATAAGTTGGATAACCTTGACGACCCGTTAGCATTTATTAACGAAGACAGCGAAGAAATAATATACACAAGTAATGTACACAACAACGATTGGTCGGGATATTTGGGAGTTCATATTACATATATGATTTATATGGGTAAAAATGCGTGCCCGGTTTACGATAGTAAAAAGAAATAATGGAGTCATTCAGAAACAGGCTAGATAAAAATAATATTCCGGAACATGTTGCTGTTATAATGGATGGTAACGGAAGATGGGCTGAAAAACACGGGAAAGCCAGAGTTTTTGGGCATGAAAGTGGTGTGGAGTCTGTTCGATCGGTAGTGGAAGGAGCTGGTGAGATTGGTATAAAATACTTGACGTTTTATGCTTTCTCAACTGAAAACTGGGATCGCCCCAAAGTTGAAGTGGATGCATTAATGGAATTACTGGTACAAGCCATTGAAATAGAAACTGAATCGTTGATGAAGAATAACGTTCGCTTATCTACAATTGGTGATATAAATTCCATGCCCGCAAAAGTTAAAGAGAAACTAGAAGGATGTATTCGTTTTTTGGATTCAAACACCGGATTAAACCTTATACTTGCGCTTAGTTATAGTTCGAAGTGGGAGATAATTAACGCAGTAAAAAATTTGATTCAGGATACAATAGATAAAAAAATAAAACCAGAAAAAATAAACAATGAACTGTTCGAAAGCTATTTGAATACAGCAGAAATACCGGACCCCGAATTGCTAATTCGGACCAGCGGTGAATACCGCATAAGTAATTTCTTGCTTTGGCAAATAGCTTATTCCGAATTGTATTTTACCGATAAACTTTGGCCCGATTTTAGAAAGGACGACCTTTTTGAGGCCATACATGATTTTCAAAACAGAGAAAGACGATTTGGAAAAACAAGCGAACAGTTAATCAGCTAATTAAGATATGAATAGAATGCATAAGTATATAACTTTACTATTATTTTTTATTGTTACAATTTTGCCGGGAGCCTTTTCTCAAGACACCGACAGTACAAATTTCTCAATATATTACTCAAGTCCCAAGAAATATATTATTGCCGATGTGCAAATTTCAGGTATTAAATATCTGGATAAATCGGTTTTAATCCAACTTTCGGGTTTAAAAGTAGATGATGAAATTGAGGTGCCAGGCGAAACGGTGACAAATGCAATAAAAAAATTGTGGAATCAAGGACTGTTTTCAGACGTAAAAATTGCCGCGACAAAAGTTGTGGACAATAAAATTTGGTTCGATATTTATTTGCAGGAGCGCCCCCGACTTGCCGATGTAAATTTTATGGGAGTATCGAAATCGGAGAAAGATGACATTACCGAAAAAGTACTTCTTTTAAAAGGGAGTCAGATTACCGATCATCAGGTAAATGGTGCCGAGCGAACAATTAAAGGAATATTCCTGGAAAAAGGGTTCTTAAATACCGAGGTAAATATTGTTCAACGCGACGATTCAACTCAGAATAACAGCCTTATTTTGGATATTTATATCGATAAGAAAGAAAAAGTAAAGGTGAACGATATTTTTATACATGGAAATAAAGATATTTCTCAAATTACTCTGGAAAATGCAATGAAAAAGACCAATGCAAAATCACTGCGTAATTTCTTTAAAACTAAAAAGTTTTTACAAGAAGAGTATAAGAAGGATAAAATATTGTTGGTTGACAAGTACAATGAAAAGGGTTATCGAGATGCGATAATTTCCAATGATTCGCTTTATCAAGTGAAAGTTGGCCGCAAACAGAAATCGAAAGTAAACATTGATTTAGAAATTGAAGAAGGCAATAAGTATTATTTTGGAGACATACGTTGGGTAGGCAATACAATTTACCCTTCAGATTATTTAAATAATATTTTAGGAATAAAAAAAGGGGATGTGTTTAATCAAAAAATTCTGGATAAACGACTTTTTGATAACGACGAGGGATTAAATAATTTATACCTGGATAAAGGATATCTGTTTTTTAATCTCGATCCGATTGAAGTAAATATTAACAAAGATTCGATTGATTACGAAATGCGAATTTTTGAAGGCAAACAAGCAACAATTAACGAAGTGCGTATTGTGGGAAATACAAAAACACACGAACATGTTGCCCGGCGAGAGTTACGTACCTTTCCCGGTGATTTATTTAGCAAAACATTGTTAATGCGTTCGTACAGGGAATTGGCACAACTGGGGCACTTCGATCCGGAAGCCATTAATCCCGATGTTCAGCCAAATCCTGAAAACGGAACAGTTGATATTGAATACCAGCTTCAGGAAAAAGCAAACGACCAGATCGAACTTTCAGGTGGATGGGGAGCAGGTATGTTTGTTGGTTCTGTTGGCCTAAAATTTGCCAATTTTTCGGTACGGAATATTTTTAACAAAGAAGCGTGGCGACCTTTGCCAACCGGTGACGGACAAACTTTAAGTTTACGTTATCAAACTAGTGGTCGTTATTATAGAACAGTTAGTCTGTCGTTTATTGAACCTTGGTTGGGCGGTAAAAAACCAAATTCATTGTCAGTGTCATTGTCACATTCGAAAATTAATTACAGTGCAAATACCTACTATAATTCCAGTTCTTATGGCAGTAGTGGCTACGGCGGCTATGGTAGTGGCTACAGCGGTTATGGCGGTTATGGCGGCAGTAGTTATGGCAGTGGCTATTCACCATATGGAAGCAGTTATGGCTATTCACCTTATGGCTATGGCAGCAGCTATGGTTATCAACAGCAATACAACTACGACTCTGAAAATGACGATGAAGACGATGACCAGATTTGGGAAACTACTGCATTAGCTCTTGGTTATGGGTACAGGCTGTCTTTCCCCGATGATTATTTTACAGTATATCACGAAGTTTCACTGGAGCACTATAACCTTCGGAATATGGGAAGTTATTTCTACTTCTTAGCCGATGAAACGGGGCAAGTAAATGGCACTTTTAATAATTTAAGCTTTAAAACTGTAATTGGACGTAGTTCGATTGATAATCCGTTGTATTCAAGAAATGGATCGAATATTTCATTAGCTCTTAAAGTAACTCCTCCATATTCTTTGCTAAATGATAAAGATTATAGTGCGTCCGACGTTACAAACGAAGATAAATATAAATGGATTGAATACCATAAGTGGTTATTTAAAAGTCAATTATTTACTCCAATAACAAAAAGCGTAGAACATACTTTGGTTTTACGTGCTGCTATCGAACTTGGGTTTTTAGGTTATTTCGATGAGAATAGAAAATCACCGTTCGAAGGTTTTATAGTAGGTGGTTCAGGAATGTCGGGGTATAATATTTACGGAACCGATTACGTTGCCCTGCGTGGTTATAAAGATTATAGTTTGAGCCCAAGCAACGGATCTAGTCTTTATTCGAAATTTACTACAGAAATTCGTTTCCCAATTACGTTAAAACCAAGTGCTACTATTTATGCGCTTGCCTTTTTGGAAGCGGGTAATGCCGGATTAAGTTTCCAAGATTATGTGCCTTTTAAATTACACCGTTCAGCGGGAGTAGGTGTTCGTATTTTTCTTCCTATGTTTGGTTTAATGGGAATAGATTGGGGATATGGGTTTGATGAAGTGCCCGGTGATTCTGATGCTGCCGGCAGCCAGTTCCACTTTGTTATTGGACAGCAGTTCTAGCATAGTTACAGTTTTGGCATGGAATATGATTAAACAGGTTCAGTAATATTAAAAATAAAAAGAGATGAAAAAAATAGTTTTTACAATTGCAGCACTATTTATTTTAATTGTGGCTGCCAACGCACAAAAATATGCGTTTATCGATTCGGAATACATAATGGAAAATATTCCGGCTTATACAGCGGCACAAGATCAATTAAATCAATTATCGTCACAGTACCAAAAAGAGCTGGAGTCGATGCACGCAGAAATTGAACAGATGTATGGCGATTTTCAAGCTGAAAGTGTATTGTTGTCCGAGGATATGAAACGCAAACGTGAAGATGTAATTATCACAAAAGAGAAGGATTATAAACAATTGCAACGGAAATATTTTGGACCAAGTGGCGACTTATTTACAAAACGTCAGGGCTTAGTAAAACCGGTGCAGGACGATATTTTTAATGCGGTTCAGGAAATTGCAAATGAAGGAAGTTACGCAGTTATTTTTGATAAGGCCGGTGGTACAACTTTATTCTTTACTAACCCGAGATACGACCTGAGCGATCAGGTTCTTCAAAAACTCGGATATAAATAATTTAATACTATATTTGACGAAAAAATTTTAAACACAACATTGATTATGAAAAATTTAATGAAATTTATTACTGTTTTAATTTTTGTTGCCGCTGCAGTAACAGTAAACGCTCAAACGCCAAAATTTGGTCACGTTGATTTGCAGGCTTTAATTCAAGTAATGCCAGAAAGAACTGTTGCAGAAACAGATTTTAATGCTTTTCAAGCGGAATTAGAAGATATTCTTGGTGAAATGCAAAAAGATTATCAAACTAAATTAGCTAGTTTTGAACAACTTGGAGCCGATGCTTCTGAAATTAAGAAAACTGCAAAAATAACTGAACTTCAGGATATTCAACAACGTATTCAAAACTATCAGCAAACTGCACAGCAACAACTTCAACAAAAACAAGGAGAATTATTACAACCTGTTTTCGATAAAGCAGAAAAAGCAATTGAAGAAGTTGCCAAAGAAAAAGGATTAATTTATGTATTTGACATTGGGACTAAAGTGGTACTATACAAATCAAACGAAAGTTTAGATGTATTTCCTTTGGTAAAAACGAAATTAGGAATTCAATAATATTTAAGGATTTCAAAAAAAAAGCCATCTGTCGATTGACGGATGGCTTTTTTTTGTCTGTTTGTTTGCAATTTGTATTGGAATGATAACTATTAAAACTTATATTTAGTGGCTAATTATTTACTACTTAAATAAACAGATATGGGAGTTTCTAAAAAAACTAAAATCGAAAATATCATTCCTAAAAATAAATTTTTATTTGAAGCTGCCTGGGAAGTTTGTAACCAGGTTGGAGGAATTTATACGGTAATTCGTTCAAAAGTTCCGTCGGTTATAAAAAAATGGGGGAAGGAAAATTACTGTTTAATAGGACCCTATTTTCAGGATCAGGTAGATGCTCATTTCGATAAAGCAACTGATTTTTCCACTCCAATTGGTAAGGCTGTACTTAAAATGCAGGAAAGAGGTTTCGACGTTCACTACGGACAATGGATTGTTTCAGGTCGTCCCAATGTGGTACTTTTTAATCCTTATTCTGTTTTTGATAAATTAGGCGAAATTAGACAGCAGTTGTGGGAAAATTACCACATCTCTTTGCCTGAAGGCGATGAACTGCTCAATAAAGTTGCTGCTTTTGGGTATCAGGTTCTAGAGTTCTTTCACTTTTTAAACTTTTCGGGATTTTGCGATAAAGTTGAGGCAATTGCCCATTTCCACGAATGGATGGCGGGTTTACCAATTCCCGGAATTAGGAAAGATAATCTGAATATTAAAACCGTATTCACCACTCATGCCACATTGTTAGGAAGATATCTGGCAATGAATGATCCCCAGTTTTACGAGAACTTAGCTTTTTACAATTGGGAAGCCGAAGCAACTAAATTTAATGTAAAACCAATTGCGGAGATTGAACGTGCATCGGCGCATGGAGCACATGTATTTACAACAGTTAGCGATATTACAGGAAAAGAGTGTACCCATTTATTGGGGCGAACTCCAGATTTAATTCTTCCAAATGGATTAAATATTGAACGTTACGAAGCATCGCATGAAATACAAAATCAACATGTTAAAATTAAAGAACAGATTCATGATTTTGTAAGAGGACATTTTTTTCAAAGTTATTCGTTCGATTTGGATAAAACGCTCTACTTTTTTACTTCGGGTAGATATGAATATCAAAATAAAGGTTACGATTTAACACTTGAAGCGCTGGCAAAATTGAATTATAAATTGCAACAGACGAATATTGACATGACTGTGGTTACCTTTTTTATCACACGTCAGCCCTTTTATTCTTTTAATCCAGAAGTATTGCACTCAAAAGCTCAAATTGAAGATGTTAGATTGGTTTGCGAAGAAATTAAAGAACAGGTTGGGAAACGTTTATATACACATATTACTTCGGTTGATGGACCATACGAATTCCCTGACTTGAGAGCTATGGTTGATGATTATTTACGATTGAAATTGAGACGAAATGTCCAAGGTTGGAAAACTAATCAACTACCGAAAGTTGTAACGCATACTTTAAAAGATGATAAAAATGATGAAATTCTTAATTTTCTAAGAACATCTAATTTGGTGAATAATCGGCATGACAAAGTAAAAATAGTATATCATCCCGATTTTATTTCAACTGCAAATCCGCTGTTTAAAATGGATTATACCCAGTTTGTGCGAGGGTGCCATTTAGGAATATTCCCAAGTATGTACGAACCCTGGGGATATACTCCGCTGGAATGCCTTGCAAGCGGATTACCTTCGGTAACAAGTGAACTGGCTGGGTTTGGCGATTATGTTGTAAAAGAAATTCCTGATCATGACGAAAAAGGAATGTACATTATTAATCGGAAGGGCAGAGATTTTAATCAAACAGCGGAAGAATTGGCAAATATGATGTTCGAGTTTGTAAAATTATCGCGCCGCGACAGAATAGCTTTACGATACAAATGCGAGGAGTCTTCACTGCATTTCGATTGGTCGAATTTGGGTAAATATTACGACGAAGCTTATAAATTGGTTGTACAACGGTAAAATTTCAAATTCATCTTTTATGAAGAGTACTCCAATAGGTGTTTTCGATTCGGGTTATGGCGGGTTAACAGTTTTAAAGGCCTTGGAAAAAACACTACCCGATTATGATTTTTTGTATTTGGGTGACAATGCCCGAACTCCTTATGGAACACGATCGTTTGATGTGGTTTACGAATATACTTTACAAGCCGTAAAATATTTATTTAATCAGAATTGTCCGCTGGTTGTTATTGCCTGCAATACGGCATCAGCAAAAGCGCTTCGAAATATCCAACAATTAGATTTGCAAAAAATAGCTCCCAAAAACCGAGTGCTTGGCGTAATTAGGCCAAGTGTTGAAAAAGTAGCTGAAATTACAAAAAACGGGCATGTTGGAGTTTTGGGAACTGTAGGTACAGTTGTCTCCGAATCTTACCCCATTGAACTTGAAAAGTGGTCGAACGGGAAGGTTAAATCAACCGTCCAGGAAGCATGCCCAATGTGGGTGCCAATTGTGGAAAACAACGAAATTGAAACGGAAGGAGCTGAGTTTTTTATCAAAAAAAACATACAAAACATTCTTCGGAAAGATAAAGATTTAGACACGCTAATTCTCGGTTGTACACACTATCCGTTGCTTTTTAAAATCATTCAGAAATATGTTCCTAAAAAAATAAAAATTTTAGAACAGGGTCAAATTGTTGCCGATAAATTAGTTGATTATTTGCAGCGGCATCCTGAAATTAACGACAAGCTTACCAGAACCAGTAATATGGTTTATCAAACCACAGAATCAGCAGAAAACTTTGAAAGTAAGGCATCACTGTTCTTAGGTAGAAAAGTTGAAGCTGAACATATTCATCTATAACCAAAAAACCACCTATCCAAAAGAAAAGTGGTTTCTCGACGAATATTTCTTGTACTAATATTATGCGTAATACTCCTTAACAGCGGCATTCATTGCAACGAACTGTTCTTCCATACTTATAAGTAATTTATATTGCGCTCTGGTACGAATCAAATTATGTTCCGCCGATTTGGTTTTATAATAGTTGTCTCCGTCAATGTAATCCATTAAAAACCGAAGTACTTGTTCGTATGTAATGTATTTTGCTGAGAATGCCAAATATTCAACTTCCTTCTCAGTTAAAAACAATTTTGCCTCTTCAAGGTAGCCTTTTGCAAAAGCTTTATATATTTCAATATCCATCGAAACATTATCGAGATTGGTATCGTCTTCCGCGCCGGTGTTCGTGTAAAACCTCATGGCATCGCCAAAATCGTTTAAAACAGTACTACTTAAAACGGTATCTAAATCTATTACACAAAGTACATCTCCTTTTTTATCGAAAAGTATGTTGTTTATTTTTGTGTCGTTGTGGCTAATTCGTGTTGGAATTGTTCCGTTTTCAACCAATTTCCAAAAGTTAAGCATTTCGTCGCGACGACTCTCAATCCAACTAATTTCTTCCGCAACTTCAGCTTTTCTTCCAAGCGGGTCTTTAGCCAGAACTTCGTCCCATTGTTTAAACCGATATCGTATGTCGTGAAAACCGGGTAAAATATTGACAAGAGTTTCATTTAAATCTGAAACCAACGATTGAAATTTGCCAATTCCTTTTCCTCCGGCATAAGCCAATTCAGGTGTTTCAGCGGCATCGTAAGCAATTGTATCGTCAATAAACTGGCACACTGCCCAGTATTCATCCTCGTCATCGTGGAAATATAATTTTCCATCATTTGCAGGAGTAACAGTCATTGCTTCGCGCATTGGATCTCCGCCGGCCGCTTCAACTTTCCCTTTTATGTGTAAACATACTTTTTGTATGTTCTCCATCATTGCCGGAATTGGCGAGAAAATCTTTTTGTTTTTTCGTTGTAGTATATAGTTTGGCGTTCCTTCACCTGTTTCTATAATGAAAGTGTCGTTAATAAATCCTTCACCCAAAGGTGTTACTACTGTCACATTTCCTTCCAGCTGGAAGTTTTTTGCTATCTCAATTAAATTAGTTTTCATTTTTATGTTTTTTTTAGTCCCAAAGTTTTTGGGGATAATCTCCATTTTTTATTAAAGCATTTATTTTTTCTACCACATAAGGTTTGTCTTCTTTGTAAGTTACACCAAACCAAGGCGAATCGGCTTCTAAAACTTTCACCGTCGCCAACTTCTCATCAATCATTTCAAAAACAACGGATGGGATGTACATCTCCGATTTTGGTTTGTCCATTCCCGATTTTAGAAAATTACAGAATTTAGTTTCTATCGTTCCGAAAACAGAAGATTTAAAACCCCAAATATTCATCGAAACACTTTCGTTACCAGTTAGTATTGTTTCTCTTTTTTCCTCTTCAATCGAAATTATTTTTTCTTCTTTTTTGAAAATCTTAATAGTCTCAACAATCTTTTTTAGATTTTGATCTTGGTCAACATCACAAATGCCTCTCGATACTGAACCAAATTCCGACAATGTATTTTTTAAATGGTATCCAACCATCGAATACTCAGTTGATTTCTCAGATGAGGTTAAAAAATTTGCCATTACTTCGTAGGCATCTTTTCCGTAAAAATCGTCGGCATTTAGCGCACAAAAAGGCTCCTTTACAACATCTTTAGCAACTAAAATCGCATGTGCTGTTCCCCATGGTTTTTCTCGTCCTTCGGGTAGCGTGAATCCCTCGGGTAACATCTCTAGCTCCTGAAAAACATATTCAACATCAATCTTTCCTTGAAGTTTTTTATCAAATTTTTCTTTAAATGCGTCAGCAAAACTTTCGCGGATTACAAAAACAACTTTCCCAAATCCGGCACGAATAGCATCGTAAATAGAATAATCGATAATGGCTTCTCCGCTTGGCCCAATTGGCTCCACTTGCTTAAGTCCTCCAAAACGGCTTCCCATTCCAGCCGCTAAAATTAAAAGTGTTGGTTTCATGCGTTTATTATTTTATATTTTTAATTGCAAGATATGTAACTTACCATGATTTTATAATCATTGTTTTTTACTATAAACCGTAAGATTACGAAGAACTCGCCAATAATCATTTTCCTGTGTGTTCATAATTATCATGCTCGTTTCATCACGTTATTTTTTTAAGCGGTAAAAATAGAAAAATTAGCCGACTGCTTATTGTTTAATTATTGAAAAATTTAAAATACATGGTTAACGATAAAATTCAAAACAATATATTTTTTAACAGAAACCATTTTGGGATTATATGTAGTGCTGTTTTTATTTGAAGATGAATTTATTGTCCGTATTACTTAGTCTCCTTTAAACCGATTATTCTTTGTACCAACTTGCATACATTCCATAGGCGTTCGCAATTCGGTTAATTTCTCCTTCCAATAACTCCGGACCAATTTCCTTTATCTTTTTTGCAGGAACCCCGGCATAAACACTGCCAGTTTCCACAACAGTTCCTTTAGTTATTACTGAACCGGCAGCCACAATTGAATTGCTTTCAACAACCGCATTATCTAATACCACTGCATTCATCCCAATCATAACATTATTCTGAATTGTACAACCATGAATAATGGCTCCATGTGCAATCGTTACATTATTTCCAATAATTGTAGGCGACTTTTTATAGGTAGCGTGCACAGTTGCATTGTCTTGAATATTTGTGTTGTTTCCTACTTTTATAGAATGGACGTCGCCCCGAAGAACGGCATTGTACCAAATGCTGCAATTGTCTCCAATTTCAACTTCTCCAATGAGAGTGGCGGTTTCAGCCAAAAAACAATACTTCCCAACTATTGGAGTATTTCCTTTAAGTGTTTTTATGAGTGCCAAATTTCTAATAATTTAAATTGTTTCCAAATATATGAAAACCTTTAAATAATTGGATATGTTACATTAATCTTGTTAAATAATGGTTATTTTTGTCGGGTATTTTAGAACGATACAATTATTGATTTCGGTTTCTAAATAACAGATTGTTATTTTTGAAATCGTTTTTCTTTTGAACAATTGTCTATATAAAATAAAAAATATGAAGGATGCAAGAGTAATAGAGTTGGAAGAAGTTACCATCCGGTTCTCTGGAGATTCTGGTGATGGCATGCAGCTTACCGGGACTTTATTTTCGGATGCAACAGCACTACTTGGGAATGATATTTCAACATTCCCTGATTATCCGTCAGAGATTCGTGCACCGCAAGGGACTGTTGGTGGCGTTTCCGGATTTCAAGTTCAATTTGGACACAAGCAAATTAATACTCCGGGCGATTTTGCACACGTATTAATTGCAATGAACCCGGCGGCAATTAAAGCAAATGCAACATTTATGAATCCTGGAGGGACCATTATTTATGATTCTGATTTGTTAACTGAAAAGGGTCTGAAAAAGGCAGGGTTTACCACCAACGATCCATTTGCAGAATGTAATCTGGAAGATTATTTTAAAATCCCGATTCCCATTTCAAGCTTAACAAAGGAAAGTTTAAAAGACTTTGGACTCGATAATAAAAGTGTTCTTCGAAGCAAAAACATGTTTGCTCTTGGATTGGTTTGTTGGATGTTTAATCGTCCGCTGGATTATATCGAAGAATTTTTAAAAGCAAAATTTGCGAAAAAACCAGTTGTTGTAGAATCTAATATTAAAGTTCTGCACGATGGTTTCAATTACGGATATACGATGCAACACATCACTCCGAGTTACATTGTGCATCCGGCAAATATTGAAAACGGAACATACCGCAACGTAAATGGAAATGATTCAACAGCTTGGGGACTTTTGGCAGCCGCTGAAAAAGCAAGTCTTGAACTGTTTATCGGTTCATACCCAATAACTCCTGCTACCGACATTTTATATGCTTTAGCAGCAAGAAAAGATTTGGGAGTAAAATCTTTTCAGGCAGAAGATGAAATAGCCGGTATTACTTCGGCTATTGGAGCTGCATTTGCAGGCGATTTGGCTGTTACCTCTACATCAGGTCCAGGTCTGGCTTTAAAATCAGAAGCGATTGGTTTGGCAGTTATGGCCGAACTTCCATTAGTTATTGTTAATGTTCAGCGCGGTGGACCGTCAACCGGACTTCCAACTAAAACTGAACAGTCGGACTTATTGCAGGCACTTTATGGTAGGAACGGAGAAAGCCCTGTGGTTGTAATGGCAGCAAGTACTCCATCGGATTGTTTCTGGTATGCTTTTAAAGCAGCCAAAATTGCCTTGGAACGAATGGTGCCGGTAATATTATTAACCGACGGATTTCTGGGTAATGGAACAGAACCATGGAAAGTGCCAAGCATGACCGAATTGCCAACGATTACACCTAGAATTGCAAAAGATGCCGAAACGTTTATGCCGTATAATCGCGATTCGGAAACGTTGGCTCGCGAATGGGCCATCCCCGGAATGGCGGGATTTGAACATCGTATTGGGGGCTTAGAAAAGAATGCTTCCGGTACAGTTAGTCACGCTCCGGAAAATCATCAGAAAAACAGCGAAATACGCGAGGGAAAAGTTCAGCGGGTTGTTGATATGGTTCCTGATATTGATCTTTGCGGTGACGAGGATGGCGACGTTTTAGTTATTGGATGGGGTGGGACTTATGGTCACCTGACTAGTGCAGTGAGAGAACTTAGGAAAGAAGGCAAAAATGTAAGTCTTGCTCATTTCAATTACATAAAACCACTTCCTGCCAATACGGCTCAAGTGTTTAGTAAATATAAAAAGATTATTGTTTGCGAGTTGAATATGGGACAATTTGCCAGTTATCTGCGCAATGTGTTGCCGGAATTTACTTACCATCAAAATAACAAGTTAAAAGGATTACCTTTTACAGTAAATGAGTTGAAACAAGGTGTTTACAAATTACTGGAGGACTAAAAAATGACTGACATAAAATATACTGTTAAAGATTTTAAAAGCGAAAATGAAGTTCGCTGGTGTCCCGGATGTGGCGATTATGCGATTATGAACGCCATTCAGCGGACAATGGCCGGAATGGGGGTTCCTCGTGAAAAGTTTGCGGTAATTTCCGGAATTGGCTGTTCTTCGAGGTTTCCTTATTACATGAGTACTTTTGGATTTCATACCATACATGGTCGTGCAGCTGCAATTGCAACGGGAGTGAAATTGGCAAATCCAGATTTAAGTGTGTGGGTAATTTCCGGCGATGGCGATTCACTCGCCATTGGAGGAAACCACTTTATTCACTTAATCCGTAGAAATGTTGACCTGAATTTAGTCCTGTTTAATAATCGAATTTATGGATTAACAAAAGGGCAATATTCCCCAACTTCAGCTCGTGGGTTTATAACTAAAACTTCACCTTTTGGAACAGTTGA
Source organism: uncultured Maribellus sp. (assembly GCA_964476535.1). Lineage (GTDB taxonomy): Bacteria > Bacteroidota > Bacteroidia > Bacteroidales > Prolixibacteraceae > Draconibacterium. The sequence goes on from CAYZBC010000032.1 coordinate 19,868, forward strand.
AGACCCATTTATTCCCGGGCAACTAGTAATTGGGGCACGAGGAACTTTCTTTGCACGCACTATTGATGGGAACATGAAAATGAGCCAATCGGTGTTTGAAGCTGCGGAAAAGCACAAAGGTGCTTCCATTGTTGAGGCGCTGCAAAATTGTGTAATTTACAACAATGGAATTCATGCCGAAATAACTGATCCTCAACATCGTGCCGATCGCCAATTACATCTGGAGCACGAAAAACCTATGCTTTTTGGTGCTGAAAATCAAAAAGGATTAGTATTTGAAAAAGGCAGATTAAAAGTTGCTACCATTGGTGAGAATGGAATAACCGAAGAGGATATTTTGGTACACGACGCTACCGAACTCGATCCAACTCTGCACATGGCATTAATTAATATGCAATTACCAGAAATGCCGGTTGCTTTTGGAGTAATTAGAAGCGTGCCTGCACTAGTTTATAACAATGAATTGGTTGCCCAGATCAACCAGGTTCAAAAAAATAGAAAAATTACTTGTGTTGATGATTTGTTAAATTCAGGAAATACTTGGGAAATTACGGGGAATAATCCTGTTGTTTCAGATTGCCCGAAAATAGAATATATATAGAATTTTTAAAATAGATTTAAAAAGGCTCTGCAATTTTGTGGAGCCTTTTTTGGTAAGTTTAATCCAAAGCAGAATTTTTAATCCACATTTATCATCTCAACAAAATCTTTTTAAAGAAGTCACCATTGTTGTCGATGTTGATATACAACCTTCACAACTCCCCTAACCCAACAACATTTTTCAATTCCTTACTTCATTCCTTTTAAAAAATTAAATGTAGTAGAAGGCTGGATTTGCTCCGACTTGAGGAACCTGGTTTTTAGCGTTTTTAATCGATTCTTTGAAAAACTATCGTAACTAACATCCACTAAATATCTATAAAACCCAACTTTCGAGAGCCTGTTTTTATGATGCAAAATTGATACCGGACGTTCAGGAACAACAATGGTAATTCCATTTTTCCTGAATCTTTTGAACTTCGTTTTTAAATCGTCGCTAACAAATGCTTCACTGTTTTCCAATTGAACCGGCATGCGGGAAAAAAACAGTTCAGGGTAAAAATATATCGGAACAATCCCACTTTTATTTGTGAGTGACTCCAACGTTTCAAAATCAGTTTCGAATGGATATACAAAAGTTTCAACACTTTCATCCACCATCAGTTTTATTGCAGCATCATTAAAAAGATAAACATTCTCGTTCGTTACAATTCGGCAATATTCCGGAATTAATAATTTTTGCGAAAGATGACTTATAACAAAATTCCTAATTCCAAGCAGAACCATTTTATTTACAAGACCAGCATAAAACTCAATGGAATCTTCGGCAATAAACTTGGGTAGTTCAATATAAATTTTATCGCTATTGTTTTTTATGAATGAATCTTCAAAATTAAAACGGGTCCATGTAATTTTAGAAAACAAAAGAAACACACCGTCCAATTCGTTAAAATTAATTCTACTTAACCACTCCAACGAATTAATTCGAAAATATAACTCTTCCGTTTTTTTAGGTTGGTTTCCATTCAAACCATTAAGGATTGATCTTTTCCGGTCGCGAGAAATCGGGTTAAATGGAATTTGTTTTATTGTTTCCAATTTATCGGGGAATTTCCGATCTTGTAACTTCGTTAAATAAACCCGACTATTTTTCTCAATCATTCTATTGTCATTATCAATTGCATAAAACGAACCTTCCTGCACCGGATTTTTCACTATTATATAAATCGGGTTACTGTTATCATCGGCAAGGATTCTTAGCCGAAATTTTGGTTCAATTTTTATTGAAGAAGAAATATGAATTTTATGGGCAAATACTTTTTCAACTTTCCCCAAAAAAATACCTGTGGAAGTTTCATCAGAAATTGCATTTTTTAGGTCATTTCCAACAAAATAAGTGGTTTTTTGTCTTCCAAAATCCAAGGTAAGTTTTTCATTGGCAATCTTATTTTGCTTTGCATCGTCTAAAGCCATTCGATATGCCGAACCAACCCGAAACGTATATTCTCCGGATTTAAGACGTCCTTCAACTTTTAAACTATTTACACCCATTTTTGCCAATTGGGGCACATAATCCAACAGTTGGTTATCTTTTAAATTGAACAGGTATTTTTTCTTATTATTATCGTTATAATCGCGACGACAAGGTTGGGCACAAATTCCACGATTTGCTCCTCTCCCACCGACATAACTACTAAAAAGGCACATTCCCGAAAAAGAATAACAAAGTGCGCCATGTACGAAAACTTCCGTTTCTACAATAGAATTTGTAGCTATGGTTTCTAATTCCTTCAAGGTAAGTTCGCGTGCCAGAACCACCCGTCGGAAACCTTTTTCATACGAGAAACTTGTTCCCAACGAATTGTGTATTCCCATTTGCGTACTGGCATGTATTTTCAAATTCGGAAAAAATTTACGTGCAATATAAAATACGCCCCAGTCCTGAACAATAATTCCATCAGCACCCACTTCATTTAAAAAATGTAAATATTCCAATAAAAGTTCAAGTTCCGAATTTTTTATAACAGTGTTCAAAGTAACATAAACCAATACTTTCCTGTTTTTAGCTTCTTTTAATATTGAAAGAAACTGAAGCTCCGTAAAATTATTTGCCCGACCCCGCGCATTAAAATGTTTTAGTCCCAAATATACAGCATCGGCACCACCTTGTAAAGCGGCATAAAACGATTCAACATTCCCAGCCGGTAAAAGAAGCTCAGGTTTATTTATCATGAATAAATTTTTGAACAAATTTAATAATTTTTGTTCTCTACTTTATTGAATTATCAAATTTCAATATTCTGTTATTTTTATAAATTATAAATTGCATTTAATTTCTATTTTTGCTATGTACAGATAGCATAAAATGCATTAAACTGACTATTTTTGCAAAAATTTTAAAATTTGGAATTCTTTCAAAATTCACATAAATCGTTATTGGAAAGCTCGAAACCTACCATAAAAAGGGAGCTTTTAAAAAGTATTGACTGGAACCATAAACTCATTGCTATCAAGGGATTTAGGGGAGTCGGTAAAACTACATTTTTACTCGACTACATTCGAAAAAGTTTTCCTGAATCCAATTCAGTGCTCTACATAAACCTCAATAACTTCTATTTCACCAAACGAAAAATTAGTTCGTTTGCCGATGAATTTGCGAAACGAGGTGGAAAAGTGTTAATATTGGACCAAATTCAAAAATACCCCGATTGGTCAGCTGATTTAAAAAAATGTGCAACAGAAATTCCCGAATTAAAAATCATTTTTTCATCATCTCCGGTTCTTCGCATTACCGAAGGAAACCTGGATTTAAATGGGATGGTAAGCATAAATCATTTGGAAGGTTTATCGTTTAGAGAATATCTGAATCATGAAACAGGAAGTAATTTTGAATTTTATACTTTCGATGAACTTGTAAAAAACCATGTAAAAATTGCAAAAGATATTGTTTCTACAATTCGACCTCTCGCCTTTTTCGACGACTATTTAAAACACGGCTATTTCCCATATTTTATGGATGACCCAAATTTTTACGTGAATAAACTACTTAAACATATTAATCTGGCGCTGGAAATTGATGTTCCGTACATTAACCAAATTGAACTAAAATACCTTTCGAAATTAAGAAAGCTGTTGCACATCATAGCAGAAAAAGCGCCTTTTACACCGAATATTAGTAAATTAGCAAGTGCTGTTCAAACGTCGCGGGCAACCATAATGAATTACCTACAATATTTAAAAAATGCCAAGTTAATTCACATGCTTTATTCTAATGGTAGCGACGACCAGTTAAAAAAACCTGACAAAATTTATTTGCACAATACAAATTTAATTTATGCCATTGCACCAAATAATACGGGTAATTTAAATTTGCGTCAAACGTTCTTTTACAATCAGGTAGGATACAAAAACCAACTTCGAACTTCGCCAAAAGCCGATTTTTGTGTGAATGGCAAACACCATTTTATTATTGGTGGAAGAAAATTAGAGCCCACTTCTGAAATATTTGCAGCTTCCGATGTAATTGAAATTGGAGAAGGGAATAAAATACCATTGTGGTTGTTTGGCTTTTTATACTAGATAAAAAACATTATAAAATAAATACATTACAAAAGAATAAATCGATTAAGAAATGACTAAGCAAAAGAAATTTATCACATGTGACGGTAATTATGCAGCAGCGCATATGAGTTACATGTTTAGCGAGGTAGCATGTATCTACCCGATTACTCCATCGTCAACCATGGCAGAATACGTTGACGAATGGGCTGCTTTTGGCAGAAAAAACATGTTTGGGCGCCCTGTACGTTTGGCTGAAATGCAAAGCGAAGGTGGAGCTGCGGGAGCTGTTCACGGCGCACTACAATCAGGAGCTTTAACTACTACCTACACTGCATCGCAAGGTTTGTTGCTAATGATTCCGAATATGTATAAAATTGCAGGGGAGTTATTACCAACAGTTTTCCACGTAAGTGCTCGTGCATTGGCAGGTCATGCTCTTTCTATTTTTGGCGACCACAGCGATATTTATGCTGCCCGCCAAACTGGTTTCGCAATGATTGGAGCAGGCTCGGTACAAGAAGAAATGGACCTGGCAGGCGTGGCTCATTTAGCTACCCTTAAATCGAGAATTCCTTTTATCGCATTTTTCGACGGTTTCAGAACTTCACACGAAATCCAAAAAATTGAAGCCATTGAAATGGAAGATATGATGCCCTTGGTTGACCAGGAAGCATTACAGGAATTTAGAAACCGTGCATTAAATCCAGAGAACCCGGTAACTCGTGGTACAGCTCAAAACCCTGACATTTACTTCCAGGCAAAAGAAGCTTCAAATAGCTTTTATGATGCAGTGCCGGATATTGTTTCCGATTACATGGATCAAATTAGCGAATTAACAGGTAGGAAATATCGTCCATTCACCTATTATGGCAGCCCTGAAGCTGAGAACATTATTATTGCAATGGGTTCTGCAACAGAAACCATTCGCGAGACAATTGACTATTTAACCGCTCAAGGTAAAAAAGTTGGTTTGGTTGTGGTACACTTGTTCCGCCCATTCTCAGCAAAATATTTCATGGAAGCGCTTCCAAAATCAGTAAAAAGAATTGCTGTGTTAGATCGCGCAAAAGAGCCGGGAGCAGGTGGCGAGCCGTTATTTTTAGATATCCGTTCTTATTTCTACGGAAAAGAAAATGCCCCGATTATTATTGGCGGGCGCTACGGTTTAGGTTCAAAAGATACTACTCCATCGCAAATTATGTCGGTTTACGAAAACCTTGAAATGAATGAGCCAAAAGGTGACTTCACTATTGGAATTGTTGACGACGTTACTTACAAATCGCTTCCTTTAAAAGAAGAAATTGATATGACTCCGAAAGGAACATATCAGGCTAAATTTTACGGTTTAGGTTCCGATGGTACTGTTGGTGCAAATAAAAACTCAATTAAAATTATTGGTGATGCAACCGACAAATATTGCCAGGGGTATTTCCAATACGATTCAAAAAAATCAGGTGGTTTTACATGCTCTCACCTTCGTTTTGGGGACAAACAAATTCGGTCAACTTATTTCGTAACTACTCCCGATTTTGTGGCTTGCCACGTTCCTGCCTACTTACACATGTACGATGTTTTGAAAGGCTTGAAAAAAGGTGGTTCTTTCTTATTGAACTCTATTTGGGATGCAGAAGAAACTAAAGAGAACTTGCCAGATGGAATGAAAAAATATATGGCGAAAAACGAAATCAAATTCTACATCATCAACGGAACAAAATTGGGTGAAGATTTAGGTTTGGGAACTCGTACCAATACCATTATGCAATCAGCATTTTTCAAAATCACCGGAGTAATTCCTTATGAAATTGCCGTTGATCAAATGAAAACTGCCATTGTAAAATCATATGGGAAAAAAGGAGAGCACATTGTTACCATGAACTACGCAGCGGTTGATGCAGGTGGTAAAAATATTGTTGAAGTAAATATACCATCCGAATGGAAAAACATTGTATTAGCTGATGTGGAAGAAGAAACTGCACGTCCAAAATTCATTAAAAATGTGGTTGACGTAATTAACGGACAACGTGGCGATGACCTTCCGGTTTCTGCTTTTACAGGTAGAGAAGATGGTACTTTCCCATCGGGAGCTGCCGCTTTCGAAAAACGTGGTGTTGCAGTAAATGTACCTGAATGGCAGGTTGATAACTGTATTCAGTGTAACCAATGTGCTTATGTTTGTCCACACGCTGCAATTCGCCCATTCTTAATGGATGAAGCAGAAATTGAAGCGGCACCAGCTGGAACAGAAGTAAAAGTAGCCACTCCATCGAAAGTATTTGGTGGATTGAATTTCAGGATGCAGGTGAGTGTTCTCGACTGTACCGGTTGTGGCAACTGTGCCGATGTTTGTCCTTCGAAAGAAAAATCATTGATAATGAAACCACTTGGTACTCAACAAGAAGAAATTAAACGTTGGGACTACATGGTTGATGAAGTTGCATCAAAAGAGAATGTGGTTGATAAAACCAAATCGGTTAAAAACTCACAGTTTGCTCAACCATTGTTTGAATTCTCGGGAGCTTGTGCAGGCTGTGGAGAAACTCCATACATTAAATTAATTACGCAATTGTACGGCGAAAGAATGATGGTAGCCAATGCAACTGGATGTTCTTCAATCTACGGTGGTTCTGCTCCTTCAACTCCTTATTGCAAACACAAAGATTCGGGTCATGGACCAGCGTGGGCGAATTCATTATTTGAAGATAACGCCGAGTACGGCTTTGGTTTTGCAGAAGGTGTTCAAGCACAACGCGACCGTATTGAATCGATTATGCAAAGTGCATTAAGTAACGGTGCCAGCGATGCTGAAAAAGAAGTTTATGCTGAATGGCTTGCCAACAAAGCAAACTCCGCAGGTTCGGTTACCGCGTCGGCAAAAGTACTGGAAGTTCTTGCAAACAGTAACAGCAGTTCTGCAAAAGAGATTCTTCCCTTAAAACAATACCTGGTTAAAAAATCGATTTGGGTATTTGGTGGCGACGGCTGGGCTTACGACATTGGCTTTGGTGGTTTAGACCACGTATTAGCCAGCGGACAAGACATTAATGTTTTGGTTATGGATACCGAGATTTATTCCAATACCGGAGGACAAGCATCGAAAGCAACTCCTGTTGGAGCGGTGGCTAAATTTGCTGCTTCAGGTAAAAAAATACGTAAAAAAGACCTGGGTGCAATGATGATGAGTTACGGTTATGTTTACGTTGCACAAGTTGCAATGGGAGCCAACCAATCTCAATATTTCAAAGCATTGAAAGAGGCAGAAGCATATCCAGGACCATCGTTGATTATTGCTTATTCACCTTGTATCAGTCACGGATTAAGGTCTGGCATGGGCAAAACTCAGGATGAAGAGAAAAGAGCTGTTCAAGCTGGTTACTGGTCGCTATTCCGTCACAATCCGTTATTGGAAGCAGAAGGTAAAAACCCATTCCAATTGGATTCAAAAGCACCGGATTGGAGCAAATTCCAGGAATTCTTAAATGGTGAAGTTCGTTATACTTCATTGAAGAAAACATTCCCTGCTGAAGCGGATGAATTGTTTTCTGCATCTGAGGAGAATGCAAAATGGCGTCACAATTCTTACTTAAGAATGTCTGCCATGGATTTTTCGAAAACAGAAGAATAAAAA
>CAYZBC010000033.1:0-27515 GCA_964476535.1 uncultured Maribellus sp.
GCAGAAATAATGTCGTAGTGCATTTCTCCCTGCTTGTCGTAAATGGCAAGGTTTTTTTGAAGGCGATTGGTTACCTTTTTATTGGTGATTGTAATTTTATCACTCTCTTCAGCCAAAACCACTAATTCTAAAACATTGAGCAATTTTCGTGCATCGCCTCCCGAAAAACGCAACATCGCTTGATCTTCCCGGAGGATTATTTTTTTTTCTTTTAATTTGATGTCTTTTTTTATGGCGAGCTTTACGATTTTAAGCAGCCCCTCTTTATCCAGATGTTTCAAAATATATACCTGGCTGCGTGAGAGCAGGGGAGAAATAACTTCAAACGATGGATTTTCGGTGGTTGCACCAATTAAAGTAATTGTTCCGTCTTCCACTGCACCCAACAACGAATCTTGCTGCGATTTGCTAAAGCGGTGTATTTCATCGATAAAAAGTATTGGGTTTGGCCGACTGAAAAATTGTTGTTTTTTTGCCTTTTCAATAACCTCCCGAATATCTTTTACGCCCGAATTAATTGCACTCAAAGTATAAAATGGTCGGTCGAGTGTGTTGGCAATAATTTTAGCCAGCGTTGTTTTACCCACTCCCGGTGGTCCCCATAAAATTAACGACGAGATATTTCCCGACTCAATCATTTTACGCAACACCGCATTTTTACCAACAAGGTGCTCCTGCCCTACAAAATCATCAAGTGTTTTGGGTCGTAATCGTTCTGCCAGCGGTTGGTTGCTCATGCTTCGAAAGTTTCTGGTTCCAGTATTCGAGTTTAAAGTTATAGAACGCTGTAAAAATACGGAAATAAGTTTATTTGTTGGTATGGGTTTTAAATGATTTCTGAATAATATTACGGATGATATGAAAGGATGTTGCAAAGGAACAAAGACATTATATAGATACATTTCCACATTCCAATTTTCAATCTTTCTTAATTACAATACCGCTTAATAATATTGTAAGCCCCATGAATACCTAACTCGCCGGCACGACTTAAATCCAGTGCTCCGCCTTCAAGGTCGTCCATATAAATTTTAGTGAGTCCCCGGTTAAAATAGGCTTCAGCAAATTCTGGTTCAAGCGCAATGGCCCGGTTTAGATCTTCAATGGCACTTTTGTATTCACCCAGTCGCAATTTTATGTAGGCGCGGTTGTAGTATCCAAAAAAGAAATTTGGGTTTCTGAAAAGTGTAATTTCGTAATCATTTAAAATTTGTTCGTAATTTACCGTTGATTGCGATTCTCCATTTCCTTCCTTTTCTATTTCTTCGTCAGGTTTTTTATTCAACGAGATAGAAACATCGGCTTCTACACCCGAAAAAGATTCGATCTGCTCCAGCATTTTATAGTGGCAATTTGCTCGTGTAAAGTAGGTAATTCCTGACTCTTTTTCCATTTCAATGGCATGGTCCAAATCTGCGAGTGACTCGTTGTACCTCCCCATTAAACTATAAAAAATACCTCGGTTCAGGAAATTGTGACTATTTTCCTGAATTTCAATTTTCTCATTAAAAAACAGTATGAAGTTCTCAAAAATATCGCGATATACAGCCACCGATTTGTTGGAGAGAGTAAGCCAGGGATTGTAGTTGTTCTTTTCGTTCAGCTCGCCAATTGCCATATTGTAATACTGAAAACGGTCGTAATCCACAGCATTTTTCTCAAATGCCGAGATAATAAATATGGATTGCAAGTCTATGGCAATATTTTTATTTTGAATTCGGCCGTCATCAACTTCCTCTTCTTCATCGCTTGGTAAGTCGCGCGAATCTTCAATAATTAAATTCATCCCTCGACGACGTTTTCTTTTTTCAGCTGCCTCCTGTTTTCTCTCTTCTTCATTTTGAGCCAGAGTATTAGAATTGTTTTGTTGATTGTTGCTATTCTGGGTACTGTTTTGTTGATTGTTTTGTTGATTTGTGTTTTTTGTTTGTTGCGACTGATTTCCCTGTTGGTTTTTATTCTGTTGGTTTTGCGCCAACTGTTCAGCATCGACCATACGGCTTTCCAAATCAAATTTTGGATTTAACTGAGCAGCAACTTTATAATCATTTTCGAATCCTGGGCGTTTCAAGATTTCGCGTGCCATTGCCCGGTTAAAATAGGCACTTGCCATTTCCAGATCTAAGCGCAGGGCCATGTCGTAATCCATAATTGCACTGTTGTAGTCTTCCAACTTGTGTTTTACAATTCCACGGTTGTTAAATGCCAATGCATTTTTCGGATCGAACTTTATACTTTGGTCGTAATCGCGCAAGGCGGATGCATAATCTTCCAGTTCAAAACGTGCCAATCCCCTGTTTAAATAAGCTGCAGCATAATGTGGTCGAATAACAATTACCTGGTTCAAATCCTTAATTGCACCTTTAATATCGCCACTTACAATTTTTGCATTACTTCGGTTCATTAAAGCAAAAGTAGATTTTGGGTTTACTCCCAGCGATAAATTAAAATCTTCAATTGCACCCTCCACATTTTTCTGTGCCAGTTTTGCAATTCCACGGTTGTTATATATCGATTCGTCATCGGGATCGAATTCCAATGCTTTGTTGTAGTCAATTATTGCTTTGTCATAATTTTTCAGGTTGTGATATGCCATTCCTCTATTGTTGTAGGCACGCGGATAATAGGGTTTAATGTCGAGAGCTTTGTTGTAATCGAATATTGCACCCCGGTAATCTTCGAGCGAATGTTTTGCTGTACCGCGGTACAAATAAGCTTCAGCAAGATAGGGTTTAAATTTTATTACAATATTAAAATATTCGATGGCACCGGTGTAGTTTCCAATCTGAATTCGGGTACGACCAACATTTACGTAATGATTTATATTCAGCTGTGCCTGAATTTGAAAAATTGAAGCTAGCAGTAGCAAGATTAGTATTGTTCGTTTCATTTTTTGTTTTTGTGAAGAGACAAAAATAGCATTTTACTTCCATAGCAGATGTTCTGATTAATTTTATTTAACTTTTACGCCTAAAAAGTAAAAAATGTGTAAAAGATGTGCTTGGGGAACAAGCAATGAATTGATGATGAATTACCACGACGCAGAGTGGGGGGGGTCCGTTACACGACGAACAGAAACTTTTTGAGTTTTTCGTTTTGGAAAGTTTTCAGGCTGGGTTAAGTTGGCAAATAGTGTTAAATAAGCGAGAAAATTTTCGAAATGCTTTCAATAATTTCAATCCGGAAATTGTTGCTACATACGATGAAAAGAAGTTAGCTGAATTGGTTCAGGACAAGTCAATAATTAGAAACAAACAAAAAATTGCAGCTTGTGTAAATAATGCACGGCGTTTTCTTGAAATTCAAAAAGAGTTTGGCAGTTTTGATAAATACATTTGGAAATTTGTTGAATATAAACCGATTGTTAATTCTTTTTCTTCGATGAAAGATTTACCAGCAAAAACTCAATTGTCCGAAGAGATTTCGGCAGATCTCAAAAAGCGAGGTTTTAAATTTGTTGGTTCAACCGTAATTTATGCGTACATGCAAGCCACCGGAATGGTAAACGACCACTTGCTTGATTGTTTTCGGCATGACGAAGTGCAGAATTTGAATTCTTGATTTATTTGGCTTATTCCTCAATTGACCTAATAACAATGATTTTTTTATTCAGTTAACTCGGTTTTTTTACTCTTTATAAACAGATATTTATTATTTTTGGCATTATTCAAAACATGGGGATTTAAAAATAATAATTATGATATTGCGCATTATACTGGCCTTGGTATTTCTGGCTTCAACGACAAATTATGTCCTTGCTGAAAATGAGGAAAAAAAAGAGAAAACATCCGAGGGCTATGTTTTTGAGGATGAAATTCTGTTGCCAGCTACTTCTGTTAAAGATCAATATCGCACAGGAACTTGTTGGTCGTTTTCTGCTTTGTCGTTCTTAGAGTCGGAAATGATACGTTTGGGAAAACCTGAAGTTGATCTTTCCGAAATGTATATTGTCTGGCGTACTTATTCAGAAAAAGCACAAAAAGATGTTCGAGTTCACGGCAGTCTTAACTTTTCGGCAGGCGGTGCATTTCACGATGTAACCAATATGATTAAAGATTTTGGAATTGTGCCCGAGTCGGTTTTCGATGGATTAAACTATGGCGAAGAAAAACATGTGCATGGCGAAATGGATCGTGTGTTGAAACAAAATGTTGATGCGGTAGTGGAAAACAAAAACCGAAAATTAAGTACAGCTTGGCTTGAATCAATTGAAGGCACATTAAATGCTTATTTAGGCGAACTTCCTCAGAAATTTGAATACGAAGGAAAAAAATATACGCCACAAAGTTTTGCAAGTGATTTTGTTGGATTAAATATGAACGATTACGTAGAAATTTCTTCTTACACGCATCATCCATTTTACTCTAAATTTATTTTGGAAGTACCTGACAACTGGTCGTGGGATGAGGTTTATAATGTTCCGGTAACTGATTTGGAAGAGATTATTGATTATTCGTTAAATAATGGATATACTGTTGCGTGGGCTGCTGATGTGAGCGAAAAAGGATTTGTGTCGAGTAATAAAGGTGTAGCAGTTATGCCTTTAGCAAAAACAGAAGACATGAGCGATGCAGAGATTACTCGTTGGGAAACGCTTTCGGAAAAGGAGAAGGAAAAGGAGTTGTATGAATTGGAAAAACCAGCACCCGAAATAGAAGTTACCCAGGAAATGCGTCAAGTTGCCTTCGATAATTATTCAACTACCGATGACCATGGTATGCACATTATTGGAACTGCTAAGGATCAAGATGGCATAATTTTTTATAAAGTAAAAAATTCGTGGGGCGAATATAACAAATACGACGGGTACTTTTATGTGTCGAAACCCTACGTAAACTATAAAACAATGTGTATTATGGTTCACAAAGATGCTATTCCACAAAGTATTAAAGAAAAACTTGAACTTTAATTCATGAGAAACCCTTTAGAGTTGTCTAAAGGGTTTTTTTATCTTTGGCATGTAATTGAGAATAATGAAGCACCTTCTTTTTCTTTTCCTTTTTAGTATTTCCTTTTTATTTGTTAATGGGCAAAATCCAAATGTGGATTATGGCTGGTGGAACGATTTGCACGATTGGCAAATTGGTGATCCAGGCTGGCGAAGTTGGATGATTCTTTCTCCGGGTTATTTGGGTCCCAATGCGATACCCGTCCCCGATGTAAAAAGAGGTTTTCTAAATGAGAAAACCGAGTTTGAAATAACGGGCTCCAATCATTTTCACTCCGGCGATCCAACACAAGATATTTCAGGAAGAGTTTATATTCCGTTTGCGAATAATAAAATTGCAGTGGAAATGTATGGCGTACTTTTGGAAAAATTCGCTTTTTCCGAAGAAATTCGAAATGAACGTTATGCCCGAATAGAAGATGGAAAAGGAGTTGCCATTGGAGATTTCTATTTTAGTACATTGATTCAGATTTTGAAGGATCGTAAATTCCCTAATACACTGTTTCGTTTTACGGCAAAAACTGCATCAGGAGATCTGGATGCAGCCCGCTATTCCGATAGTCCGGGATACTTTTTCGATCTCAGCTTTTCAAAAGATTGGGGACAATCCGAAACGGGTTTGTTTAGGCCGTTTGGATTATTTGGTTTTTACAGTTGGCAAACCAACGATGAACTATGCCCGCAAAATGATGCTTATATGTTAGCATTGGGTGCCGATTTCGAGAGAAATACATGGTTACTCTCTTCTTCGTGTTCAGGTTATTCTGGCTATAAAGATGAGCGTGATAGACCCGTGCAATTAAATTTTGAGTTGCGTAAAGATTTTGAGAAAAAAGCAGTTCGATTGCAATATGTACATGGTTTACGCCATTGGGAATATAAAACCGTTCGATTTTCATTTATATGGAAATTCAACCCTGTAAAATAAAGTGATTGATTTGAAATAGTTAATTTTGCAGCAATCTTGATTTTTTTTGACGAAAATAAAACAATTGAAATAATGAAGAAACTTTCGGTGGTAATTTGTGTGTGGAACGAAGAGCCTAATATTAAACCACTTTCTGAACAAATAAAAGTGGCTCTAAAAGGCATTGATTTTGAAGCCATTTTTGTTGACGATGGTTCCATCGATAATACTCGGGGAGAGATTAAGAAGATAAACGACGGTCGGTTTATTTTGGTTGAATTAAAAAGAAATTACGGGCAAAGTTCTGCCTTGCAAGCTGGAATAGATCAGGCTGAAGGTGAATTTGTTACACTTATTGACGGCGACCTTCAAAACGATCCGGCTGATATTCCGATGATGTTGAAAATGATGGAAGCGGAAGAATGGGACATGGTAGCCGGTATTCGCGCCAACCGAAAAGATGGGATGTTTTTACGTAAAATTCCTTCGAAAATTGCCAACTACATGATTCGGAAATCTACCGGAATTCACATGAAAGATTTGGGGTGCACACTTAAAATATTTACAAACGAAACCATAAAAAGTATACATATTTATGGCGAACTTCATCGGTACATTCCTGCGTTGATAACACTCGAAGGAGCGACAAAAATTACTCAAATAGACGTAAATCACCGATCACGCGAATTTGGGACATCAAAATACAATTTAAGTCGAACCACGCGCGTAATGAGCGATTTGATATTAATGGTTTTTTTCAAAAAATACCTGCAACGACCCATGCATTTTTTTGGAACCATTGGAATTGTAACATTAGGAATTGGCGTGCTCATTAATTTTTACATGTTGGTACTAAAGGTTTTGGGTAACGATATTTGGGGAAAACCACTTTTGCTTTTGGGCATTTTAATGGTAATGGGAGGAATTCAGTTCATTACAACTGGAATTATAGCAGAACTACAAATGCGTACTTATTTTGAATCGCAAAATAAAAAACCTTACCGGGTGAAACGCGTAATACATACAAAAGAAGATTAAAAAATATTTCATATTAGATAAAAATATTTGTTTGGTTTTTTTGAAAATTGCGGCTTGTAATTTGTAGTGTTTGTTTATCTTTGTTTAAACCAACTAAAACTTTGATTGTGATTAATAGATCTTTTTTTCAATTAATATTTATCCTGGTATTTTTAATTTCGTGTAATGGTTCTGCACAGGAGAGAGTAATACATGGTCTGGTTACTGTTTTTGACAGTTTTCCTCTAATTGGTGCAAACATTAAAGTTCAAAGCACAAAACAAATTGTACTCTCCGATACGTTAGGAAATTTCTCAGTAGGATGCAATTCAGATGATAAATTAATAGTTACTGCAAATGGATATTATACTCAAAAAATAAAATTAAAGAGTAATATTAAATATGCAGCCGTTAACCTGAGACTAAAACCTGGGGAAAAAAACAGGATTCATGCAATTGGATATGGACATGTAAACGATAGAGATAAACTTAGTGCGGTGGCTAGTTTAAGCAATGATGATGTTGATTTCTCGCAGTATTCAAATATGTTTGATTTAATAAGGGGAAGGTTTGCAGGAGTACAAGTTGTAAACAACGAAATTATTATTCGTGGAACAAATTCAATCAACAGTAGCAGTGCAGCTTTAATTGTGGTTGATGGAATAGTGTTGGATGCAAGTATATTAAATTCTCTTCCACCCATCCAGGTAAAAAGTATCAATGTTATTAAAGACGGAAGTGCTGCAATTTATGGTTCCAGGGGTGCAAACGGTGTATTGCTTATTGAGACTAAAAGAGGCGATGATTAGCCGCAGATTGTTGCACTAAATATGACACAGTTGCCAATAAAAAATATTCTTTAGTTTGAATGGGAGTTTGTGTAAAGAAGGGTAATTAAGCTGTAAAAAAATATTGGTTGGTTTAAATCTGTAATAATTGTTTTCATTTTTGATTCGATTTTAAACTGTACAAAAACTTTTAATTATGAATAAGAAATTGCTCATACTGGCCACATTTGCTTTTGTGTTTTTTATAACCATTGGTTTAAGCGCTCAAGACAGGGTGTTGTACGGCAAGGTAACCACCTTTGATAGTATTCCGTTAATCAGTGCAAATGTCAAGGTACAAAGCACAAAACAAACAGTGCTTACCGATTCGTTGGGAAATTTTTCTGTGTTTTGCAATGCAGAAGATAAATTGGAGGTTAGCGCAGAAGCATTCTATACTCAAAAAGTTAAACTTACCAGCAACATTAAATTTGCTGCCATTAATTTAAAATTAAAATCGGATAAAAAAAGTGTTGAGCATGCGATTGGCTACGGACATATTAGTGCTAATGACAAATCGAATGCCGTTGAAAATTTTGTTTTGAAAGATAAGGATTATTCTAGGTATTCAAATATGTATGATTTAATCAGAGGACGATTTGCCGGGGTACAAGTTGTGGGTACCGAAATAATAATTCATGGAGAAAAATCATTTCAGGGAAGTAGTGCAGCTTTAATTGTAGTTGACGGAGTTATATCGGATGCGGATATATTAAATACGATGTCCCCTAATACAGTAAAAAGTATAAATGTAATAAAAGATGGCACTTCTGCCATTTACGGATCCCGGGGTGCGAACGGTGTAATTATGATTGAAACCAAAAAGGGAGGCGATAATTAATACAATTTGTAAATTTTTATTTGTTTCTTGTTTCGTTGACAATGAGTAAGAATTTTTTTGTTTTTGGATAGAATATTATACTTCGTTTCTAAACCGGTGGATGTGATTTATTTACAAAAAAATATCAATAATTTAGATTCCAAATTTCTGGATTTAACTGCATGTTCATAATTCTGATGTCAAGTTTACGCTGGCTGAGAATACAAATATTTTCCTTGCAATTTGAAGAATGAACTTCGTTTTCCTGGCCCAAAACGTGAAATGATTGTGCCACCCATTCTATGGCAGCATCAAATTTGCTTTCCATTTCGCATGCCAATCCCATGTTGAATTTACATTTCGCAGCAACATATTTATTTGGATTATTTATATTCGCCTTCCAAATTTCTGCTGCTTCCATCCATCTGTTCTCTTTGATGAGTTTATCCGTTTTTTTTAAATCTACTTGGTTAGAATGATAATACATTCTTTGAACTTCTATCTAGTGGTGAATAATGTATTCGGCAAATCTATTACCAGCAATGTTTGCTGCATTTAATATTGCATCTTTTCGGGGGGGGTAATTTTCTTTTTGGATATTGTTGATAGTCTTTTCTTTCTTCCCAGGAAATAGTATCAGCTTTAATCTGAAAATGATGAAATTTCTGAATTTGTAAGTCGTAAATATTCCAAAATGTCAGTATATGTACAGATTCAATTTCATGAGAATATTTTGGGAAATAATTTGTGCCATCCAGTGAAGAGTAATAATCTAATGAAAAAAGAAAATCGGCATTTGTTGAGTCTGCAATATCTTTTAACTCTTGTTTAGAGTATAATCCAAGATTCGGGTCGATGTTTTTTGATTTAGAATAAAGTTTGGATTCAATAGGAAATTGCGTAATTAAATTTGCGAAATAGCGCATTAATTTTTTCTGATGTTTTTCCGGACTAACTGGAATTGAATCCGATTCAAAATCAATAGTAGAAATTAGTGTGTCACTAAATTTAATGTTCGAATAATCTGTCTCATTTAATACAATAACAGTATCATAGAAATTCTGATTTATTAGGTTCTCTACAAACAATTCGTAATAAATTTTCGATGCAATACTATCTGTATTTATTGGGTCTATAATCTTATTTGTTCCATCAAAATAGATTGCAAATTTGGGATTGTATTCCACATTGCTGTTGTTATATTTTACTGCAATTTTTTTATTGTTAGGTGCAATAAGTGTTTTTCCGGGTTCAATAATTTCGAGGTTAATTGTGTGAGAATTATAAATTGTATTACACCCTTGAAATAAAACAAGGAGAAAGCATAACAAAGGTTAAGCTTGAAATTGGTTTCATGCTTAGTTTTGGTTTAACAGGTCAATCTCTTTTTTTCGTTTAGCCAGTACTTTTTGGTACCGTGTTATCATTTTAATGTCTTCTTTACTTTTGTACGATATGGCAAGTTGTTGAGCCGCAGTCAACCATTTCCAGGCGGTTTCCAAATCGTCCTTCATTTCGTAGCCCAAAGCCAAATTGTATCGGGCATTAATTGCCATTTTCCCATTATTCTCAGGGGCATATCTTTTCCAAATCTGAATGGCATTGTCCCATTTGCTCCTTTCAACAAAGTTTGAAGCTTCGGTAAAATCGGGAAGAGGCGGAATCGAATACATTCGGTTTACCGTTTGCCACGATGCAAAGAACCGTTTCGAATATTCCTCGCCTGCCAATTGAGATGCAATTTTTAATGCGGTTGGTCGGGGAGGTAATTTGCTGTTTTTCTGATAATTCCCTTTTTCATCGTAATTGTTCCAGTAAACCGTATCGATCATTGTTTTTCTTTCAATTATTTTCTCGGTAAATGGATCGTACACTGCCCAAACCGACACAGTAAATACTTCACTCGATTTTGGAACATCGTAACTTTGTGCTTGCTCCGAAAAGAAGTAGGAAAAAGTTTCAAGCGAAATTAAAAGATCGGTCTCGGTAGATGAGGTTAGTTTTTTTATTAAATCGAATTTTAAAGCAGGGAGTTTGCTGCCCGAGTGTTTATTAAAAATACTTGGGAAAATATGAATGCGGTTAAAGGTGTTTTTACTCTGTAAATTAGAGGCTAATTCTTTTATACAGTAGCTCGAAAGAATGCTGTCCAGGTTTTCAGGATCGTTATTCGCTCTTTTTAACTGATGATTTTTTTTGTAAAAGTTTTGAAGCGAGTCGGTTTCGTATTTGAAATTGCGATAAACGATCGCCACGTTTTCAACATTTGGAGGAACTGCTATTTCGCCAGGTTTGTATATGTCTATAGGGTATTCTTTGTAAACAGTACACGACGAGATGGTTACAAATAGGACAAGAATAATAAATAGATTACGATTCATCGCTTATGTTTTTTAATGTGTATTTTTTATTTGTTCATTTTTTCGTCTTTTCAATAATTCAAGGTAATTGTATGTTATCTGCCTGTACATGGTGTCGTACGATTTTAAAGCCCATAAAATGGCTTTATCAATATCTCCTTCTAATTCGTAGCCAATGGCAATATTAAATTCTGCTTTGCTTTTTATCGATTTCGATTTGGTTTTTTCCGCCAGGTCGTTCCATAAAATCATGGCGGTGTCCCAATTCTCAATTGCCACAAATTGTGCAGCTTGTTTTAATTTAGAATCTCCAGACGGGAAATAGTTTCTATGTTCTTCGTGCCAGGTGGTTGTAATCGTTTCAGAAAAATCGAGAGCAATGGCAATACCAACCTCGCTTAATGCAGCTTTTATCGGTGTAAATGTTCTGAACAATTCTTCCACTGTTCTACCTGCATCTTCCCATAATACAGTGTCTCTTATAAATTCCCGTAGAATTACTTTTTCCTGAACCGGATCATAGACTCGGAAAAGTGCTTCGTAATAGATAATTATTTCGGCATATGGAGCCCAGGTAAAGCCATCAATTGCGGTGTCGTACAAACTTTCCTTTTTATAATCGGTTGACACCCGTGTTTTAAAATGATCTAAAGATAAAACGGCATCGGTATTATAGGTTTCGCAGAGTTCTTTTACTTTCTTCCATTGCATCTCTTCGTTTAAAAATGAATTTCTTTTAAATTTAAGAAACCGCTCTTCCGGAATAACAAAATCATATCTTCCCGATTCAAAAAGTAATTCGCCCAATGCTTTTATTGTGGTGTCAGATGCTTGAATATCGTTAATTATGGTGTCGTAACTAAAGTTCTGTTTGTAGAATATTTTTTGTAACGAGTCAGACTTTAGGTTGGTAAATGTATCGTCAACCGTTCTGTTTACCAGCGTTAAACTTTGAATGTATTGTGGAAGTTCATTTTTCGACCGTTGTGGCATTTCGATTGTTAAAGATTGTGTTGAAATGCATGACGATGAAAAAACAATCAATAAAACAATTATTGCGTAAAATATATTTTTAGTAAAAGATTGTCTCATATCTAAATGTCTCAAAATCTAACCATCTGTTTTTAATAAATACCCCAGAATTTTCTCAAAAACCATTCCACACTTAACAATATTAAAAAAACAAAGAACAGCCAGCGTAAATTTAACAACTCATATACTATCTCCTGAAAATAACTGGTTGGTTTTAATTGTTTATTATTTCTTAAATCCGAAATTAATTGGTCAACACTAACTGGAAGGTAAAAATTTCCTCCACTTTGGTTGGCTAATTGGAACAACAAATTATGATTGGCCCGGGTAATAACATTCTCAAGGGTTACAGGAACGATGGTAAAACTGCCTGTTTCATTAAATGTTTCGTTTCCTAAAATTACCTCGGCGGAGAAAGTGTAATCGCCAGTTGGTAACTTACCTGAGTTTAGGTAGTATTTTTCACCCTGAACATCGAAAGTGAAATTAAATTTGTCGCCGTTTGTATTCTGAATTTCAATATTTACTTCCTCCGAAGTAAGGCGTTCAAATGCATCATTATACACTTCAGCTGTTAAAACAACATCGTCAATTTCAGTATAAACCGGTTTAAAATCTAAAATAAAATTATCCTCGTTTTCGCGAAGGGCCAGGTATTGAACCAGTTGGTTCACTAACTCGTTAAAGCGCGCCTGACTTTGATTTACATAGTAATCGTAAAGACGCCAGCGCCAGATTCCTTCACCAAAAATAAACCCTGTTTTTCGTCCGTTTAAATTACCTGTTGCAATTAGAGGTTTCGACGTTTCAATGTTAATTATTTTCTGATAAAAGAGCGGTGTAAATTCTGGTTCAAGTTCGTAGTCGGCAAAAGGAACTTGCAACGGAGGAAATTTTGGTAACAGTTCCTTAAAATCGTCGCTTAATTTAAAAGTGGCGTAGGTTGAATTTATTGTTGCCTGCGATTCTTCTCCCGAACCTGCCAATGGTTTTATTGTTGCACCTTGCACCAAAGCATTTAGTTGGGGCAAAAATGTTTTATTTCCTACAATAAAAAGAATGGGTAACTTACTCCCTTCTGCATTTTTAATTATTTCGGCAACCGATTTTCCCGAACTCGGCAGCTGATTTAGCACCAGCAAATTATATTCCGAAAGATTCGCCGGATACGGTTCTTCCGTAAAAACGGATACTTCGTATGTTTTTTGTAAATCGAGGGTGTTTTTTATCGCTCCAATATCGGGGTGCGAACCGTCGGAGAGAATAAGTATCTTCTGTTTGTTTTCTAAAACATTTATAACAAAACCAGAATGGTTGTTTTTTTTGTTTCGTTCGTTTTGAACCGTTTCTATTTGAACGGCAAAATGTTTTAATCCCGGATTTCCCGCTTCCAAAATAAATTCTGTTGTGAAAAAGTAGTTTTCGTTGGGAGGTGTAACAATAATACTCGACAGCTCTTTGTTATTTTGTGAAACCGATAGTTTTAGAGGTTCTCCTTTCAGCTTCGAAAACTGAACCTCTATTTCTACCGGGAATCGATTTCCTGAAAATGAGGTCCGGTTCACCTGAATATTTTGAATTCTTGAATCTACAACTTTGGCAGTATCACCAAAACCAATGGTATATATGGGGAAATTGACTTCGCTTATTACGTTAATTGGGTTTTTCCCCTGGTTGTAAATTCCATCTCCCGCAATTATTACTGCTCCAATATTTTCGTTGAAATGATTGTTAGCAATGGAAGTTACAATATCGCTGTAATCCGATTTTTTTTCAGAGAAATTTAAACCTTCAGTTGCATTTGTGCTTTCTCCAAATGAGTATTCTACAACTGAATAAGTGGCATCCAGATCATTCCGAATAGCATCTCTAACTTGCGAAATTTCGTTTGCAATTTTTAACGAGTCCTTCGTAGCAACCATCGACCCGGAATTGTCCCAGGCTGAAATAATTATTGGATTTTTAGTAATTTTTTTCAGGTTCCGAATAAATGGCGAAAGCAATAAAAAAGCGATTGTAAAAAACGATAAAAACCTTAGAGCCATTAAAATTCGTACCTGATATTTTTTTAGCTCTTTGTTCTCTTTGTTTTTGAAATACAAAAGTAAAACGATACCAACACTTGCTACCGCTATGGCAAGCAAAATAATAAACCAGTATTTTGTTCCGAATGATATCAAACTATTCAATTTTAATGAAGCCGTAAATATAGTAACTCCTTTTTTTAAATGGCGATTAATGTGTATAATTACATTAAATTTAAACAGACTATTTGTTAGTTTTTAAAACCATCTTGAAGGAGTTTTGTAGTCATCGTATATTTTAAATCGAAAAAAATGAAGTTGCTAGTTTTTGTTGTTTTGGTGTTGTTGGTTGTTTCGTGTGGTCAGAAATATAATCCTGAGATTACCGTAGAAGATATTACAGCGAATATTGAATATTTAGCATCCGATTCTTTAAAAGGACGTAAACCCGGAGAAGAGGGTGGATTATTGGCCGCACAATTTATTCGCGATAAGTTTGAAAATGCCGGATTAGAATTGATGTACGATAATGGTTTTCAGAAATTTGGATTGTTAACCTCTGCTGAACTTGGTGAAGGAAATTTATTCGGTTTCGAAGGGAATTCGTTTGAAGCAGAAAAAGACTTTTTGCCTTACGCATTTTCTGCCAATACTTCGGTTGAAGCATCGGTTGTGTTTGCGGGTTTCGGTCTTCAGGTGGATAAAGATACTTTACAATGGAACGATTTTGATGGAATTGATGTAACAGGTAAATGGATTATTGCACTTCAAGGCGATCCTGATTTGGATAATGCACAAAGTCCTTTTTTAGAATTTTCTTCTGAAAGGGCGAAAGCATTAATTGCATCGGATAATAATGCGGCAGGACTGATATTGGTTGCAGGCACAAAATTTAGCGCAAAAGATGAACTATCATCACTTTTCTTCGATAAAAATAGCAGCCGCTATTCATTTCCTGTTTTACAGGTTACTCGCGAAGTAGCGAACGAAATTTTAACAAATTCTGGTGAAACAGTCGGGTCGTTGGAAGCTAAAATATTAGAAAACAATAAATCTGTTAATTTGCAAGTCGACACAAAAGTTGCGGTAACCATAAATGTACTACAAAAAGAGACTGAAACGCAGAATGTGGTAGCAATGGTTTCCGGAACGGATGAAAAGCTTAAAAATGAATATGTTGTTGTTGGTGGGCATTACGACCATTTAGGAATGGGTGGCCCCGGTTCCGGATCGCGTGCCGTGGATACAATTGCTATTCACAATGGTGCTGACGATAATGCTTCGGGAGTTGCAGCGGTAATTGAGTTGGCGGAAAAGATAGCCACAGAAAAAACCAATAAAAGGAGTATTATTTTTATGGCATTTGGTGCAGAGGAAATGGGCTTGGTTGGTTCAAAAGCGTTTACTGCAAAACCACCTGTAGAAACTGAAAATATAGTTGCCATGTTTAATTTCGATATGGTGGGGCGATTAGATTCTGCTTCAAACGGATTAAGTATTGGCGGCACAAAAACATCAAAAGAGACAGAAGAAATTTTAAACCGGTTAAATACCGGATTTGAACTCGCAATGTCGCCCGAAGGAATTGGCCCATCAGATCATGCTTCTTTTTACCTTCAAAATATTCCGGTATTTTTTGTCTCTACCGGAGCACATTCTGATTATCACACTCCGTTCGACGATGCGGAGTTCATTAATTTTGATGGTGTAAAAAAAGTAACTGACTATTCTTACGCCGTTTTAGATGAAGTAGTGAATCGTGATAGTGTATTAACTTTTCAGGAAGCTGGTTCTAAATTTCAGCGTAGCCGGGGCGGGAGTTTAAAAATTACCTTTGGAATTATGCCCGATTTTGCGGGTTTGGAGAATCGTGGATTACGAATTGATGCAGTTACCAAAGGCAAACCGGCAGAAAAAGCTGGAATGAAAAAGGGAGACATTATTACAGCTGTCGATGGGAAGAAAGTTGGTAGTATTCACGATTACATGAGTCGTTTACAATCGCTTGAAATTGGTCAAACGGTTTTGGTAGATATAATTCGAGGTGAAAAAAATACCGTATTAATTATTCAGTTATAGTATGAAACGACCATGCAGAAATGCTTCACAAACAAGCATAATTAAAATGAGGGAGTTACATCTAATACCGTTGAAAACTTATAATTTTAATTAGATGAAAGCGAGACAAAATATTTTCTTTTTTTTGTTGATTTTTTTAGGTTCCCAAATTTATGCACAGAATTATAATTTTGAGAAAAGTTCGTTTGTTTACAAACAAGTTGAAGGGACTTCTTTGGAAATGACCATGTATTTTCCACAAGTTCCTGGTAACTCAGAATTACCGGCAATCGTTTTCTTTTTTGGAGGTGGTTGGGTTGGAGGAAACCCTACTCATTTCGCGATGCAGGCTGAGTATTTGGCTTCGCGCGGAATAATAGCAATCTGTCCCGATTACCGAACAAAAAATAGCCACAACACAACTCCCTTTGAATGTGTAAAAGATGCAAAATCTGCTATTCGATATTTAAAAATAAATGGCTCGGAAATGGGAATTGATACCAGTAAAATTGTTGCATCGGGAGGATCGGCTGGTGGTCATTTGGCAGCTTGCACAGCCTTAATAGATAATATAAACGAGGAATCGGATAATTTGGCGGTTTCCACCAAACCATTTGCAATGGTACTTTTTAATCCGGTTGTTGATACTGGTAAACGTGGTTATGGTCAGGAAAAAGTTACGGGCCATGAGTTTGATATTTCTCCGGTGCACCATATTAAGACTGGCGTTCCGCCAACTTTAATAATGCACGGTAAGGCTGATACAACTGTTCCATACGAAAATGTGCTTCGGTTTAAACAGGTTATGAAACAGGCGGGGAACGAGTGTACTTTGGTGGGGTATAAAAAACAAAGTCATGGTTTTTTTAATTTCAACAAAAAGCCAAAATGTTTCAAAAAAACCTTACGAAAAACAGAAGTATTTTTAGAGGATTACAATCTGTTAAAAGGCGAAAGTTGGGTTAAAAAGTATTATAAAGAGTTAAAGAATAAGGCATAGTTAAGATTTGGTTGACAAAATCAGTACTCGGTTCAATTCTTGTTTTTTTAAGTACTGATTATTAAATCCAACCCCGTAATTTATAATAAGTCAAAGCCATCATTTCGCGAGCGATCAAAATTTCGTATTTCAAATGATTCCAGAGTTGGTAGCGCATATTTATACTTTCTCCAACATCGGGGACGAGTGTTCTTCTTCCACCCAGTTTGTCGTCGTCAAACGATAAATCGGCTTCCACTGCATTTTCAAAAGCTGGTAGAGCATTTACTTTTTCGAATCCAACTTTTTGAAAACAAAGTATTGATCTTCGCATGTGTTCCGGTGATGTAACCAATAAAATAGGCGATTGCATTTTTACCAGCCGCTGACAATTCAATGCTTGAGCCCGTGTATTTGTCCCTTCGTTTTCAAACTGAATATTATCGTCGGTAATTCCACGTATTTCCAACTCTTTTTTTATTCGTAATGGTGTGCTCAAGCTATCTTCCAAATCTCCTGGCATGGCAATTATTATATTTGCATTGGGAAACGATTTTGCTGCATTTTCAACATACCAACTTCGCATTAACGCCGATTGACTTGGCATTCCACCGCCGCCCAACAATACAATATATTGTGGTTCCCATTTTAATTTCGATTTACTGGTGCCCAACCAGTAATAACCCCAAAATGGTTGAGCGGTTAAAGCAAGCAAAACACAAATCGAAAAGAAAATTCCAATGAGCGCAAATAAATTTCGTGCTAGTCTTAAAAAATAAATACTTTTGATTTTAATTTTATTCATTGCTGTTTTATATGAATCTAAAAGTACATTTAATCTTTAAATATTGGTCAATTGAATACAACAGAAAAAAACGAGATAATACAACTTTTTGAAAATCAGTTTAATGAAAAAGTTGAGACTTTTGAAATGTTACCACTTTCTGGTTCATATCGTGAATATTGTCGTTTACAAAACAAAAACCGCTCGGTAATTGGGGCGTTAAATAACGATGTAAAAGAGAACACGGCATTTCTCTCTTTTACCAATCATTTTAAAAAGAGTGAATTGCCTGTTCCTGAAATTTTTGCAGTAAGTTCAGATTTAACAAAGTATTTGCAGGAGGATTTTGGAAATGTTACCCTTTTTAATTTTCTAAGTAGCACCCGCGAAAAGGAAGGATTTTCAGAAAACATCATTTCGGAGTATAAAAAAGTGATAAAGGTTCTTCCTGAAATTCAGATTGTTGCAGGTAAGGATTTGGATTATTCAGTCTGTTATCCGAGAGCTGCCTTCGATAAGCAGTCGATGATGTGGGATTTGAATTATTTCAAATACTATTTTTTAAAGCTTGCAAAAATACAATTTGATGAACAGGCATTGGAAGACGATTTTCAGTTGTTTACGAATTATTTGCTTAGCGCAAATTCCGGCTTTTTTATGTACCGCGATTTTCAGTCGAGGAATGTTATGTTGAAAGATAACGAGGTGTATTTTATCGATTATCAGGGTGGAAGACAAGGTGCGTTGCAATACGATTTGGCTTCCTTGCTTTACGATGGGAAAGCCGATATTCCGGAAAGTGTTCGGTCGCAATTATTTCAATTTTATTTAAATGAATTGAAAAAATATATGACTGTTGACGAGGAGAAATTTACTGCTTATTTTAAAGGATTTGTTTTAATTCGGATTATGCAAGCCATGGGAGCGTATGGTTTTCGTGGGTTTTACGAGAAAAAAGAGCATTTTCTAAAAAGTATTCCTTTTGCACTTAAAAATCTGGAATTCCTTTTGAAAGATACAAAACTTCCGGTTGAGTTGCCAGAACTTTTTAATGTAATGCAACTGCTTATTCAATCCGAAGAATTAAAGAAAATAGGGCAAGTCGAGACCAATTTAACGGTGAGGATTACCAGTTTTTCATATAAAAAAGGTATTCCTGCTGACCAATCTGGGAATGGGGGAGGCCATGTTTTTGATTGTCGTGCGATAAATAATCCCGGTCGATATTTGGAATATAAAGAGTTAACAGGAAAAGATTTGGCAGTTCAGGAATTTTTGGAGCAAAAATCTGAAATTGGAATATTTTTGAATGCCGTTAAAGTGTTGGTCGATCAATCGGTTAAAATATACCTGGAAAGAGGTTTTACTAATTTATCTGTAAACTTTGGGTGTACTGGCGGCCGGCACCGTTCGGTTTATTCGGCTGAAAAAATAGCGGAACATTTGCAAAACAATTTTCCTGTAAATGTTGTTCTACTTCATCGTGAACAAGAATAGTAAATATGGGAAAGGGTGCATGTAAAAAGAAAAATTTTGAAGACAAGGAAAATCCCAAATACGAGTGTCGTAAATGTGGGGCGAAAGTGAAAAAAGAGGAGAAGGTTTGTAAGCCCCAAAAAATTAACCATAAGTCCACTCCGAAAAGTACAACTAGCCACTAATTCATTAAAAAAACAATATATTACTAAAACAGATTAGTCTGTTTATCAGTATTTTATAATTTTTAGTGTTTTTGTGGCGTCTTCAATTTTCAGAAGTGGGTTCAAGCATAAAAACTTCAGATCACCAGTAACAAATTTCAATAGTAATTCAAACTATGTTTTCAACTGTGGTTTGGAACTATAAATTTGCATATTACAATTTATTTGTATTATTTATTTTTTAAGATTTGGTAATTGTCCATTCAGTTTTTTATTTTCGCAGATTATTATTCAATAAAAAAAATGTTTCATGGGAAGAGCATATGAATACCGCAAAGCAACAAAGGAAAAACGTTGGGGAATGATGTCACGGATATTTCCTAAATTGGGTAAAAAAATAACTATCGCAGCAAAAGAAGGTGGAGGTGATCCTGATATGAATCCAGCATTACGAACTGCTATTTTGAATGCGAAAGCTCAAAATATGCCAAAAACAAATATTGATTCGGCCATTAAAAGAGCTTCGGGAAAAGATGCAACAAGTTTTATTGAAGTAAATTACGAAGGAAAAGGACCACACGGAGTTTTGATTTTTGTAGAGTGTGCCACCGATAATACAACGCGCACTGTTGCAAATGTTAAATGGCACTTTAGCAGAGGAAATGGAGGATTAGTACCAACGGGTTCGTTAGAATTTATGTTTTCAAGAAAAGCGGTTTTTGAGTTTGAAATGCCGGAAGGAATGGAAATGGAAGATTTGGAATTGGAATTAATTGACGCCGGGTTGGATGAAATAGAGGAAAACGAAGGTACGTTTTATGCTACCGCTGATTATACTAGTTTTGGTGCTTTGGCAAGTGCTCTAGAGAAACTGGAAATTAAAGTAAATAAAGCGGACTTACAACGAATTCCTACTTCGCCGGTTGAATATTCGGAAGAGCAGTTGGAAGACATTGAAAAACTGCTAGACAAATTGGAAGAAGACGAAGACGTTCAAGGCGTTTTTACAAATATTGCGTAAATTGTTTCCTGTCACTTTGAAGAAAACATGACTGATAAATCTGTTTAAAAAAATGGGATAGATTTTTTCTTGCAGTCGAAATGACAAGATTAATCCGCAAAATCCATTCACTCATCTAAAAAATAGTTTCAATTAAATTTGTTTGAATTATATTTAGTGTCAAAACTAAATTTATGCTACCTGTACAATCTTACATCGACCATTTTATAAAAACATGGGAAATTAGCTCCAATAGTTTGCCAGTTTTTAATGGGGATTTTTCTGAGCAAGAAAAGTGCGAAAGGGAAGGTAAGTACGAAAGTTTCCAGAATAAAATAAAGGAACTTCAATCGCGTAAAAATATACAACAGTTTCGAAATAACCCGGGTGAATCTATTTTTCCCTTATTTAAAGGATTTTTGAAAACCGTTTTCGATTTTGAAAAAGAACAGTTGAATATTATTCTATCCGAAGATTTTAAAAATGTTTCAAAAGATTTTTTCTACAAAGCGCGTGCTTTTGGACCGGAGTTAAAACCTGAAAATATCTATCAGGGATTGCGAAATGTTTGGATAATGAATGGCGTTCAATTGATGATGGAGATACCTGTAAAAATTACGCCCTCGGTTTTTGCCTATAGTATGATTTATCCGTACAGCGATAATTATTTGGATGATCCAACAATTACAGCTGAAGAGAAACAGGATTTTAGCAAACGGTTTAACGAGCGTCTGCATGGCGAAATGGTACAGTCGCAAAATTTTACGGAGGAGCAATTATTTAAATTGGTTACTTTATTTGAAGACGAATTTTCACGAAATGAATATCCAGAGGTTTATGAAAGTTTATATGCAATTCAGCAGGGACAAACAAACAGCTTGAAATTAATTAATAAAAATGGAATTTCCGATGCCACGATTATTAATATTTGTTTCGAAAAGGGAGGAGCGTCTGTTTTAGCCGATGGATATTTGGTTGCCGGAAAATTGACGAAAGAACAAGAACAAGCGTTGTTTGGTTATGGCGTTTATTTGCAATTGCTGGACGACATTCAAGATGTAAAAGAAGATTGTTCTGCACATACAAAAACAATATTTTCTTGTTTAGACAAGCAAGAATTGGGGGAATTTGTAAACAAAACGTTCAATTTTGGGCGGGTTGTGCTCGATGAGATGCTTTGCTTTCCGGAAGCAGCAAATGGAGATTTTTTAGATTTGATGAAACGCAGCATTGAAACAATGATTATTGAAGCTGCTGGATTAAATAACAACTTGTATTCAGAAGATTATTTGGCAGAGTTGGAAAAATACTCTCCGCTCCATTTTGAGTTTATTCGGAAGAAGAGAACGCAGTCGAAATCGCAGCGATTTGCAATCTTTCAAAAATATTTTAATCAGCCGGTGAAGGAAAGGGTGAACTTTAGTTAGCGGGAATTGTATTAAAATTCTTGTTTATAGTCAATTGTACCATTTCAGGAGGTCATGCTGAATTTATTTCAGCATCACTGTTTCAACGGATTCCGAATTGAATACGGAATGACAAACCCGAAAAATGATGCTTGACTTGACATTAGATTTCAACAAGCGAGTTTACTAATAAATAAAGTGCAGTTTTTTAATACCTGAAATGTTCCGTTTTTAAAATCCGCACTTTCTCTTTTAGCATTTTTACAGAAAGTTTGTTTGTAAAAGTTTTTGGTTCTCCATCAATATGAAACTTTTTAAAATTCGATTCAATTTCTACACTAGTTTCGACTTTAATATACCTTACATATTTTGACTCTTTTAGTAACCCAGAAAACAATCGAATAACAAAAACCGGATAAATATAAAATGGGAACGGCTTAACCAAAACCAGATCAAATATTCCATCGTTGGGTTTTGCCAGTGGTGCGATAATGGTATTGTTCCCAAATTGCCTTGTGTTTGCAATGGTAATCATCTGAAATTGACCTTCAATTTTCTCTTTATCAATTAACAAAGTTGCCCTAAAAGCTTTAAAAACAAACAGCGATTTTATTACAGAAATAACATAGGTTTTTAAACCCCTGCTATTTCTTTTTTGAAAATCGTGAGCTACAAAACTATCAAAACCCAAACCTGCCGCATTGATGCAATTAATTCCGTTTACCGATAGTACATCAATATCGAGTGTTTCTCCTTTATTAATATCCTGAATTAATGAGTGAATCGATTTCTTAAATCCAAGTTCTCTGGCAAAACCATTCCCCGAACCTGCCGGAAACACACCTAAAATTTTATCGGTTTTGTTATGAAGATATTTTGCTGTTTCGTTAACGGAGCCATCGCCACCAACAATAATGAAGGCTTTGTATTTATCAATATTTAATTGAAACACATTCTCCAGTTCTGTAACGTTATGTGTTATAACATTCGAAATTTTTGGAATCAGAGAATTGAGCTTATTTAAAATTTTTGTAATGTTTTTTTTCCTGAATTGGGATTAACAATAAAATGTATGTCTTTGTTTTCTATCGGGTGCATATTCAAATTGAATTCAATAATTCAGTTAATAATATTTTAAAACTGAAGAATACAATGTTTATGCGAAAGTAGTTTTTTCAGTGAAATATAGTTGTAAAGATCATCAATGGTTGAGGAAATAATGCGTCGAAAAATAATTTATTACGCACTTCCAAAAATTAATATCCATTGAATTTCTTGACGTGCAAATCTATTTAAAAATATTTTTACCCGATTAAAATTTACTCCTGTAAATTACACCAACTTTTCTTTGAAAAAATCAATGGTACGTTGCCAGGCTAGTTTTGCCGTTTCCGGATCATACCGGGGAGTTGTATCGTTGTGAAAACCATGGTTTACATCGGGGTAGATATGTGCAATGTATTCCTTTTTGTTCTTTTTTAACGCAGTTTCGTATGCCGGCCAACCTTCATTAACTCTGGTATCAAGTCCGGCATATTGCAGCAGTAATGCGGCTTTTATCTTGGGAACATCTTCGTCATCTGGTTGGCCACCGTAAAATGGAACTGCCGCTAATAAATTAGGAATTCGTACCGCCATCATGTTAGAAATCCAGCCCCCAAAACAGAATCCAACTACACCAACTTTCCCGTTACATTCAGGATGTGACTTTAAATATTCAAAAGCAGCTATAAAATCTTCCAACATTTCATTCCTGTCTCGTTTTCGTTGCAGTGTTCTGCCATCGTCGTCATTACCCGGATAACCTCCCAAAGGAGTTAATGCATCTGGCGCTAAAGAGATAAAACCTGCCAGTCCAGCCCTTCTTCCAACATCTTCGATGTACGGATTTAGTCCCCGATTTTCGTGAATAACAATTATCCCTGGTATTTTTTTATTTTTGTTAACGGGCTTTGAAAGTAAACCCTTAATTATTCCTCCGCCTTTGGCAGATTTATATTCTATAAAATCCGACTTTAGCCGAGGATCGTTGGCTTGAATCTGAAGTTTAGTTTTATAATCAGGCATAATAAAACTTAGAAGTGCCGAAACCGTAATTCCTCCGACAGCATAAAGCGACAATTTTTCTACAAATTGTCTTCGGTCAATTTTGTTGTGTGCATATTCATCATACAAATCAAAAACCTCCTGACTGATTTCTTCTTTTTTAATTTTCTTCATAATCATATTTTTTCAGTTTATACATTAACAGTGATTATAAATTTTAGTTTATGTATTTTTCGAAATCTTTCAAGCTGCAATTCCTTATTTGATTGAGAATTAAATATTTTTCTATTTACTAACAATTGATTTCGAGGGAATGGTTTGTTACTAATTCAGATAATCTTTAAACTTAATATTTCCGCAGCTCTTCATTCTTTATCCGATTTAATTCTTCTGTTTTTTTTGACTTTATTCGGCGAAAATACCTGTGCAATTATGTTAATCTAATTGTAACGATAAAAATTAAAATTTACGATAAAAAAGTTCATTAATTTAATTTTATAAAAAGATTAACGTTAGCACATAAATAAGAAGCATAGAACTTACTCCTTGAATTAATGTGGCCATCGTGTGGGTTTTGTAGCCGGTTTTTACATCCATGCCGGAGAATTGAGTTACTACCCAGAAAAAGCTGTCGTTGGCGTGCGAGATTGTCATGGCGCCAGCTCCTGTTGCCATAACTGCTAAAACTTTTCCGTATAACGAATCTAAACCAATTGTTCCGAGAAGTGGGGCGATTAAAGCGGAAGTTGCTACAAGTGCAACAGTTGATGATCCTTGTGCTGTTTTAAAGGCGGCGGCTATAATAAACGGAAGGAAAATTCCCAATTGATAATCAGCCAGCATATTTCCCAGTGTGTCGCCGATTTGTGTTTCTTTTAAAATAGTTCCGAAAGCACCGCCTGCCCCGGTTATTAGTAGAATAGGCGCGGCTGCTGTAATCCCGTCGCCAATCCAGCCCGTTAACGTTTCTTTATTAAATTTTGGAAATAGTAAAAAAGAGAGTAAAAATCCGGCAAGCAGTGCATTAATGGGTTGCCCGAAAAAATCAAAAAATGTATAAATAAATCCGTTTCCCAAAGGTTGGGTGGGGTAGGTTGCAATCGAACGAACAGCAATCAAAACAATGGGGACAAAAATGGGTAACAATGATTTTGTGCCCGAGGGCAATTTAAAATCGATTGCTTTATCAGGTGTTTTAACAATTTCATCTTCAATGGTCGTGTATTTTTCCCCAATAAACGAAGCCCATAAATAACCAATAATCATTGCAAAAAATGCAACAACCAATCCAAATAGAATTACAAGACCCAATTGATTTTCAAGCCCTAAATTACCTGCGGCAGCAATGGGGCCTGGAGTAGGAGGGACAAAGGTGTGGGCGGCATACAATCCAGTTGCCAGCGCAATGGAAAGTGTTACTGAAGATTTGCCGGTTTTCGCCACCAGCGATTTTTTCAGCGACGAAAGAATAATAAATGCCGAATCGCAAAAAACCGGGATGGAAACAATGTATCCAATAATTGACATTGCCAGTCCGGGGAATCTTTTGCCAACCAGTTTTAGTACCATTTCGGCAAGTTTTATTGCAGCATTCGATTTTTCCAGAATCACCCCGATAATTGTTCCAAGAATGATTACAATTCCTATGTATGCCATAATATTACCAAAACCGGTAGCAATGGTTGTAGCAATTTTTTCGAGTGGAAGTCCTGCCATTGCACCGGTCAAATACGATGCCAGTAATAAAACAATAAACGGATGCATTTTAAATTTCGTGGTTCCTAAAATGATAAACAAAATTGAAACCAGTAAAACAATTATTAACCAATATGTTTCTGCCATTTTTATTAATTTATAATTGAATAAAATTAGGTTGATTTTCAATAAAATGAATGGGGATTTCTTTTATAAAAGATTGAAGCCATTCTGTACAATATTCCATTCCTGCCTCTTCAGACTTAATGTGCCCTACAAAAATAACGGCTTTGTTTTTTTCTTGTGCAACTGCATCGTTTGCATAAAGATAGGTTTCCCATTCGGGAGCTTCTCCTGCAATTAAAACTTCAACGTCAGGATTACTAAGTATTTGAATATGGTTTTGACCGCCGGGTGCGCCTGCCATAAAAGCGACTTTGCTGAATTTCATTTTTAGGTTTCCAATAACTCGTATTGATTTCAACCCAAATTTATTTTTAAGTTCTTTCGAAAATTTTGCTAAAGTTGTTTTGGGTACTTCAAAAAATGTTTGCGACCCGCCAACCGAATAATTATTTAGATCCATTTTATTAATCATGCCAACCGAAATTCCATCTGGTTCGGTTCGGTGAATATGGTCGTGAAAGCGAAAAATAATCAGCTTATTCTCTTTAATAAACTTTGCTTTTTCCAAATAAACCGGGTCATCTAAAAATGCAGAAGTTTCATCCAAATGATTGTAAAAAACAGGTTCGTGAGTGATAATAAAATTGCAATTTTTGTTCACTGCTTCTTTTAACACATGCATGTCCGCAAACATACACACCGCAATTCCAGTCAGTCTAGATTTTGGATCGCCTGCTTTAAAAGTGTCAACGGTTTTTTCAGCCCATTCGCAGGTAATGTTTTGTTTGATTTGGCGAACAACATCGTCGGCTGTTTTTGACTGATTGGGTTGAGCAAAAGAAAATACGGGGATTAGAATTATAAGAGTTGCAAGAGTGATTAATCGCATCATTTTTTTATTATTGATCCACCTAAAAGTAATTGTTTTTTGAAAAGCTTCAAACAATTTAGAGGATTTCGAAATTTGTTACAATAATTTTATTCCTTTCATTAAAACCTTTTTTGTTGAATTGTATCCCAACTCAAACAATTCATCGGCATGAGTTCGACTTAAAATGTCGAAGTTGTCTATTCCTTCGGGCTCAATAAAAGTGGTTGCATATGTATGAACCTGTGCGAGGTTTGCATTCACACTCATGTAAAAAGTACGTGTGGCTATCTGCACCAGGTTTTTCATTTTTGCCCTTGGATTTATTGGGCTGATATTCGATACGATAATTTGCTCGCAATCGCTTTTTATTGGAGCGATGGGAATATTATCCATTAAACCGCCGTCAACGTAAGAATTTCCGTCGATAATTACGGGTGAAAAAAGTATTGGAATTGACGAAGACGCCAAAACAATTTCGCCAAGCGATCCGCTGTTCTTGTACTCAACAATCCCCTTGTTTAAATTTGAAATTCCAACAAAAAATGGAATTTCCAAATCTTCAATATTTTCAACTGAAATTTCTTTTTGTATAACTTCTTTTAATCCGTTAAGTTTTAATAAACCATCGATGGGTAGATGTAATTTTGTGTACTTAAAAAACCAACCTTTTTTGAAAATTTCAAGTATTTTTTCGGGTGATTTCCCCCCGGCAATAAAAGCTCCAACAATTGCTCCGGCACTAACTCCGGAAATTACATCGGGTTTAATTCCTTTATCATAAAGCGCTGCAATTACTCCTAAATGTGCAAACCCCCTGGTTCCGCCGCCACTTAAAACTAAACCTGTTTTGTATTTTTTCATAAACGAATGATAGAGTTACAAAGATATGAAAATGCAAATACAATTATTTAGAAGACTCCCACTAACCTGCAAATTGCTTGGTACTTTATTTTACATATATTTGTTGGGAATCTT
>CAYZBC010000034.1:0-26607 GCA_964476535.1 uncultured Maribellus sp.
AACAGGGAGAGTACTATAAATTGGCAATTCACAACAAAAGAATCGAGAATAAAACCAAAGAGACTTTATCCGTCAATTAACGATTAACTTAACACTAGTTGCTAATTAAATAGAGAAACACAAACACGTTGCTTCAAACTATCAATTGTAATTGGTGTCCCAAGAATCGGTTTTAGGTAATCGTCCATCCAGTTCGTCCAAGTTCGGGAACGAATGGCATCCTTTTGTTAATCCATTAAATGCTACATCGAACCCAGAACAAAGGAATCCAATTCTCTCTGAATCTCTCTAACTGTTTGAAAATATCTCTTAAAATAAATTACTCCAGCATTTATAGCAACCGACATGCTACCGGTTAATAGATTGGTTCTAATGGATTATTAATCTTTTGTCCAAACTACTTCATCTACATTTTTATCGAATGCTAACTTACGAGCCAGCACAAATAAAAAATCAGACAATCGATTAATGTATTTAATTATTTCGGGTTGAACTTTCGTATGTTCCGATAGTTCAGTAATCCTGCGTTCTGCTCTTCTACAAACTGTACGGGCAACGTGGCAATGAGCAACTGTGAGATCCCCTCCGGGTAAAATAAAATGTGTTAGTTTGGGAAGAGTCTCTTCAAATTTGTCAATAGCAAATTCCAACGTTCTTATATGTTCTTCAGTAATTACCAAATTAACTGTAAAAGATTCTCCTTTTTCGTCAGAAGCTAATCTTGAACCAATATTAAAAAGCTTATTTTGAATTTGTGTCAGCAAATTAGTAACATTATCCGGCAATTCATACGACCTCAAAACTCCAATAGATGCATTTAATTCATCAACGGTTCCATACGCATCTAAGCGGATATCATATTTTTTCACACGCGTACCGCCAACCAATCCGGTTGTTCCGTCATCCCCTGTTTTGGTATATACCTTGAACTCCTTCTCCATCATTTTTAATTAATAAATCGGATTTTCGTTAATAATATCCGATTCAACTTCCCCATCCTTCAATCGAATTACACGATGTGCATGCAAAGCAATATCTTCTTCGTGCGTAACCATAACCAATGTATTTCCTTTTTTATGAATTTCGGCAAACAGTTTCATAATTTCTTCCGATATTTTTGAATCGAGATTTCCAGTAGGTTCATCGGCTAAAAGCAAAGCTGGATTATTTACCAGCGCACGTGCAATGGCAACCCGCTGCCTTTGCCCTCCTGAAAGCTCATTGGGACGATGCTCCATTCTGTCATCAAGACCAACATCGGCTAATGTTTGTGACGCTTTTAGTTTTCTGTCTGCTTTACGAACACCTGAATAAATTAGCGGTAACATTACATTTTCTAATGCAGTATTCCGGGGAAGCAGGTTAAAAACCTGAAAGATAAATCCGATTTCAGAATTCCTAATTTCGGCCAACTGATCATCAGACATGCTACTAACATCATTCTCATTTAGAACATACTTTCCGCTTGTTGGCGTATCCAGGCAACCAATAATATTCATCAACGTCGATTTGCCTGAACCAGATGCGCCCATAATTGCAACATACTCTCCTTTATAGATATCAACCGAAACCGAACGCAACGCCCGAACAATTTGAGTTCCAACCTTATAATTTTTAACGATAGATTCTAAATGAATTATTTTTTCTCTCATGGATAAAGTTTTATTATCAGTAGAAATTTTAAAATTATGTTACACCAAAAAGATTGATTTCTTTGGTTTATTTTTACCCAACGAATCAATCAAATATTCTTCGATAATTTTTACACTACGAATAACGCAAAAACATTCGCCATCTCATACAAAAATTACACCAATTTAAACTTATCTATTATTATTTTTTATTTTTTTGATTATCGTGTGCTAACCTTCCTCCTATAAATAGATTTGAAATGCGATACTCTTTCAATCGTTTACTATATTCTATGAACATAATTGACTTTTTGTTTGTATTGTTTGTATTTATTGAATTTTAAAAAATGAATTCTATCTTTCAAAAAATAACTTTAACAGTTCTAATTAATGGGGAAAAAATTAATACCTACTCAATATGCAACAGCAGAAAGATGTTCAAGCGAAGAGTTGCTAAAACAGACAAAACTTTTCAGCCAGAACAAATTACTCATTAACCTGGTTGAATCGCTGTCTCAGATGTTGGTTGTGTTAAACAAACAGCGACAAATAATATATGCAAATAAACTTTACAGCGATTTCTGTGATACTTCTAGTCCCGAATCATTAATTGGATTGCGCCCCGGAGAATCTATAAATTGCACTCACGCTTTTTTATCCGGGGGCGGTTGCGGCACCTCTGAATTTTGTAGAACATGTGGGGCTGTAAATGCCATATTAATATCACAAATGGGTGTTCACGCTACAAAAGAGTGTCGCATTCTTAATCAGAATAACGAGGCTGCCGATTTACAAATAACCGCTATTCCTTATGATTTAAATGGTGAAACATTTACTGTTTTTAGTATAATCGACATAAGTAATACAAAAAGAAAAGAGGCACTTGAACGGCTCTTTTTACACGACATTTTAAATAGTGCCGGTGGAATTTCTGGGCTTTCCTCTGTTCTAAAAGAACTAGACAACCCAAAAGAAATATTTGATGTAGCTAAGATAATTGCCCGTGCTGCTGAAAATATGGTGGATGAAATCCAAATACAACGGCAGCTTAATGAGGCAGAACGTGGTGAATTAGAACCGAAATTTAAAGAGGTGGATTCGCTTTCAATTTTAAATGAATTAAACGATTTATATGCCCGGCATGTATTGATTGCGGATAAGACCATAACCATCGGGCAAGACTCTGAGAGGATTATTTTGAATACCGATCCGATTTTATTGAGACGAATATTAGGGAATATGTTAAAAAATGCACTTGAGGTATATAATCCTAAAACTCAAATTACTTTATGTTGTAAATCAAATAATGAATCGGTACAATTTTCGGTACACAACAATAAATTTATGGAACGGGATGTACAGCTTCAGCTTTTTAAACGTTCTTTTTCAACAAAGGGAATCGGTCGTGGACTGGGTACTTACAGCATGAAATTACTAGGCGAAAAATACCTAAAAGGAAAAGTTTGGTTCGAAAGTACAGTGGAAAAGGGAACTACCTTTTTTATTGAAATCTAATTCTCCTGCCTAATTTGCTGAAAAGATATATTCAACGATTTTTCATAAAAATTCAACTGCTTCATCTCCGGAGTAGTTACCAGACATAATGAAATTCCCTCTTTTCCTGCCCGGGCAGTCCTACCACTACGGTGAGTATAATATTCATCTTTATCTGGCAACTGGTAATGCACTACAAACGACAGTGCTTCAATATCCAATCCTCTGGCGGCAAGGTCAGTAGCTACCAGCAGCCGCGAACTTTCATTTTTAAAAGCCCGCATTACCTTATCACGTTCTTTTTGCATTAAATCGCCATGAATGGCTCCCGCTGTAATATTTTTTGCTACCAATTGCAAAGCTAATTTTTTAGCCATGGCCTTTGTTCTGCAAAAAATAACTCCTCTGTTTGTGCCTTCCGTTTTTAGAAATTGTAGAAGTGCATTAAGTTTATCCCTTTCTTCACAAAGAAGGTACTGATGTTCAATATTTTTATTGACAACATTTTTGTCGCTCACCTCTATTCGGGTTGCATCGGTAGACATGTGTTTATTTACAATTTGTTTTATGCCGTGTGGCATTGTTGCCGAAAAAAGCCACTTGTTTTCGGCAGATGATGTAAATTCAAGTATTTCATCCAACTCTGCTTTAAAACCCATACTTAGCATTTCATCAGCTTCATCTAAAATGATCGTTTTTACGTTGCTCAAATCAACAGCTTTTCTTTTCACCAGATCTATTAATCTGCCTGGAGTTGCAACAACAATATGCGTTGGCCTGTCCAAGGCATTTATTTGCCTTTCGATGGGAGCTCCACCATAAACTGCTTCCGTAAATATCTTTGTTGAATATTTGGTAAACTTAAACAACTGTTTTGCAATTTGTTGTCCCAACTCTCTTGTGGGACAC
This sequence comes from uncultured Maribellus sp., assembly GCA_964476535.1. Lineage (GTDB taxonomy): Bacteria > Bacteroidota > Bacteroidia > Bacteroidales > Prolixibacteraceae > Draconibacterium. The sequence goes on from CAYZBC010000034.1 coordinate 4,035, forward strand.
AAAATTAGTCCCTGAATTTTATTCTGTCCGGGATCGACTTTATGAAGCAAAGGTAATCCGTAAGCTGCCGTTTTTCCGGTTCCGGTCTGAGCCTGTCCTACCAAATCGGTATTTGCATTTATTAATATCGGAATTACTTTATTTTGTATTTCAGTTGGTATAAAAATATTAAGGTCATTCAACCCTTTTACAAAATTCTTACTTATTCCCAGTTCCTCAAAATTCTTCAAAGCAGTTATTTTAAAATTCGCCGCAAAAGTACGTATTTAATTAGGAACCTCTGTTTATTTTAGAAATTGAGGTGCAGTCTGTTAAATTATTGAATACTGCGTTGTTCGCGAGTATCAAATTCCGATATAAATTGATGTAAAAATTTGATAAACAATCATCTAATATCAATAAAAAAAACCTAACAATATTGAACAGATAAACCACTTTTCAAACCTAAACCATGCAACAACAATTTGCAAAAAATTTTAAACTTCTATTCTAACTTCTCGCAATATTTCCACTGTATTGGAGAGCCTCTAAAACTGAATTTTTATAACTTCTGCCAATGGGTAGTTCTTTACCCGGCACCTCGATAGTATGCGAAGTAAATGCTTCAATTTTAGTTAATGAAACAATAAATGATTTATGAATGCGCATAAATCCTGTTTCTGGAAGTTTATCCGCCATATTTACCATACTTGTTTTGGTAATTATTTTCTTATTTGTTGTATAAATCTGAACGTATTCGCTTAATCCCTCCAAATAAAGTATTTCTTTTAAATGTAGCTTTATAACTTTTTTATTTTCTTTCACATAAATAAAAGCATCCTCTGTTTGTGACACAGTCTGACCGGAAGTTATATTCTGCACCTCTTCCTGTGCTATCTGATAATACTTATTTATCGATTTTAAAAACCGCTCAAAAGTGATAGGCTTAAGCAAATAATCAACAACATCAAGTTCGAAACCATCTAAAGCATATTCGCGATAAGCAGTTGTAATAATTACTTTTGGAGGATGTTTCAGGGTTTTCAAAAATTCAATTCCGGTAATTTGTGGCATTTGAATATCCATAAACATTAAATCAATCGAATAGTTCCGTAATTCCTGAAGTGCTTTCATGGCATCGCCACATTCCGCAACAATTTCAAAATTTTCTAATTTTTCAATGTGGCTCCGCATTAAATCACGCGCGAGAGGTTCATCATCAATAATAATGCATTTTGTTTTCATGTTTTCCGTTTCTGTTTAATTTCGATGGCAACGAAATAATTAAAAATGTCTTATGTTCAGTTTGTGACTTAATAAATAAGTATGTCTTACGTTTTTAAATTACAGAAAGTTATAAATAAATCTCCACACTAACTTCCCTGAAATTCTCATCAATATTTTCTATTAATCGATGTTTCCCATGGTAACTATAATTTAATCGCTTTTTTGTTATTTCAATGTTTTCATTATCCGAAAGTCGAAATTCCGACTCGCTCCAAAAAGTAAACGAAAAGAGTAGATACTTTTTTTCCGCTTTTATAATGACTGTAATTTCGAACGAATTGTTACACTCATACACCAGTTTTATTGCACTATTTATAAAAGGAAGTAATAATAATGGAGGAACCACATACGGTTGAAGCAATCCATTCACAATAAAATTACTTGTTAACCGACTTTCAAGTGCCTGTTTATGAATCTCCAAATATTCTTCAATTAATTTGGTTTCCAATGACAACGGTAATAATTCCTCTTTACCGTCGAAAAGAAAACGATTTAAAAAACTGGAAATTTTCACAATCATCTGGGGAGCTTTTTCAGGTTTTTGTTCGGAAATAATCTCCAATTCATCCATTAACGAATAAATTAATTTGGGCTGTAATTGATTTCTGTAAATCTCAAGTTCGGTTTCCAGTTTAGTTAGCATCAACTTTTCATGCAAATTTTGTGTAGAATACCACGAACGCCCCACTTTTATTGCCAGAAATACCAAAATAATGTAATGATTTCCCACTCCACTAATTAGAATATTTTTAATATTTATATAGCCCAAACTGAAAGTTTTATTGAGGTCGAAATGTTTAAAGACAAATTCGTTGCTTACAATTAACTCAATAACCGAAAAGAGAATAAGGAACAGTAAAAGACCGACAACAAAGTATCCGTAACGACCGTTAAAAAAGAGTTTTGGCAATAACCAATAAGCAATTAAATAAGTATGTACAACAAATACTGGAAGGGTAACTAGGTAGTAAACAAACCACATTAACCACATATTAGTATTACTTCCCACGCTCTGGATTGCCGTAAACGAAATTATCCACGTTAGCCAGAAAATAATATGCAGAAACACCTCCTTTTTATCGATATGCATTTTGTCTAATTTCAATTCCTTCATTTAGTATTAAATCAACTTTAAACGTTTTCTCAAAATTCTCCGCATTTAATTCAAATCCATCTTTTAAATATATAATCTCCAACCTTTTACGCAATTCTTTCAACTCATATTTATTGTTTTTAATCCCTGTTTCGCTTGTATAAGTTTGTGGTTTACTATTTTCGGTTGACAAAAAGATTTTACCTTTTCCAGTTTTTAACGAAACTTTTATCCAGGGAGTTCCGGCATCAAGACTACTTCCGTGTTTAAAACAGTTTTCAACCAGAAAAAAAAGTACCATCGGCGGTATTTTATACGAATGCAAATTTTCATCTTTATCAAACACCACTTTCAGTCTTTTTCCATACCTCAGTGTTTCCAACTGAATGTAATTCTCAACCAACAAAACCTCATCTTGTAAATCCACATAATCCTTTTGAATTTCCTCTATTATATAATTCAACACAATTTTTATGCGTTCAATTACGTCTCTTGTTTTTAAAGGATCAAGCAGCGACAAAGCATACAAATTATTAATTGTATTGAATAAAAAGTGGGGATCGAATTGCGATTGAATCAATTTTGCCTGCGCCACTTTATTCTGAACTTCCAATTTTTTACGGAAGCTTTCTGCATACAAATAGTCCTTCAAATATTTTGCGATACAAAATAAAGCAACAATAAAGGTCATGTCTTTGGTATTCAACACAATATAACGAAACATGACAAAACCGCTACTTTGAATGCTTTCGGGTGAAATCGATGAATAAAAAATATGTTCGGAAACCACTAATTTAATTGCCGAAAGCGCAATACCAACTAACATAAAAAGAACAACAAACCATGCAATTTTTCGGGTTAAAAGAAATTCTGGAATCAACAAAAATATGGTTATGTAAGCGTATCCAAAAAAGAATAGTGCATTTAAGAATGTAACCCAAAACGCATTTAGGAAATTCTCGGTACGATTTTGAACGAAAAAAATAATTGCAAAAAACAGCACCGTTATCAGGAAAAACAAAATATGCCTGATTAACCTATACCTAATGCTATTTTCATAAAAATACTTGTTCATTTATTTATGCTTAAATACACTTCAAAAGTGTTCTTGTTATCCGTAATTTTAAGATCGTGCTTCTCTCCATAGATTATTTTCAACCGCTTCTTTACATTATTCAAACCAATACTGCCGTTAATAGAATTTTCGACTTTTTGTTTTAAGTTTGGTTTACTATTTCCAGCAAAAAACACAATTCCCTCATCCTTTACGTTCAAAATTATTTTAATGAATGGATTTTCTGGGTCATTGCTGCTACCGTGTTTAAAACAATTTTCGATAAACGTAAAAAGAATCATGGGAGCAATTTTCATTTTTTCAATCGAGCCATTAACCTCAAACTCCATATTCAAGCGGGTTCCATAACGCATTCGCTCCAAGTCGATATAACTCTCTATTAAATTTATCTCTTTGCCGAGTGTAATTTCAGCATCGTTACATTCGTATAAAACAGAACGTAGTAGATTCGAAATTCTGGCAATTCCCTCTGAAGTTTTTGAAGACTTCTCTAAGGATAGAGCATACAAATTGTTCATTGTATTAAACAGAAAGTGAGGATGCAATTGTGCTTTTAAAAGATTTAACTCTGTTTCTAAGTTTCGCTTTTCAATCTCGTGTTTTTCCTGTTGCTGATCGAACCATTTTTTTACAATTTTTATGGCTACTGCACTTGCAACAATAAAATTGGTTTCCAATAAAAGATAGACATACGACAGGGTAAAAAGCGTATTTAAAGTAATATCTAACGAATTTAATTTTCGTAAAAAAATACGTTCGCCAAGTGTTGAAACAAACAAAACACCAATTACTGCAAAAACGGCAAAAGGTAAATTACTCTTTTTATGGTAATTAGGTAAAAGCACATAGATAGTAATGTAAGTCGCCAACATTACAAAAGGCAACATACAAACCGATTCCAACAAATACCATTGAAAATCGTTTCCATATTTACCGTAAATGGAACCAAAAAAAAGAACATAGAAAAGCCAAAAAAGAAGGTGAAGAAAAACTCTTTTACTCACCCAATTGTATGGAGATGTTAAATTCACTTTCACCGATTATTAGAATTACTTGGTCCGTACATAATATCTAGGATTTTAAAGAAAATAGCACGTTGGTTTTAATTTCAAATGACAAACAAATTTCAAATAACAAATTGTAAAAGCCAAAACAGTATATAATATTGAATTATTGACATTAAGATTTATCCGTCAATAGCCGGACAGGTGTGTATTTTGATTTTTGTATTTTTCATGTTAAAAATTTAATTTTTGACTTAAAGACAGCCTAACAATTAGTTAGTCAATCATTTAACTACGACACATCGGTTTAAAGATAGTAACATAACTGGTTTTTAAAAAACACGAAGCGCTCCAGGCATTATAAAAAGAAGCATTAAAAAGACCATTGGCAGATGAAGTAATGCCGTTGGTACTTTGATCAATGCCATTCATTGAAAAAACCTGCGTTGTTCGACACAGGGCTTAAATTCTACTTTTTGTAATCTGTACTATCTAAAATCTACATTTTTTTCACTAAAAAGCCCCCATCCTCTGATGGAGGCTTAATTTTCACATTTCTATGAAAAAAATTGCGCTGTTTAAAAAAATATCTTAAAAGTTGGCTTGATATTCGTCATTTACCAAATCTGGAAAATAACAAGCAATTAAACCCAGTAGCTCATCGTTCGACTTTTTGTTTTGGCAAATCACTCGTTGAGCATAATATGCAACTTTATCCAATTTGGCCTTCATCTCTTCCTTAGGCAACTCCTGATATTTCGGTTCAATTTTTTTGACACCAAAAACACCTTTATTACAAGTGTATTCCACTTCAAATTCATCCGAACGTACAATAAAAGTTGTACAGTCTTTTTCTTTAACTAATCCAATCCGAACAGTATTGCTCGTATTTTCATACATCAGATCGTAGGTTTTAATAACCCCGTTGTTAACCACCAACGGAGCTTCAGAATTTACAATGGTGTATTTCCCAAAATCGGTCAACGAAGTTCCCGAGAGAGATTTCCCATCTTTAATTTTCGCAGTAGCTCCCATGCTTAAAATCGCAATACAAATTGTTAAAATAAATAATCTAGTTTTCATGACAATAATTGTTTAATGTTTCAATGGTCCAAATATATACCACCTACTAACATCATTTTTTTTATTTCAATTATCAACTGCCAATACACTACAACGGGTGTTATATTTTCGGCAAAGTATGTACTTAGTCGTTTGTTGTAATTTTAGTGCACTTGGTGGGTAAAACATGTCATTCATGGTTTTATTTTGGCTTTTCGAATACATTATTTACTTAAAAAACGAAGAACATTTTTCATTATCGTGCACATCAAATATTTTGGTATAAGCAAAACATTTATTTAGAGTAAAACAGCAAAAACCAAAAATGGCTCTGTCATCCGACAGAGCCATTTTCAAAATATTATTAATACACCTTAGATAATCGCTTCCATAGCTTCCATGGCCTCACGCAGTTCAGCGCCAATGATTTCAACATCAGAGTAACGAATTTCGTCGTTAATTTCTATTAATTCCTTATTATCAACGTGTCCGTCTTTACCTTCGTTGAAATTTTCACCTATAACATCGGTATCAATTTTACTCATAAAATCGGCCAACAACGGCTGACAGGCATGATCGAACAAATAACACCCGTACTCGGCAGTATCAGATATAACCCGGTTCATTTCGAATAATTTTTTACGCGCAATGGTATTTGCAATTAGTGGAGTTTCGTGTAACGATTCGTAATACGCCGACTCTTCTTTAATTCCAGTTTCAGTCATCACATCAAAAGCCAATTCAACACCCGCTTTTACAAATGCTACCATTAAAGTTCCGTTATCGAAATATTCTTGTTCGCTAATTTCCATCGCACCGGCAGCTGTTTTTTCGAATGCAGTTTCGCCGGTTGCCGCACGCCATTTCAATAGGTTTCTATCGCCATCGGCCCAATCATCCATCATGGTTGAAGAAAATTTACCGGACATAATATCGTCCATGTGGTGTTCGTACAACGGGCGCATGATTGCCTTTAATTCCTCCGCCAATTTAAAAGCTTCTATTTTTGCAGGATTCGAAAGACGATCCATCATATGCGTAATCCCACCCAATTTTAGAGCTTCGGTTGTTGTTTCCCAACCGTACTGAACCAACTTTGAAGCATAAGCAGGATCAACTCCTTTTTCAGCCATTTTGTTGAAACAAAGGATTGAACCAGTTTGCAACACTCCACAAAGTATGGTTTGCTCACCCATTAAATCAGACTTAACCTCGGCAACAAACGACGAGTGTAAAACACCCGCTTTATGTCCACCGGTGCCCACACAATACGCTTTTGCAATATCCAAACCATCTCCATTTGGATCGTTTTCGCGGTGAACCGCAATTAAAGTTGGAACACCAAATCCACGCAAAAACTCAGCTCTAACTTCCGATGCCGGTGATTTAGGAGCAACCATTATTACGGTAAGGTCTTCACGGACTTTCATTCCTTCTTCCACAATATTAAAACCATGCGAATACGAAAGACAAGCACCTTTTTTCATTAAAGGAACGGCTGCATTTACAACCGGAGTGTGGTATTTGTCTGGAGTTAAGTTTAAAACCAAATCTGCTTTGGGAACCAGTTCCTCGAAAGTACCCACCTCAAATTTATTGTTAACCGCATTTTGATATGAGATTTGTTTCTCATCAATTTCAACCTGACGAATTGCATACGAAATATCCAATCCACTGTCGCGCATATTTAAGCCTTGTGCAAGCCCTTGCGCTCCGCAACCCAAAACAACTATCTTTTTACCTACCAGTTTTTCTACTCCATTAGCGAATTCTGATTCATCCATGAAATCGCATTTTCCTAGTTGCTCCAACTGAAGACGCAACGGAAGTGAATTGAAATAATTTGCCATTTTTTTATGATTTTAAATGATTAATATTTTTTTACTACTTTCTACATTTCATTTTTATTCATCATTCCGAAGGGTATTATTTTTTCATAAAACACTGATTTAGACTACAATCACTGTTCCTGAAATTAGTAACTCGCTTCGAAATTAAGTGCCGCTAATTAATTATTAGAACAGCAATACATTTTTACTTTACAAAGCAACAAAATATTACTGGAAAAGAAATGCAAAAACACATGATTTTTAGGTAATTTTCATGGATTTATTTTAAGAAGAATTATTACTCTTTTAAACAATTGAATTAACTACCAACAGTTTAAGTTATTTTTAGGAATGTTAATTTGTAAGGTTATTTAAGAGACTTCACCCTGTACCGCAACGGCGAAATACCTGTTTCGCGTTTAAAGAATTTGGCAAAATACGACTGGTCGGGGAAATTTAAACGCATCGCTACTTCAGTCACACTTAAATTGGTATGCACCAATAATCGCTTAATCTCCAACACCTGCTTTGCTTTAATTATTTGAGAAGAAGTTTTACCCGTTAAATGAGACACCGTTTGAGTAAGATGGTTTGGGGTTAGTGCAAGTTTGTCTGCATATTCACTTACCGTTAGGTTTTTGTGAAAATTATCTTCAATCAATTGAAAAAACTTCTTCACCACAATATGTCCTTTCCCCTTATTTAACATTCTCTCATCGGTCTTGTAAAGTGTTGCGCTTGACGTTAAAATTAAATCGAGAATGGAACGGAGTAATTCTATGGAATAATCTGCTCCTTTTTGATTTTCGGCTATTCCTTTTTCAAATAAACTTTCCAGAAACAAAACATCCATCTGTGTACTTAAATTTAATGGAGGGTTATCCTGCCGGATAGTAAAAAAGAAAGGGAATTCAATTAATCGGTTTTGATTGCTTTGATTAATGAGGTAGAATTCGGCAGTAAATATAAAAATGTATCCCGCAATGTCACTAGAGAACTCAATTTTATGAGCTTGTCCTGGCGACATAAAGAACACGCAGGGAGGTTTAATTTCGTATTTATTCCCATCGATTACATGAAAACCAGAACCTTTCGAAAGATAAAGCACTTCAAAAAAATCGTGCCTGTGCGGGTATTTTACACTGAAATGCCGATTTGCATCAAACACTTCAACCTGAAATTGTTGACTGTCGCGTTCAGGTGAACTAAAGTTGTGTAAGCTGTACACCGGAATATTTTCTATTTTGGATTTCATGAGTAACAGTTATGGACAGCGAATGTTTCAATATTAAAATGAATATGCAAATTTATCGACTGTTTTTTAACTTGAGAAGATTCATTCTATTTTATAATAAACATAGTTTAAAATACGCCGTCATTTTATTTTTCATTTAATGTAAAAATCTGTACTTTTCCGTGCCTAAAAATTTAGTCGATAACTAAACCGAGCTGTCGAATTTTACAAGGAGTAAATATTATTTTAAACCGAATTCATAATAACAAAGACATTAACTATGGTCAAAAAACTGTTCAATTATTTATTGCTGAGTTTTCTGTTTTTTTCAGTAATTCAGTCAACTGCACAATCTGAACTTTCGTTTGGGGAATACCACTCAAACAACGAAGTTCAGCAAGCACTCAAAACGCTGCAACAAAGCAATTCAGCCACCACTAAACTGCATAACATTGCAAACAGTCCAAGTGGCGAACCAATTACTGTGCTCGAAATTGGATCCAACCTCGAAGACGCTCCTGCAATATTTGTGGGTGCCAACTTCGAAGGAAACATTCCACTCTCAACCGAAGGGGCGCTTTATTTTGCAAAAATGTTGCTCGATTCTTCGGCTTACACCGAAAATGTAAAATGGTTTATATTACCACTACCAAATCCGGACGCTGCAAAAGGATTCTTTTCTGAAGTAAAGAGTAATCGTTCTATTAATGATTTTGTGGTGAACAACGACATGGACGAAGCGACCAACGAAGATGGATTCGACGATTTGAATGGTGACGGATTAATAACCCAAATGCGGGTTAAAGATTTGGAAGGAACTCACATCGTTTCAAAAAAAGACCCTCGAATTATGGATCGTGCCGATGCGAAAAAAGGACAACGTGGCGAATATAAAATGTATGTTGAGGGTATCGACAACGATGGAGATGGAAAATACAACGAAGATAGCGAAGGTGGAATTAATATAGGAATAGCATTTCCGCATTTGTTTTCACATAAAAATAAAGAGGCTGGAATGTGGGCAGGTCAAACTCCTGAGGTTTATGGGATTTTAAGATTTATTTACGACAGGCCAAATATTACCATGGTTTATGCTTTGGGAACTTCTAACTTTTGTTCAGTACCACCCAAAGGTGGACGAAAAGGGGAAGCGAATCTTGAAAAGATTAAAATTCCAAGTCGTTATGCCAAAATGTTTGGCATTGATGCCACAAAAACTTACACAATGGATGAAGTGATTGAAATGATGAAATCGCTTGTTCCAGCCGGAATGGAAGTAACACCTTCGATGGTTGCAAGCTTTTTAGGACTCGGTGCTGCCGTTAATCCGCTGGATGACGATTTGAAATTTTACACCAAATTCTCCGAAGATTATAAAAAGTATCTGAAAGAAAAGAAATTCAATACCGAAACACTCGCACCGGCACCGGCAAAAGATGGATCCTTTGAACTTTGGGCCTATTATCATCTTGGAGTTCCTTCATTCAGTATGAACTTGTTTTCTGTTCCAAAAGTAAAAGAGGAAAAGAAAAAAGATGGAGATGGAGATGCACTTTCCTTGGATGACGTTGAAAAAATGAGTGCAGATGATTTTTCAGCTTTAGGAGAAGAAAAGATTGATACATTTCTAAAAGCAAATAATGCACCCGATCGTTTCAATGCCAAAGGAGTTATTGAAATGATGAAGTCAGGTCGATTTTCGCCAAAACAAATGGTTGGTATGCTGAAAAATATGCCAAAACCTGAGAAGGAGAATGAATTGAGCGAAAAAGACAAAGCGCTTCTTGCTTATTCTGAAAAGGAACTGGAAGGAAAAGGATTTGCACAATGGCAAAAATATAATCATCCAACTTTAGGAGAAGTTGAGATAGGTGGTTATGTTCCTTATTTGGAATCTACGCCAAAACCTAAAAAAATAGACTCACTTTTAATGGTCCAACTTCCCTGGTTGCTTCAGCTTTCAAAAAAAATACCCGAGATAACTTTAGCAAACGAAAAAATTACCGATCTGGGTGCCGGAGTATATAAACTCGAAATTTATGTTGAAAACAAAGGTTACTTACCCTACCCTATTGCCATGGGACAACGCAACAGACAGCCGGCACCAGTGATTGTTATTTTAGAAGGCGACATGGATCTTTTGGAGGGAATAAAACGTACTCCGCTTGGAAACATTGGAGGAAATCAGGTAAAAAAATTAATCTGGCTTATTAAGGCAGATAAGAAAACTACCATTTCGGCAAAAATTGAATCTGCAGTGTTTGGACCCGATGTAAAACAAATTAAAATTGGAAATTAGTCATGAAGAAGTTTATAATATTTACCCTACTGTTTTCCATTGTATTTTCTGGTTTTTCAGCAGACAAAGGAAAAATTGAAGTACCACTACGTTTCGACAGGTACTACAGCTACGACGAAGTAAACGAAGCACTTAAAATTTTACATAAAGCTTATCCTAAACTCACAAAATTAGAAGTTCTTGGAAAAAGTGAAGAAGGTCGCGATATTTATGCGCTAACCATTAACAACCCGAAAACTGGTGATGAATTAGACAAACCCGGAGTTTATGTTGATGGAAATATTCATGGAAATGAAATTCAGGCAGGCGAAGTTTGTTTGTACTATGCCAACATGCTTTTAACTAAATATGGAGAAAACGAGAAGGTAACAAAAGCTTTGGATAAAAACACCCACTACATAATTCCGGTTGTGAATGTGGATGGTCGCTACCACTTTTTCAAAGATGGACACACACCCAGTTCAAGCAGAAGTATAAGGGTACCAAAAGACGATGACAAAGATGGATTGTTCGATGAAGATGCACCGGATGATTTAGACGGCGATGGCAGCATCTGCCAAATGAGGATAAAAGATCCTTTTGGACAATACAAAGTAGATTCAGAAGACAAAAGAATTATGGTACGAATTAAACCCGGCGAGCAGGGAGAATATTCAATTTTAGGTTCTGAAGGCATTGATAACGATGGCGATGGAAAATTTAATGAAGATGCCGAAGGTTATCTCGATCCAAACCGAAACTGGGGTTTCAATTGGATGCCCCCTTATGCACAAAGTGGAGCAGGAAACTTTCCACTTTCGGGTGTTGGATTAAAAGCGATAAACGATTACATTTCTGCCCGCCCTAATATAATTATTGGATTTGCCTTTCATAATAATGGAGGAATGTGGCTGCGGGTACCCTCAGAAAAATCGATTATGATGGCGGCTTCAGATATTGCGACATACGACGCAATTGGCAAAGAAGCTCTTAAGATTACACCCGGTTATACTTACGGTCCGTCCTACGGTTTGTATCCAACCTACGGCGATTTTGATTCACACCTTTTCTTTTTACATGGGGCATTCTCGTTTGTCGGCGAGTTATTCCAACGTGAAACGGAAACTTATCGTGAAGATGTGAATAAAACAAAACCGGAAGAGCCGGAAGAAGGATTTAGAAGAGGAGGATCTCCCGAACAAAACCGGGAACTACTAAAATTTAACGACCATGTTGTTCAGGGCGAATTGTACAAAGAATGGGAGAAATACGACCATCCGGTTTATGGCGAAATTGAAATTGGTGGCTGGGTAAAAATGAGTTCTCGTTTACCTCACCCGTTTATGTTGCAAGAATTGGTTCACAGAAACGCTTCGGTTGTATTTCTTGCTGCTGAACAAACGCCCGAAATTTCGATGGAAGTTTTTGATGTAAAAGAGATTAGCAAAAACTTAAAACAAGTGCGGGTTCGATTGCAGAACAAAAAGGGATTACCTTCCATGTCAGCCTATTCGGCAAGCAGTAAACTTTACCCTGAAGATATGTTAAAGGTTTCGGGTGGAAAAGTAATTGCGGGTGGGAAAATTAGCGACATTCGCCTTGACAAAGTAAACTACAAAGAGAAAAAACCAGAACTTCAATTCCTGTCAATTCCAAGTTACGGAATTGTTGAATATCAGTTTTTAATTGAAGGAAAAGGTGAAATTACTTTAAGCTACGAATCGCAAAAAGCAAAAAACGTATCCACGTCGGTAAAACTATAAATGCTGTTTAACTGAATTATTAATGGGGTATTTGTCAACTGTCAGATATCCCTTTATTTTTGGAATATCTTACTTGTAATATTTATGCTTAGGCAGAATATTCCTCTTCTATTCTAGCTTGTTTTAATTAAGAACTACGAATACTCTTGACTATTTTCCATTTTTTCAATTCGCCACTCGCTTAACTGCTTCAAGGGGTTTAATACATTAGAAGTAACTCGGTTATGAATAGCCTCCCATATTTTATTTACCAATTTGTTTGCTTGTTTTTCTTTTCCATAAAAATTAAAACTAACTGCAAATATTAATTGCGAATGTGCAGTTTCTCCCATTTCGGCAATGGATGAACGTACATACATCGTATAAATGCCAATCGGATACCCCTGCATCGGGATAAAAGATAACGGGCATTGTCGAAATCAAATGCGTCAGGGACTTGTTTTATTCGAATTGAATTCAGTAAAAAGAGTGGAATTAAGTGCAAACCAAAAAAGCTTTTCATAAAGTTGAAAGGATATTTAGACCAACCAAAAGGTAAAATTCTAATCTCTTCTATTTTATCTTCAATGCGCTCTACTTTTGCCACGTGGTTTGGCCAGCAAGTTGAATCACCGTTCCAATTCATTAGCTCGTTAAAAATGTAACTTACCGGCGCTTCAACACCAATTTTATGTATATTCAAAATTGAATTCCGATCGACATCGATTCCAACACGTTGCATAATTCGCTGATTATATTCCTGACGTTTTTCTTCCGAATCGAATTTTATTAAAGTGTGGATTTTGGGTTTATTCAATAAAAAATGCCAGATATCTGAAAACACAGTCCTGCTTCGCGAAGGAGGTTTTTTTATTTCTTCTACAGATAGATTGTTTTTTAACACTTTCAGAAATTACAGATATTTGATATTATATCAAAAATATATACATATTAATTGATTGTCAAAATTCTCTACAAAAAGAATAATTTGCAAAACAAATAATTCCATATTCTTTTCTTAGAAAACAAAAAAGAGGGCTGAAAAATCCAGCCCTCCCTCAAATATTTTTGAAATAATTGTTACTCTTTTATTAATTGTAAATTATCATCAAGCGGTGTCATTTTAGGAATAATTAAATGCACAACTCCCAGAATAATTAGATATAATGAACCAGCAATTAAAAATGCCCAGAAAAATCCAGTATTATTTGCATCATCAAGTACTAATCCTAAGAAAATATTGCTAAAAATACCAGCAACTGCACCAACCATTCCACCAATTCCAACTACCGAAGCAGTAGCTTTTTTAGGAAATATATCTGACGCTAGAGTAAATATATTTGCAGACCAAGCCTGATGACCAGCTGCTCCAAGACCAATTAGAAATATAGCCAGCCATTTATTATCGGTTACTGCAACAAAAGCTACTGGTAAGATAACCAAGGCACAAATTAATAAAGTTAATTTCCTGGCCTTATTTATCGACCAACCTTTTTTGATAAAAGCCCCGGAGAGCCAACCACCAAATACACTTCCTGAATCGGCAATTAAATATATTACCAAAAATGGCAAGCCCATTTCTTTAATTTTTACTCCAAATTTTTCTGCAAGAAAAATTGCTCCCCAAAAAAGATAAAACCACCAAACAGCATCGGTAATTTTAGCTAAAGAAAAACCCCATGTTTCTCTTTTAAAGAAAACATCTTTCCAAGGAACTGTTCCTACCGTTTCAACCTCAGAGTCGCTATTAATATATTCTAATTCCTCCTTGGTAACCTTAGGATGCTCTTCAGGTTTCTTATATGTTCTTAACCATAAAAACACCCAAATAGCACTCAATGCTCCTGTTATTAAAAATGGAATCTGCCAGTTGGTTAACTCACCTTCACCCTTGTCTCCTCCACTCCAATAAACAATGGCACCTACAACAAATGGCGCGGCAATAGCACCTACACTAGTTGCTGCATTAAAAATTCCGGTTGCAAAAGCTCTATCCTTTTTAGGAAACCATTCAGCTGTAGTTTTAATTGCTGCGGGAAAGTTACCTGATTCTCCGAATCCCAGTCCAAAACGAGCAAGCATAAAACCAATCAAACTAAATCCTCGACCAATTCCAGCATGTATCATTCCAAATACACTCCATAAACCGATAGACAAAAAGTATCCTTTTTTTGTACCTAATCGATCAATAATTCCTCCCATAGTAAGAAATCCAATAGCATAAGCGATTTGAAATGCAATAAGAACATTTGAATAATCTTGTTTAGTCCAACCAAACCATTCAATAAGATCGGGAGACATAACTCCCATAATACTTCTATCGAAATAGTTTATGGATGTTGCGAAAAATAATAAAGCAAGAATTCGATACCGGTACTTACCAACTGGTGTTTTTGATTCTGTCATAAATTTTAGGTTTATACATTAATACTTTTTTGAAATTTCTTTATTATAGCCAGTGCATCGGCACATTTTGCCGTAATGTAGGAATAATTTTTGTTTGCCAAAACTTCTTTTGGGAATAATTGCGATCCCATTCCTACACAAGTTGCCCCGGCTTCGAACCACGCTTTTAAATTTTCTTCAGTTGGTGCTACTCCACCTGTTGGCATAATACTCGTCCATGGCATTGGACCTAAAACAGCTTTTACAAATCCGGGGCCTCCCACTTGCGAACCTGGAAATATTTTCACTACTTCGGCTCCCAATTCATGCGCCCTTCCAATTTCGGTAACCGAACCACAACCCGGACTCCACGATACTTTTCGTTTGTTACAAACTCTGGCAGTTCCTTCATCAATCAATGGTGAAACAATAAAATTTGCGCCCAGTGCAATGTACATTGATGCTGTTCCTTCGTCTATAATTGAACCGACTCCCATCATCATTTCAGGGCATTCGGTTATTACCCATTTATTTAGTTCGCCAAAAACAAGAGAAGCAAAATCGCCTCGATTTGTAAATTCAAAAACTCGTGCTCCGCCATCGTAACAAGCCTGCACAACATTTTTGCAAACCTCAACATCTTTATGATAAAATACCGGAACCATTCCGGTTTCTTTCATTTTAAGCGCTACTTCTATTCTTGTGAATCGAGCCATATCTTTCTATTTTTCTTCTTAACGTGCTACCCTACCCGATGCATCACCACCCATCAACTTCTCAACTTCTTCAGTGGTTACCTGATTGAAATCGCCGTAAACAGTATGTTTTAAACACGACGCTGCAACTGCAAAATTAAGTGCTTTTTGATCATCGTTTTTATAGGTAAGCAAACCATAAATTAATCCTCCCATAAATGAATCGCCACCACCAACACGGTCAACAATATGCGTAATCTCATAGGTTGGTGCTTCGAATAATTTCTCTCCATCCCAAAGCACACCCGACCAACTGTTGTGGTTGGCATTAACCGAACCGCGCAAAGTAGTTATTACTTTTTTACATCGTGGAAATTGTGCCATTATTTGTTTTGATACCGATTCGTAAGCTGCTCCTTCAACATAGCCTCCCGTTACATCAATTCCTTCAGGTTTTACACCAAGCACTTTTTCAGCATCCTCCTCGTTTCCAAGAATTATGTCGGTTCCGGCAACTAACTCCGGCATAACTTCACCTGCAGTTTTCCCGTAATTCCAAAGATTTTTCCTGTAATTCAAATCGCAGGAAACAGTAATTCCCATTTCATTTGCTTTTTGAATTGCTTCCAGACAAACGTCAGCTGCGCCTTGAGAAATTGCGGGAGTAATTCCTGTCCAATGAAACCAATTCGCCCCACCAAAAACTTCGTCCCAATTAATCATTCCGATTTGAATTTCGGAAATAGCTGAATTTGCCCGGTCATAAACCACTTTGCTTCCACGGCTCACTGCGCCTGTTTCCAAAAAGTAAATTCCCAAACGTTCGCCACCGTAAACAATTTTATCAACTCCCACCCCATATTTTTGCAAATCCATTTTACAAGATCGCGCAATATCATTTTTTGGTAGTCGTGTAACAAAATCAACAGAAATTCCATAATTGGCAAGTGATACAGCAACATTTGCCTCACCTCCACCAAAAGTAGCTGTTAAAGAATTACTTTGAGAAAAACGTAAATAATCGGGAGCCGCCAGACGCAACATAATTTCACCGAATGTAATTACCTTATTATTCATTGTTCTAATCTTGGAAAAATATTAATGCAACCGATTGCAAAGATATATTTCTCTCAAAATATCGGTCAGTTTTTAACTAAAATTATCTATTTGTCAAAAGTTAAAATATTCTTTGGCGTTGTTAAAACAAATGTTTTCCACCATATTACCCAGTAATTCCATGTCGTAAGGAATTTCTCCATTTTCAACATCGTTTCCCAGAATATTGCACAATGTACGTCGAAAATATTCATGACGAGAATATGACAAGAAACTTCTAGAATCAGTTAACATCCCAACAAAACGACTTAGTAAACCAAGATTTGATAGGGCATTCATTTGTTTTTCCATTCCATCTTTTTGATCGAGGAACCACCATCCTGAACCAAATTGCATTTTACCCGGCACAGAACCATCCTGAAAATTACCAATCATTGTTCCAATCAATTCATTATCGCGAGGATTCAAATTATATAAAACAGTTTTAGCCAATTGGTTTTTCATGTCGAGGCGATCGAGCAATTTCGATAATGGTTTTGCAATTTCAAAATCGCCAATGGAATCTAAACCAACATCAGCACCCAACAAATTAAATAAACGTGTACTGTTGTTTCTCAAAGCTCCAACATGAAATTGCTGCGTCCAGCCACGAGAATGATCCATAATTCCAAATTCATATAACATGCACGATTTAAATTGCAAAACTTCGTCTAAAGTTAAATCTGCACCGCCCCTGACTTTTGCGAAAATTTGTTCAATTTCAGTTTCGGTGTAATCTTCAGCAATAAAAGTTTCCAATCCATGATCAGACAACCGGCAACCATTGTCGTGAAAAAATTGATGGCGCTTATCCAAAGCCGCAATAAAACTTGTAAATGAATTAATTTTAATATCGGCAGCCGCAGCTAACTTATTAATGTATTCATTGTATGTTTTTGTATTATCAACGGCCATTGCCTTATCAGGTCGCCAGGCAGGTAAAACTGCAACTTCAAAACCATCGGCTTTAATTTGCTTGTGGTATTCCAACGAATCAATGGGATCGTCGGTTGTACAAATGGTATCGACATTCGCCATTCGGATTATATTTCGAACCGAATATTCGGGTGTTTGCAATTTTGCATTACACTCGTCCCAAATTTCTTTTGCAGTTGTCGGATTTAATACTTTATCAATTCCAAAGAATTTTTTCAGTTCCATGTGTGTCCATGTAAACAACGGATTCCGCAATGTGTATGGAACAGTTTCTGCCCACTTCTCAAATTTTTCCCAATCCGATGCATCGCCGGAGCAATATTTCTCATCTACACCATTGGTTCGCATTCCTCGCCATTTGTAATGATCTCCGTACAGCCAAATCTGTGTTATGTTTTCAAATAAACCATCCTCTGCAATCTGTTTCGGATCTATGTGACAATGATAATCTAATATGGGCATTTTTGCCGCGTGATTGTGGTATAACTCCTTTGCCGTTTCTGTTTGCAGAAGGAAATCTTTATCCATGAATTTTTTCATAATCTAAAAATTAGTCGGAAGCCCGAAGACGGAAATCCGAAGTTTATCAAATAATTTTGGGTATTTCTTATTCTTTCTATAAATCAAATAATCTCACAAGATGGCGGTCGTAAATATTTTCTTCTACGCAACCCCCAACAATTTCTCTATATTTTTCAAGAAGTCCTGTGTATTTTTCGCCCATTTCAGCAGCCACTTTGTAACCAACATGAATTAATTGGCGGAAGTTTAAATTGTAATCAGGATGTCCCGGAATGTGGCGAAGTGTATTTCCAAATTTTTCGCCTGTCCAGCCGGCAACTTCATCTACTGTTGGAAGTTGAGCGTCATCAATATCAATAACATCGGCATAAGGAGCACAAAGTTCATCTTTTCGGGACAGAGCATTTGTATAGATTTCTTTCGCAACAACTAATCCTTCATCTCCCGAAATCGCTAATCCAATTACTTCTTCCAACCAGGTTGTACCGGCAGTTTTCACGTGAAGTCCTTTATCATATTTTTTAATGATTTCAGCCATAATCGGATAAATGGTGAATTTATCGGAACCTGAATGAACACTCATTTTCAAATCTTCAGGAAGACCAAATTCCTTTACTGCATAATCAATTACCAAAACATCTTGCTCGAACTCTTTTGTGAATTGTTCAACATCGCCAACATAATCCACACCTTTATTAAAACGACCAGTAAATTTGGGAGCAAAAGTTTGAGCTGGAATTTTTTCGTCGGCCAACATTTTCAGAATAAAAAACATATCAACCGGAGTTTGCGGATCTTCCACTTCATCCATCGAAACTTCAGTAACAAAATTGCCTGCACCTTTTACACCTTCAATGTGGCGATAAATTTTACCGGCTTCTTTAACTGCTGTCAAATATTTACCTGAAACTTCATCCAATAATTCGTTGGAAATAACAATCGAATCAGCTATCCCAGGAATATTAACTTCGTTGCCTAAAACCGAGCAAGATTTTTTGAATGCTGCAACATTTTCTGCCAGAGATTCATTTCCAATATACATGGCAACATCGAGTGTAAAAAAATCTGAATGTTCAATAAAACGGTCCACATTCGATAAATTAATGTGATCTGCATCAACAAAAAATGGTTTTTCCCATCCAAGAGTTTTTACGGCTTCATTTGCTTCTGCCCGCGTTCCTTCTGGTTCAGAATAAACTATATTATGCTCCCGGTTCGATTTATTCCAAACAGGAGTAACTTCCACACCCTGTGCATTAGCTTTCATCAGTGCTTTTAGTTGTGCTTGTCCCTGGTGATTAAATCGGTCACCTACCCCAAAACTGTATTTACTTATTTCCATCGTATTTTATTTAATTATGAAATTCTTATACCTCGGAAAAATTTTCCGTGTACGAACACGAAAGTAGAGATATATTTTGTAGTTCCAAAAAATATTAACGTGTTATACAATTATCTATTTCGTTTCTAGATAAGTGATACTGCCCCGTAAAAACCAACTAAAAAAATGGCTATACAACTTACCCACAAAGCAATATCATAAAATTTAGAAGATTCTAAACCGTATTGTTTTTGTTTATAACGGAAATGTAACCCGGCATAAACAATTGTCAAAAGCATAAAAAAAGTAATAATACCCCCAAAAGTGACCATTAAAACTGGTGATTTTACCCACAATAAAGCAATAACCCATAAAACCGGAAAAACCCATGCAGTTATTGCAACTGTGTTTTTTCGTTGTTTTAAATTGAAAAAATCAATCCAGCCAAGTTGGCCAAACAAATCAGAAAAAATGCGAGTGCGAGCTGCCAATGCAGAAAACAGAGTTGAAAATAACACTATGAAAGAACCAAAAAGAAAAAAACTTTTCGCCCAAATTCCATAAGAGTCGGTGTACATTAGCGAAAGAGTTTCTATCATTTCAAATCCTGCAGGAATTTCTTTGCGTTGATATAAAACCGCTGCTCCCAACAAATAAAAAGCAGCTGTAACCAATGTATAAACCACCATCGACAAAATGGCGTCGAGATTCATAACTTTAATCCAGCCTTTTGCTCTTTTCCTCCACTCATTGGAATCTTCAAAAGGACCGGTAAACCGTGCATACCCTTTTTCGAGACACCAATAATTATAGGCAACAATTTCGTCGCCACCAACACCCGTTAATCCAAAAGCTGCAATGGCAAAACCAACAGCTGCTACCGGTAATTTAAACCGCACTCCCTCTATTACATCATCTAAACCAAATACATAAACTGTATTCTGAAGCATAAAAACAGCGGCAATTGTAAAAAAAGTAAAAACCAGCATAAGAACAACCGACACCTTTTCAATAAAAATATAATACCCTTTAAAAACCATTGTAGCTACAACCACACCCATAATAATTGCAAACCAGATAATATTTATCGAGGGAAAAGCCATGTTCAATGTAATGGCAACACCACCAATAATTCCACCCAATTGAAGCGGTTTAAACAACCACAAAAACAGCCATGTCCATAAACTCCAATTGGCTTTTTGTTTGCCAAAACGCGGACCGCCCAAACGGTTTAACGATGTAAAAACAGTTTCGCCGGTTCGAATTGCCTGTTTCCCAAATTCAAGCTGAATGGCTACTTTGACGAAACAACTTACAATAATTACCCAAAAAGTAACGAAACCTGCTTTGGCTCCTAAAGTTGTAGTAGAAATTAGTTCGCCAGATCCAACCACCGAAGCCGACAAAATAAAACCGGGTCCGAGATATTTAAGTTTACCAAAAAAGGTAGTTGGCGCGGGTTTAATTGATTCTTTGGTTAAAATATAAGGATCTTCTTGCATATATTATCGATTGATAAGTTTTGGGATTTCATAAAACAAGCACCAAACGACACAGGCTGTGAAGCATGGAACTAATTTCCCCCTTAACTAAAATCCAGCAACACTTTTAAATACTTCTCTTTCTCTTTTTGCAACAATTCAAATGCCTCTTGAATTTGTGAACCGGGCATTATTTTTGAAATTAATGCTTCAGGTTTTAAATTACCTGCATTTAAATGTTCAATCACTTCTGAAAATTCTCCATCGCTCACACGCGATGTAATTATTTGTGCTTCTTTCCAGATTAACTCTTTAAATACTATTGGAGCCGGATGATCTGACAAACCTAATACACAAACTTTTCCACCACCCCTCAAACTTTGAATACAACTTCGGATGGGAGTATAAACTCCCTCTATTTCTTCGGCATGACCAATCGCCTCGAAAGCAATATCAACACCATTTCCATTGGTGTGCCGTTTGATTACATCTACCGGATTTTCTTTTTTTGGATTTATTCCAATAACATTTTCATTGTATTTTTCAGCAATTTCCAATCGATTATCCAATGGATCAACAATATAAATAGTACCTTGAGTTTTTGTGCGTGCCGCCTGCAAAATTACCTGTCCAACCCGGCCAGCTCCCCAAATTGCCAACACATCTCCTTCTTTTGTTTCGGCACGCCGATTGGCATGAAAACCAATCCCATAAATCTCAGTTAATGCAACATGTTCATTAGGTAAATCGGGAGATGTTTTAAAAAGCATGTGTGGTTGTACAATTACATATTCAGCAAAACCACCGTCCATGTCAACACCCAACAATTTCAAGCTGGTACATGCCGGATAATGTTTGCGTTTACAAGCCGGGCATTCATTGCACCAAATTATCGGGTCGACGGCTACTTTATCGCCAGTTTGAAAACCTGTAACTCCTTCACCAACTTCTGCTACTACCCCACCCATTTCGTGGCCCGGAATAAACGGAACCGGTGTACGCGGATGAAAATCGCCTGGAAAAATATGCATGTCGGTACCACAAATACTGGCAAATTTTATTCGAACCAAAACTTCCCCTGATTTAACTTTTGGAGTTTCTACATCTTTCCAAACAAAATTGTTATAGGATTCTAAAACAGCTGCTTTCATATTTATTGGTTTAAATTTAAGTTCCGAAAATACATTTAAATTCCATTTAATTCAAACTTTGAAAAAAATAATCATTTTTGAAAATTTTTTAAAAAGAAAATCTCTACCTCATTATTTTTAACTTTGATAAAATATATTCCACTACAAAAAAACTGCAATAAATTCTATACAAATGAGAATAACACTTTCACCCATTTTAATTTTTGTTCTGATTTTTATAATTAGTATTACCTTAAATCCGCAGTTATAAAATTAGGTTTTTAAAAATAGTCTCTTTTAGTTTTTTTATCTTTAATTCGGTGTTTTTCAACTCAATTTCAATTTTTAGTTTTGTACTTTTTGTTTTTTTGGCTGTCTGGAGAAAATTATTGCAAAGGGCATGTTTATCACTGTTTTTTTTCTTT
>CAYZBC010000035.1:0-25922 GCA_964476535.1 uncultured Maribellus sp.
TATTTTCAAAATCTAAACTTTCAAAATATCTGGCTTTTTAAGGTTTGACTAATTAATATATAGAAACGTCATTCGCATTTTGTTGGTGGCATTTGTTTTGTTTGGAATCATTTTAAATTTCGCCCAAACACAAATATAATTTACTCGTGCATTTGTTTAGTAAAATCCTCACATGCAGATGAGTAAGGGTAAGCTGTCGTTTTGTATATAAACATATGCGCGATATGGTTTTTTCGTTCTTGAAATATCTATTTTTTTAGATATGTCGATATAAAGAATTACTATTTTTACACAATAAAATTGGAAATATATGTCTAATTCAAGACGCGAGTTTATAAAAATATCTTCATTGAGTACCGTGGGAGTATTAGCTGGAGCAAAATATTTGCATTCTGCAATTCCTGATAATTCAAATAATCAATTGAGTGAAATTGGTACACTCGATTTAAAACGGACTCCAACTTATTGCGAAGTTTGTTTTTGGAAATGTGCCGGTTGGGTGCATAAAAAAGAGGATGGTACAATAAAGAAAATAGTAGGTAATGACGATGATACGAACTGCAAAGGACGATTTTGTCCACGCGGTACAGGTGGTATTGGGATGTATTACGATGAAGACCGTTTGAAAAATCCTTTAAAAAGGGTAATCGGTGCAGATGGAAAACAGACGTATAAAGATATTTCGTGGGATGAAGCTTTTGATTTTATTGCTGAAAAAATGCAGAAAATAAAAACGGAGCATGGTCCTGAATGTACGGCTTTATTCACACACGGGTCCGGTGGTCATTATTGGGGAACTTTATTAAAAGCATTTGGTTCCAATAATATTGCAGCACCATCGTATGCTCAGTGCCGCGGTCCCCGGGAAGTTGCGTTTTTGGCAACTTTTGGTGCAGGTCTAAATTCTCCGGAACCAACCGATATTCGCGACACACGTTGTCTTGTTTTAATTGGATCGCATTTGGGCGAAAATATGCACAACGGACAGGTTCAGGAAATGTCGGAGGCAATAGACAAAGGAGCTTCAATAATTACTGTTGATCCTCGTTTCTCAACTGTGGCAAGTAAATCAAAATTCTGGTTGCCGATTAAACCGGCTACAGATATTGCTTTGTTACTTACATGGATTCGCGAGATTATTAATAACGACTGGTACGATGCGAAATACATAGAAAAATATGCCTACGGTTTTGATGAATTAAAGGCTTATGTTCAGCCATATACACCCGAATGGGCCTATGGAATAACTACAATAAAACCAGACCAAATTAGGGAAACTGCACGCGAAATGGCAAATGCTGCGCCATCGGTAATTATTCATCCCGGAAGGCATGTTACTTGGTACGGCGACGATACACAACGTTTACGCGCGGTAGCCATATTAAACGCTTTGCTGGGTTCCTGGGGACGGCGAGGCGGATTTTTTGTCCCTGAAAAAATCAGTGTGCCGGCCTATCCACATCCTGAATTTCCAAAAGCTACCCGAGATTGGCGTGATGCAATGGGAGGTAAATACAATTTAGCTGATTTGGCTTTGGCTTCAGGAGTTTGCGATGCAACAATTCCAACTCCTGATTTAGATTGCAATATTAAAGGTTGGATTGTGAATGGAACTAATCTGATAATGACGTTGCCTGATCAGAAAAAGACCATTGAAGCAATGAATAATTTGGACCTTTTGGTTGTGGTTGATACAATGCCGATGGAGATTACCGGTTATGCAGATATTGTTTTGCCGGAATGTACATATTTAGAACGTTGGGATGATTTGCGTATTGTTCAGGGACGTAACCCAAATATTGCATTGAGAATGCCTGCAGCGGAACCAAAATACAATACAAAGCCAGCTTATTGGATGGCAAAAGAGCTTTCAAAAAAATTAGGATTGGAAGATTATTTTGCCTGGAATAATTTTGAAGAAGTGTTGGATTGGCAATTAAAACAAGTTGATTCTTCGTTGGAGGAAATGAAACGAATTGGTGTTAAAAACTTCCCCAGGGAATACGATGATATCTATTTTCAGGATGGAGAGGAAATGGAATTCAATACAAATACGGGTAAAATAGAGTTGTATTCAACTGCATTGGAAGAAGAGGGTTTCGATCCGATGCCAAAGTATACGCCGCATATGGAACCACCTATCGGATTTTATCATTTGAATTATGGACGTGCACCAATGCATACATTTAGTAGAACAGCAAATAATCCAAATTTAACCGATTTAATGGATCACAATACAGTTTGGGTGAATCCGAAAGTGGCAAATGAGTGGGATTTGAAAAATGGGCAGGAAGTTTACTTGGAAAATCAGGACTGTGTAGTTTCAGATTTTAAAATAAAAGTTAGAGTAACGGAGCGTATTCGTTTCGATTCGGTTTATATGGTGCATGGTTTTGGTCATGCCAACAAAAAGCTAAGCCGCGCTCATGGAAAAGGAGCCAGCGATTCGCAATTAATAACACGTGTTTTAATCGACCCGGTTATGGGGGGAACAGGAATGAGAGGGAATTTTGTAACATTTCGTTTTGAAAAAGAAGAGGAGGCGCAATCATGAGATATGCAATGGCGATTGATACAAAAAAGTGTGTAGGATGTTCTGATTGTGTGGTAGCTTGCCAAACCGAAAACGATGTGCCAATTGGTTATTGTCGCGATTGGATTGTGGAAGTAACCGATGGAACTTATCCTCAATTGGAAATCGAAATTCGTTCGGAACGCTGTAACCACTGTGAAAATGCACCCTGTGTAAGATGTTGCCCAACCGGAGCAAGTTATTACGAAGATGGTGGAATTGTAATCGTTACACCCAATAAGTGTATTGGTTGTGGAGCTTGTATAACAAGTTGTCCGTACGATGCAAGGTATTCGCACCCCGACGGCTATGTTGATAAATGCACTTTTTGTTTGCACCGTGTGAAAAAAGGACAGCAGCCGGCATGTGTTGCGGTTTGCCCAACCAAGTGTATGTATTTTGGAGACCTTGACGATGCAAATAGTGAAGTTTCACAAATACTGAAAAAAAGAAAGTCAAAAACATTAATTCCTGAGGCAGGAACAAAACCTCATGTTTATTATCTTATCTAATATTGAAATCATGAGAGAAGAAATAATTACATCTGGGAGATTAAACCCACACATCGATCCTCATCTGGAAATCTGGCACTGGCACATTCCTTTGTATCTTTTTCTTGGAGGATTAGCAGCCGGAATTCTGTTTTTTGCCAGTTTGTACACCATTCTTGGTAAAGAAAATAAATACAGTGGAGCTGTAAAACGAGCACCCATTATTGTACCTTTTGTTTTGATAATTGGATTAGTTGCTTTGTTTTTCGATTTAAAACATAAATTGTATTTCTGGCAATTATATACCGTTATTCGAATTCAATCGCCCATGTCGTGGGGAGCCTGGACTTTGATGGCAATTACCCCACTTTCGATGGTTTGGGTAGCACTTCACATCAAAGAATTTTTTCCGAATTGGGATTGGAAGTTCACCATTATAAAGGATATCGAACAGTTTCTGCAAAAGAATAAAAAATATTTGGCCTGGGTAATTCTCTATTTTTCAGTGATACTTGGAATTTATACAGGGATTTTATTTTCTGCATTTAACGCCCGACCGCTCTGGAATACATCGATTTTAGGACCGCTGTTTTTAACTTCGGGACTTTCGGCCGGAGCTGCAGTGATTATTATGTTTTCAAAAAGGCCAAAAGAAAGGATAAACTTTGCCAAAATAGATATTATGCTGATTGGCATCGAATTGTTTTTAATCATCCATATGTTTATGGGTTTTTTGGCAAGTACACAAGTTCAGATTGATGCGGCTAATTTATTTTTAGGCGGTCCTTACACAGCACCATTCTGGATTTTTGTAGTGATTATTGGTATGATTTTACCTGCAGTTCTTGAATTTTTGGAGCTTCGTAAATTTCATATTCCGGCTATTATTCCGGTGGTATTAGTTCTTTTCGGTAGTTTAATGTTGCGGTTTATTATTTCGTATGCCGGACAAATGAGTCGTTGGTTATATTAGTGCAAAGTTAAGAGTTTAAGGTTTAAAGTGAAAAAGATAAATTATTATAAAAAACATTCATGAAAAAAGAATTAAGAAATATAAATGGAATGAAAAACTTCTTGTCTTGTGTCTTGATTCTTGTGTCTCAAATCTAATTTTTAAAATATGAAACAGAAAAAATACATGAATCCTTATGTTGGCGGAGCTCTTTTAGGCTTTGTGCTGATATTTTCTTTCTGGATTTCAGGTCGCGGACTTGGCGCCAGTGGCGCTGCGAAAAGTGTTGTTGTTACAGGGGTTAAAACTGTTGCTCCAGCACACGCAGAAAACACAGCTTTTTATAAAGATTATTTAGAGTCGCATCCTAAACCAATGAGCTCATGGTTAGTTTTTGAAATGATGGGTGTTTTGGTAGGTGGTTTCCTGTCGGGTGCTTTGGGTGGACGTTTAAAATTTAAAGTCGAAAAAGGTCCTAATGTAACCAAGAAAACGCGCATAATTTTTGCCGTTATTGGAGGGATTTTCTTTGGCTTTGGATCTCAGCTTGGACGTGGTTGTACGAGTGGTTCAGCGCTTACCGGAATGTCGGTGTTATCGGTTGGTGGTTTTGTAACCATGGTCGGTATATTCGGAACTGCTTTCGCATTAGCTTACGTCGCACGAAAACTTTGGCTTTAAGAAATAATAATCATTCATCAATAATAAATTGAAAAAATGGGACCACTAATAGTAAACGAAATAATATCAGAAAACGCCAATATGTTATTTGCGTTTGTCATCGGAATTGGATTTGGATTTATTCTTGAAGCCAATGGATTCTCATCGAGCCGCCGGTTAGCCGGAATGTTTTATGGTTACGATGCAACAGTATTAAAAGTATTTTTCACGGCAGCCATTGTAGGTGCTTTGGGATTGCTTTTTTTAAGTCTTTTCGGACAAATTGATTTAAACTATATTTATATTAATCCAACTTATTTATACTCGGCATTAGGCGGAGGTGTAATTATGGGTGTTGGATTTATTTTAGGTGGATATTGCCCCGGAACTTCTTTTTCCGCCGTAGCAATTGGTAAACTTGACGCCTTGGCTTATGTAGGTGGAATATTTATTGGGATCTTTCTTTTTACTGAAGGATTTCCACTTTGGGAAGAATTTTTCAATGCCAAATACCTTGGCTCTCCTCTTATGAGTGATGTGTTAGGAACTTCGAGAGGAGTATTTACCTTATTGCTTGTAATTGTTGCGTTAGGAATGTTTTGGGTTGCCGAAAAAGCCGAAAAACGTTTTGCAAGGGATGATTACAAATTGAATCAAAAAGAATTAAAATTTTAAGATATGAAACGAGCCTATATGATTTCTTTCACAAGGGAGAGTCATAAAAAGCGAGTTCCATCGAATACATTTGAAAATTTAAAAATATAATGAGATGAAAGCATTAACAATATTAGCGACTATTGTAATTCCTCTGGGATTGATTATTGCAGCTGTACCTGAAAACACAACCAAACAATATAAATTAACTGCAGAAGAGCTTTTGGAAGAAGTAAAAAGCGGAACACAGTTCATGTATCCCGATGATGTGGCGGATATGATCATTCAAAAAGATCCAACGCTTCAATTAATAGATGTTCGAAGTGCCGACGAATACGAAAAATTCAATTTGCCAAATTCTATTAATATTCCTTTGGTTGATGTTTTAAATGAAGAGTGGGAAGAATACATTGATCAGGAAGTGAAGTTAAATGTATTTTATTCCAACGGAACCAACGATGCAAACCAAGCGTGGATGATTACCCGCCAGTTAGGATACGAGAATAATTATGTATTACAGGGAGGAGTAAATTATTGGGCTGAAACCATAATGAATCCTGAAGCTCCAAAAACGGGTAGTCCAAACGAAGAGATTATAAAATACAATTTACGTAAAGGTGCTGGAATGGCTCTTGGTGGAGCAGCTATTGAAACACAAACAACAACAAAGGCAGCTGGACCCAAACCTCCAATCGCAAAGAGAAAAAAGAAAAAGAGTGTACAGGGAGGTTGTTAATTAATTAAAAGTCACCGCATGAATTGTAAATAACTGTGAATGATTTCAATTATCAACCCCACTTTGGGTGTATTCACACCGTGAGTTTTAATATACATTCTTGTTTTGTGCAATGCATGATCCACATTTCAAATTTTCATTTCAATTAGTTTTGCCTGCATCTCAGTAGGCTGCAGAATTTTGTCTTTAACCTGCTCTCCTGTTTTCCGCCAAACGAGGATATCTTGTTCGTATAACCTTCTGTATTTTTTCGGTTCAGGCTGTGGCTTTCTATGTATTTCCCAGTTAATGCAGCCGATTTCGACGAAAAGCTTAATAATGTTTCATAAAAAGAATTCAATTTCTTTTCTTCGGAAGATAATTGGCCGCCATTAAATGTACCTTCATTCATCCAGCGTTGATGTGGCGGAACTCCCCAATAATCGGAAATGGTTGTGTGGGTTTTTAACCCGAATCCTGCGTTCCCATCGGCTGACTCGTCAATATTTTGATCAAAATAAAGCATTGTTGGCGAAGAGCTACACTGTTCGAGACAAGCGTTGCCGAACTACTTCTCATATTCCATTTATACAGAAATACCTATAAAATTGGAGGATTATTTATTGGATGAAAAAGTAGGACTATTTCACCGAATAATTTGTCACAACAATCTCATTAATGGCATTTCTTTTGGCGGCATTCGAATTTATCATTCTCTTTGCAGGAATTCGAAAGATATGGAATTTCATATAAATGTCATCGAAAAAATTATCCTCTATATTATTGTTTTTAGGATCTGAATTACTCAGCATTAGTTTAATTCCCTTGTTGTTGAGACGTTGAAACAATTCCGCTAATTTTTTCTGTTCAGTATCTTCAAATTTATTTTTGCTGTACGATGTGAAGCTTGACGTTTTGCTAATTGGACGATAGGGAGGGTCGAAATAAACGAATGAATTTCCAACTATGTCATTTTCAACTTCCCTAAAATCTGCCTTTTTTATTTCGGCTATTTCCAAAAGCTTTGAGGTTTTAACTAAATTCTGTTCATCCAATATTTTAGGACTTTTATACCTGCCCATTGGCACATTAAATTCGCCTTTTAAATTAAATCTGAACAGCCCGTTAAAACAGGTTTTATTCATAAATATTATTTGAGCAGCGCGTAAAATCCACTCTTCTGAATATTTTGAGTAATTAATTTTAGTCCGGCTCTTATTGAAATTCTCCCTTGTTTTATAGTAAAAAGCAGATTGAGCTTCCTCATCCAATTTTTCGTATTTCTTTTTGTAATCGTTCAAATATTCAATCAAATTCAAAACATCTTGCTGAATGACTCGGTACGTTAAAATTAACTCTTCATTAATATCGTAAAGAAATGCCGACTGAATGTTGTAGCGCTGTGCTATATCAAAAAAAAGTGCTCCCCCTCCAATAAATGGTTCGTAGTAATTTTTTATCTGTTTTGTTTTTAATTCTTCAGGATAAAAACCTTGAAAAGCTTTAAGTAATTGTCCTTTACCACCTGCCCATTTCAAAAAGGGCTTGGCTACAGAATTTAATTTTGTGCTATTTTCAATGTTCTTCTTCATACTTAAAATATTGTGTAAAAATAGATTAAACTTTCGTTTCTGCAGTATTCTGAATATAAAATTTCATCAAAAAAACTGCCGGATATTTAACAATATATTTTAGCATTATCTTCCTTGAGTAATTCATTCAGAAATTCATTGGTTTGAAGGAAAGCTTATTTTTAGAAACAAAGTATGCGGCAAAACCTATTTCCAGTGTTCAAATTTATTCACTTACCAGCAAATTATTGTTTCAATCTAATTTGGTTTCTGAACATGTAAAAACGGTGAATGTTGATGGATTTGCAGATGGAATTTATCTGATACGGATATTTCAAGATAAAACAATTTCAACAAAAATATATATATAATTCTATAGAGTCTGTCCATAAAGATAAAGCGATTGAACTAGAAAGTTATAATTCGAGGCTTTCGAAGTCAGAAACAAAGGAGTTCACTTTTTAACAAGTGTAACATAGAAGTCGGACTTTGTAGACGAACACTAAATACTTGCAAAGAGGGAAGGCTAGTAAAATCAGGTGAACATCAAAATCTGATGTTAATCGGATTTTTTATTTGAAGATATTAAAATCGTGACTAAACATTATTTCGTGTGTCCATTTTTAAAATATTCTATGCAATTCGAAAGCTCATTTCAACCCCTTTTTTTGTGCCCAATTTTTTGAAAACCTCGCTGGTATTGTGTAACCTATTTGTAACAGAATAGAGTAGTACCAACGATTTTCCCTATGTTCTATTCTTGCAAAAATGGTACATTTGCTGGATGAAAGAGTTAGAATTATTGAGTATTCCCCTTATAGAATGGATAGGTTACGCTGCCTCTATACTTGTACTAATTTCGTTAAGTTTATCGTCGATATTACGCTTGCGAATATTTAACCTGTTTGGTGCAGCCGTGTTTTCTTTTTACGGATTTTTTATTGGTTCATTACCTGTTGGAATCATGAATCTAATAATTGCCTTTACCAATTTATACTATCTGCAAAAAATATACTTTCAAAAAGATATCTTTGAAATAATAGAATCGGAAAGCAATCAGGAATACATTCAAAAATTTCTGATTCATTTTAAAAAAGACATAAATAAATATTTTCCCGATTTTAAAGCACAACCGAATAACAATCGGATGGTATTAATGATAATGAGAAATATGAATTTTGCAGGACTGATTATTGCCCAGGAAAATGGGAAGCGATTAGAAATTGAATTGGATTATGTTACTCCTCAGTACCGCGATTATAAAAATGGTGCATTTATCTTTGCTCATTTCAGAAAAGCGGTGGAAGTAAAAAAATACAAAACAATAGTAACCAAATCTAATGTTCCTCAACAAATAAAATACCTAAAAAAAATGGGCTTTGAACAAGATATTTCAATAGGCATTAGCAATCAATATTATCTTCATCTTTAATAAGTGTAAATCAGGAATATTCATTTAATTTTGAAAGAAGCAGTTATTCAATCTCTAAAAAATAGCCGACTATTTTGAAAGAACTATTTTCTTCACATTTTATTCTACTAACATTTCCCCAATTTTTTTTGATAGAGTTTTATTGAGTAGCTTTCTTATTCCATCTCAGATTTTTAGCAGCTTTTTTTCAGCAATTTCAGCGGCCATTCTCAGCAAATAAACTTATAAGCAAGCGAAATATTATACCGTAATTTGAATTGTAGAAAAAAGCAAAAACATTCAAAAAAATATTTAAAATATGATGGAGGACAAGAATTAATTGTCCTCAAATACAAACCCAAGGTAAGACCACAGTTTGAAATTCAAGAGACGCTTTAAAAACTTTCCCGGCAAACCCCCGGGATTTTTTTTGACCCAAAAAGTTAAATCCAATCAATAATTAAATGCACCATTCAGGTTGATTCTGTAATATTGTTTTTGCAATTCGTTTTTTTGCCTAAAAATTCAACTAATTTTGCGACAGGATAAAAAAAACATGAATTGGAATAAATTACTTTCAACAAAACGGCTGGGAATGGAAGGTTGGGCATCCTCAGAAAAATCGGAAGATCGCACACAGTTTCAGCGCGATTACGATCGCATAATTTTTTCATCGCCATTCAGGAGAATGCAAAATAAAACGCAGGTTTTTCCTCTGCCCGAACATATTTTTGTTCACAACCGACTTACACACAGTTTAGAAGTAGCCAGCGTTGGGCGTTCGTTGGGGAATTTATTTTCTGAAAAACTGTTGAATAATTTTCCTGAAAATCCATTTATTTCTGAAATAGGAACGATTGTTTCAACTTCGTGTTTGGCTCACGATTTAGGAAATCCGCCATTCGGACATTCGGGCGAAGCCGCCATTTCTAACTTTTTCATGAAGGGTGCAGGGCAAGAATTTCAGGCACAACTCTCAAAGGGCGAGTGGAAAGATTTTACCCTCTTCGATGGAAATGCAAATGCCTTTCGCCTTTTAACACACCAGTTTAATGGAAAACGTCCGGGTGGATTTGCATTAACTTATTCAACCTTGTCTGGAATTGTAAAATATCCGCATGAAGCTGTTTTAGCAAAAAAACCAAAATTTGGATTTTTTCAGTCGGAAAAGGAGAATTATAAAAAAATTGCAACTGAACTTGAAATTGCGTCTCAACCCAATAATTTGGAAAGTTTTGTGCGTCATCCGCTGGTTTATTTGGTTGAAGCTGCCGACGATATTTGTTATCAAATTATGGATTTGGAAGACGCATTTAAATTGGGAATTTTGAGTTTTGAACAAACCAAAAATCTTTATCTCGGATTTTACGATGTTGAATTGGATAGAAAAAACATAAAAAACATTGAGGCTACTTTAACGCGGGTTTCAGATAAAAACGAGCAAATCAGTTATTTACGTGCAGGAATAATCGGGAAATTGATTTACGAAAGTATTCGCATTTTTGAGGAAAACCAAGATGATATATTAAAAGGTGATTTTGTTGGAAGTTTAATTGGTTCGTTACAAAACAAACAAGCCGATGCAATGAACTTGGTTAAAGAAATATCATACTCGCAGATTTATAATCATCGTTCAGTTGTTGAAATAGAAATTGCGGGTTATAAAATTATTGGAACTTTGTTGGAAGAATTCGTAGGGGCAATTATGAATCCCACAGATTTGTACAGCAAAAAAATACTCTCGCTTTTGCCAGACCAATATAAAATCGAAAGCGATTCAGCTTACCTAAAAATCCAATCGATTGTAGATTTTGTTTCAGGGATGACCGATATTTTTGCACTCGATTTATACCGAAAAATAAATGGAATTAGTCTTCCGGGAATGGTGTAGAAGGTCTAAGAATTTAATCGCAGTTTTCAGTAAAAAATGTGCCTAGCGGTTTCAAACTGCTAAGCACACTATTAAGTTTTAGATCTTCCTGCTTTTCTATCTTTCCAGCAATCCTTCCAAAAGTCCACTTCGTCCTTCTTTTCGTGAATTACCTCCTCCTGAAGAAAGTTGAGCAATTAGTTTCCGAATAGGCATGCTCTGCAACCAAATCTTACCTGTTCCACGTAAAGTTGCCAGAAAAATTCCTTCGCCGCCAAAAACCATCGATCGCAGTCCACCTGCCTGTTCAATGCTGTATTCCACTGAAGGTTCAAAACCTACGATACAACCAGTATCAACCCGAAGTACTTCGTTGTCTAGTTGTCGTTCAATTACAGTTCCCCCTGCATGAATAAATGCATTTCCATCTCCCTGAAGTTGTTGTAAAATAAATCCTTCGCCGCCAAAAAATCCGGCTCCTAGTTTTTTATTGAACGCTATTGAAATTTTAGTTCCTAAAGCAGCACACAAAAACGCATCTTTTTGTACAATAATTCTGCCGCCCATCTGTGCCAAATTCAATGGAATTATAGTACCCGGATATGGAGCAGAAAAAGCCACATGTTTTTTGCCCCAGTCTTGATTTGTGAAGTGAGTTAAAAACAACGACTCACCTGTAATTAGTCGTGAACCGGCAGAAAGAACTTTGTCGAAAAAACCAGCTTTCGGATTAGAACCATCTCCCATTCGGGCGGTAAAATCTATTCCGTCTTCCATATAAAGCATGGCACCTGCTTCGGCAATAACTGTTTCGCCCGGGTCTAGTTCAACCTCTACCAATTGTACATCGTGTCCGATAATTTTGTAGTCGATTTCGTGTGATTGCATAATTGTTGTTTCTTATTTATTATTCAAATGTAAACGATTGAATTCGAAATTAATAGATAAATTTTAAACAGCCTCAAAATTCAGAAATTTTCCGACCTTTGCAGAAATTAGTCAAAAGGGATGAAGAATAATTACAACAAAAGAAAAGATCGCGAAACTAGTGGTGGAAAAAGAATAGGGAAAAGTTTAGAAAGCAAAACTCCTGGATTCGCGAAAAAAAAGGACCCATCGTCCAAGGAGACTGAACGTTCCTTTAAATCTTCTAAACCGGCATATAAAAAATCTTTTTCAAAACCTACTTCTACAAATAGTGGAAATATACCGAAGAAAAAAGGCTCGACCGACGAAATGCGTTTGAACCGTTTTATTGCCAACGCAGGTGTCTGTTCTCGACGAGAAGCCGATACATATATTTCTGCCGGAATGGTTACCGTCAATGGAAAATCGGTGACCGAATTGGGAGTGAAAGTTAAACCAAGCGATGAGGTTCGTTTTGATGGACGACGTTTAAATCCGGAAAAAAAGATTTATTTGCTATTAAATAAACCCAAAAATTTTGTGACAACAACTGACGATCCACACGCCGATAAAATAGTGATGGACTTGATAAAAGATGCCTGCCCCGAACGGATTTATCCAGTAGGCAGATTAGACAGAAATACGACTGGGGTTCTTCTATTCACAAACGATGGCGACCTGTCGAAACGATTGACACATCCGAGCCATAACATGAGAAAAGTATATCAGGTTTCGTTAGATAAACCTGTGGAAAGAAATCATTTGGAAGATATTGCAAATGGAATTGTATTGGAAGATGGTCCCGTTATGTCGGATGATATTAGTTACATTAATAAGGAAGAAAAAACAGAGGTAGGAATTGAAATTCACTCCGGAAAAAACAGAATTGTGCGCCGTATATTTGAGCATTTTGGTTACCGGGTAAAAAAATTAGACCGGGTATATTTTGCAGGACTTACCAAAAAGAACCTGCCGCGCGGAAAATGGCGTTTCCTTTCAGAACAAGAGGTTCATTTTTTAAAAATGAATTAATCTTTTAAGAAGAATGTTGTAATGATTGCCCAAATCAACTACTAATACATCAGTTTTGGAAAAGGAATTCATACAAATAGTTCAAAAAAACCAAGGTATTATTCACAAGGTTTGTAACATTTATTGCGATGTACAAGAAGATCGGAATGATTTGTTTCAGGAAATTGTGACACAGCTTTGGAAATCGTTTCCTACTTTCCGAAAAGAATCGAAGTTTACTACCTGGATGTATCGGGTGGCGCTAAATACGGCAATTACTTCATTCAAAAAAACAAAACGCAGGCCAGACCAAAACCGATTGACCTACGAGAACTTTCAGATTGAAGATGAGAGTTACGATGTGAAAACCGAGGAAAATATAAAAGATTTGCACAAAGCAGTTGAACAACTAACGGGCATCGAAAAGTCGATTGTTCTTCTTTACCTTGAAGATAAAAAATATGAAGAAATTGCTGAGATAACCGGAATTACCCAAAATTATGTTCGGGTAAAAATGAACCGGATTAAGAAAAAACTTAAAAAGTTTATGGCAGTGGAATAGTAATAAAATGGAATTAACAGATTTAAAAAAGACCTGGGACAAATTAGCTTCAAATCGCGAACTAGATGAAAATCAGTTAAAAGCGATGTTGAGCAAACGCACCAAAAATTTGATTGAGCTCATTGAGCGTAACATTAAAATTGGTTTTGCCCTTCTGTTTGCTCTGATTTTGCTGATAGTTCTCAATGATTTCCTGATTTCTCCGATGATGATGGAAGAGATAAGTCAAAATATAACCATCCCTAATTGGCTACTTTTTCTCAGTGTTTTTAGTAACACATTAATTTTTACAACTTTTATATATTTCGCAATTAAATATTATCGGGTGAAGAAAAGTTGCAATGTTTCGTGCAACCTTAAAGATACTTTGACAAAGACAATTGATACGCTAAATATTTATCGGCGTTTATTCTATTTAGCCCTGATATCGATGACGGTAACAATGGCACTTGGTTTTATTACCGGATTATATCAGGGTTCATTTGCAGAGCTCGAAAATCAAGGAATCTCTTTTTCCGAAATTCAAATGGATCAATTAATCCTAACAATTGTTATCGGATTGGTTTTCCTTTTTATTATTGTTGGTGGGATATTTATTTTTTTACGGTGGGGATTTCGTAAATTATACGGGAATTATATTCAGAAATTAAAACTTACCTTAAAAGAGCTAACTGAAATTGATGAATAATTGATTTGATTCGCTTATTTCCAAATAGCTTATTAATTTTACCTCCTAAACATTCATAACATGACCTTAATAAAATCAATTTCAGGAATTCGTGGAACTATTGGTGGAAAATCTGGTGAAGGATTGAGTCCGCTTGACGTAGTTAAATTTACAGCTTCGTATGCAAGCTGGGCAAAACAGAGTGCAGGAAAAGAAAAACTAAAAATAGTTGTGGGTCGCGATGCCCGAATTTCAGGCGAAATGGTAAGTTCTATTGTTATCTCAACATTAATAGGAATGGGTTGCGACGTGGTAAATATTGGTTTGGCAACTACGCCAACCACCGAAATTGCAGTGACTGAAGAGAGTGCCGATGGAGGAATTATTTTAACAGCGAGCCACAATCCAAAACAGTGGAACGCACTTAAATTGCTAAATAATAAAGGTGAATTTTTAAACGCTGCCGAAGGGGCAATCATTCTTAAAATTGCCGAAGCGGAAGATTTTAATTTTTCTGAAGTAGATAATTTAGGAACGATTTCCGAAAAAGATTATACCGATATTCATGTTCAGCAAGTTTTAGATTTAGACTTGGTGGATGTTGAAGCAATTAAAAATGCCAATTTTACGGTTGCAATTGATGCCGTAAATTCTGTTGGAGGAATTGCAATGCCTGCACTTTTTAAAGCTTTGGGCGTTAAAAATATTGTTGAAATTAACTGCGAGGCAACTGGCCACTTTGCGCACACTCCCGAACCACTTCCCGAAAACCTGGTTGAAACAGCAGAGATTATTCGCAAAAGCAAAGTTGACGTTGGTTTTGTGGTCGATCCCGATGTTGACCGTCTGGCCATTATTAACGAAGATGGTTCGATGTTCAACGAGGAATATACTTTGGTTGCCATTGCCGATTACATTTTAAGTAAAACACCAGGTAACACGGTTTCCAACTTATCGTCGAGCAGGGCACTGCGTGTTATTACTGAAAAACATGGACAAACCTACACTGCGGCCGCAGTTGGCGAAGTAAATGTGGTAGCCAAAATAAAAGAGACAAATGCTGTAATTGGCGGAGAAGGAAATGGCGGAGTTATTTATCCTGCAAGCCATGCCGGCCGCGATGCATTGGTTGGAGCTGCCCTATTTTTAACACACCTGGCAAAATCTGGATTAAAATGTTCCGAATTGCGCAAAACTTATCCCGATTACTTCATTTCAAAAAATAAAATTGAATTGACACCGGAAATTGACGTGGATGCTATTCTTATTAAACTGAAGGAAAAGTACTCCAACGAACAAGTTACTGATATCGACGGAGTAAAAATTGATTTTGAAAATTCGTGGGTGCACTTTCGTAAATCAAATACCGAACTGATAATTCGAATTTATGCGGAAGCAGACTCCATGGAGAAAGCTAATAATTTGGCTCGAACTATGCTTGAGCAGATAAAGCTAATGATATAGATAATCTTCTTTCCTTATGTCCTGAATAATAATCAAACTTGGTTTATTACTCTTAAATCATTTATTTTAAACATATGACCCTTCAATTCTGAATTTACGCTTAATTGTATAAGAAATATAATACTTTTGAAAAAACCATTTAAAATAAAGAATTGACTAATTTTTCAAAGTTAATATGATAAGAGGCATGAATATAAAAGCAAGAGATTATTCAAAATATTTTCTTGCAATACTATTCGTAGTGTATTATCTTAGTATTTCTTTATTCTATCATTCACACATAATTAATGAAATAACAATTAGTTATTCTCATTTTTATCGGACACATACCGATACAAATGGAGAACCCGTTAATCATTCCCATTCTCAGGATGAATATATTTTTATTAAAATTATTACTCAATTTATTACTACAGTAGTATCGGGTTTTGTACTTTCCAGGGTACTTTTAATGGTATTAATTCAATATCAAATTCCTTTAAAAGAATTGGTTTTATCTTCATTTAGCGAATCCGAATATTCACTACGTGGTCCTCCTTTATTTATTCTTCATCAATAAAACTATTCACTTTTCCATTCTATAATCAATTCGTAATTGATTTTATATGTGTGATTTCCTAACGAACGACATACACTTATCTAATTATAAAACCGAAGTATGAAAAAAACAATACTTTTTGTCCTTGTCATTTTTTTGACATCGTGCAATTCAAAAAATAATTTACAGCAAAATAAGAATACATCAACGCACAGCGAAACAATTGAAGTGCCCGCTAATTCAAGTTTAAGCAAGAAAATAAAAACAATCAAAATTATACAGGAATCATACAGCATTGATGTTTCTACTTTTGGAATTGTTAAAGCTATTCCAAATAATTATGCTGAAATAGCTGCACCTTTTGCCGGACGAATTACAAGGTCGTTTGTAAAATTAGGTCAGCATGTGGCGAAAGACGAACCTGTTTTCGAAATAAGTTCTCCTTCCTTTTTTGAAGCTTGCAAAATGTATTATCAGTCTAATCAAGAGATGAAACTGGCAGACAAAAACTTAAAACGTCAACAGGATTTGTATAAAAATGGAGTTGGAATTCAAAAAGATTTGGAAGAAGCTGAAGTTAATTTTGAACACTACAAACGCGATTATGAAAATACAATTGCAAGTTTAAAAGTATTTAAAGTAGAAACTGAAACCCTGGCGTTGTGTCAACCTTTAATCGTTCGATCTCCGATAGCCGGAGATATTGTTGCGAATAATATTGTTATTGGCCAGTATTTAAAGGAAGATGCAGAACCAGTTGCCATTGTTGCCGATTTAAACAAAGTATGGATAGTTGGTCAGGTAAAAGAAAAGGACATTAACTCTATTCACAAATCAGAAGAAGTTGAAATAACATCTGCCTCTTCACCAAATAAATGCATAAAAGGAATCATTTATCACATCAGCGATTTATTGGATGAAGAAACTCGTTCTGTTCAGGTTTATATTGAATGCGACAATACGAACCACAATCTAAAACCCGGGATGTATGTTTCCGTTCGATTTATTGAGCAACCTCAGCCGAAAATTTTAATTCCAGCAGCATCTGTTTTTCAAAACGAAGAAGAAAGTTTTGTTTTTGTTGAAGAGGGAAAAAATAAGTATGCGAAGCGCAATGTTGAAGTTACAGGGGTAGCGGGCGATCGGTTACTTTTGAATTCGGGTTTAAAATTGGGAGAGAATATTGTAACCGAGGGCGGATATTTTTTATTAGAACAAAATTAATCGGCCATGAAAAAAATTATTCTTGCAGCAATTCAACATCGTTGGATAATGGTAGCGGCTTTTCTTTTACTTGCCATTTTTGGATATTATTCATGGGAACAGCTTTCAATAGAAGCGTATCCCGACATTGCCGATGTAACCGTTCAGGTTGTAACGCAAGTTCCCGGATTAGCCGCCGAAGAAATTGAACAACAAATTAGTATTCCGCTGGAACGTGCCTTAAATGGATTGCCCGGTCTTCACGTAATGCGAAGTAAAAATAGTTTTGGGCTTTCGGCAATTATTCTGGTTTTTGAAGATGGAGTTGATGATTACTGGGCACGCCAACGGGTACAAGAACGAATTTCAGAAGTTTCACTTCCGTTCGATGCAGAACCGGGGTTAAATCCCTTAACCTCTCCCACTGGTGAAATTTTTCGGTACATTATTGAAAGTGAAAATCACGATATTCGCGAAATTACTGAATTGCACAAATGGGTTATTATTCCCAGGCTTAAACAAGTAACCGGAGTAGCTGATGTAAGCAATTTTGGTGGAATAACCACACAATTTCAAATTGAAATAGATCCCCTTAAAATTCAACAATACAATCTGTCGCTTTCAGATGTAATCGAAAAAATAGAAAAAAACAACTCCAATGCCGGAGGAAGTATGCTCAATCGTGGCGATCTTAGTTATGTAATACGTGGGCTAGGCTTGGTAAAAGACCTTGAAGATTTAGGGAAAGTTGTGGTAAAAACAGAAAAGGGAGTTCCGGTTTATTTGAATGATTTGGGTAAATTGAAATACGGTAATCTGGAAAGAAAAGGTGTTATGGGGTTTACCGATCACCAACGTGATTATTCCGATGGGGTTGAAGGGATTGTTCAGCTTTTGCGCCATCAAAATCCATCGGACGTTTTGGTTGGGATTCATAGTGCAGTTGACGAACTAAACAATGAAGTTTTACCTGAAGGTGTTAATATACATCCATTTATGGATAGAACTAATTTAGTGCAAACCACTCTAAATACAGTTTCTCATACATTGCTGCTGGGAATGTTTTTGGTAATTGCTGTTTTGATTGTTTTTCTGGGGAGTTGGCGGGGAGCGTTGCTTGTTGCCATAACCATTCCTTTGTCCTTGTTAATTGCATTCTTACTCATGTATCTCACAAAAATTCCGGCAAATCTTCTTTCGCTCGGTGCAATTGATTTTGGGATTATTGTTGAAGGAGCAATAGTAATGATGGAAACAATTCTTAAAAAACGGGAAGAGAATCCAGAACTTGCGCTGGAAGAAAAGTCTATTATTAAACGTGCCACCGAAGTTGCACGCCCTATTTTCTTTTCTACCATCATTATTATTACAGCTTATTTGCCGTTGTTCGCATTCGAGCGGATTGAAAAGAAACTATTCACACCCATGGCATTTACAGTTGGTTACGCTTTAATAGGAGCTTTATTTGTCGCTTTGCTGTTAATACCCGGGCTTGCATTTATAATTTATAGGAAACCCCAAAAAGTATATAGAAATCGGTGGATGGAAAAACTAACCGAAATCTATTATCGCCAGACAAAACGGATATTGGAAAAACCAAAATCGGTATTTGTGCCAATTATATTTTTCTTTGCCACTGCCATTATTTTAACTTTTACTGTCGGAAAAGATTTCCTTCCCGAACTCGATGAAGGTTCGATTTGGTTACAGGTGCAACTTCCTCCAGGTATTTCGTTGGAACGCTCGAAAGTTATGAGCGATACGCTACGCCAACGGATGTTAAAGTACGACGAAGTAACTTATGTAATGGTGCAGACAGGTCGCGACGATGAAGGAGCTGAGTCCTTTTCTAAATCACACATCGAATGTTCTATTGGATTAAAACCCTACAGTGAATGGCCCAGAGGTAAATTAAAAAATGATTTAATCGAAGAAATGGCAGCTGAGTTGAAAACAATGCCGGGTTATACCGTCGGATTTTCACAACCTATTATTGATATGGTAATGGACCAAATTGCTGGCACTCATAGCGATTTGGCAGTTAAAGTTTACGGCGAAAATTTTAAAGAAAACCGCCGTATTGCAGAAGAGATACTCGAACAATTGAAAACAATTCCAGGGGCAACCGATCTTGCAATCGACCAGGAACCTCCTCAACCC
Source organism: uncultured Maribellus sp. (assembly GCA_964476535.1). Lineage (GTDB taxonomy): Bacteria > Bacteroidota > Bacteroidia > Bacteroidales > Prolixibacteraceae > Draconibacterium. Next base: position 19,408 of record CAYZBC010000035.1, read on the forward strand.
CAATTGCAGATTCATGGCAATCGCGATAAAATTGCCCAGTATGGATTAAATGTGTCCGATGTATCGGAGTTAATTGAAGTAGCAATTGGTGGAAAAGCAATTTCGCAAATTTTTATTAATGAGCGGGTTTACGATGTTATTTGCAGGTTCCAGGAAGAAAGTCGGGATACTCCAGAGAAAATTGGTAATTTAATGCTTACCTCTTCAACAGGTGCAAAAATACCGCTTTCGCAGGTAACCGATATCAAATTGAGTACAGGGGCAAGTTACATAACCCGGCAAATGAATAAACGATACATTACTTTACGCATTAATTTAAGGGGAATAGATCTTACTGCATTTTTAAACGAAGCGAAGAACAAAATTGCGGATAATGTGGAATTTAATCACACAACAAATAATATTAAATGGAGTGGGCAATTCGAAAACCAGAATCGTGCTTATGCCAGGTTACGAATGATTATTCCGCTTGCTTTGGCCATTATGTTTCTTTTTCTTTTTGGTGCATTTGGTAAGTTCAGGCAAGCCTTTTTACTTTTAGGAATAGTTCCATTGGCTCTTTTTGGGGGGATGTTAGCATTAAATGCTTTTGGAATGACATTAAATGTTTCATCGGCAGTTGGTTTTATTTCCCTATTCGGCGTTTCAATTGAAAATGGAGTAATTATGATTGCTCACATTAACAACCTCCGAAAAGAAGGAAAAGAGCTTAAAGATGCAGTTCTTGAAGGAACCCGACATCGGTTCAGGGCAATTATTATGATTGCTACCGTGGCTATTCTTGGCTTGTTGCCGGCTTCACTTTCCACAGGTATTGGTTCCGACGTACAACGACCATTAGCAACCGTAATTGTTTATGGACTTTTCTTTGCAACCATAATTACACTTTACGCACTGCCGGCAATGTATTACCTCGTTGAAAAACGTTGGAGTAATAAAAACGCTTGGGAAAATGAACAACCTGTTCAAAATGAAATTTCACAAAAATAATTTGAAACAGATGAAAAAAATAATAATATTAATTAGTCTGTTCTGTTTTGTTTTTGGCGAACAAAATATTTATGCTCAGACTGTTACAATTGTACCTCAACAGAAATTAAGTCTTTCGCAGTTTCTAATGTTAGTTAGTAAGAATAATTTGGAATATGCAGCAGAGAAGTTTAACGTTCCAATTTCGGAAGCTGCGGTAGAGCTTGCCCATGTTTTTCCCAACCCATCTTTTTCGTTCGATTGGCTGGAAAATAGGGAAGGACAAATGCGAACAGGAACTGGTTATGCGTCGGAGCTGGGGACTACCATTGAACTAGGAGGTAAACGAAAAGCACGGATAGATTTAGCAAAAAGCGAACAAAAATTGACACAAGCATTACTTGATGATTATTTCAGAAATTTAAGGGCTGATGCGGCCATCGTTTATCTTGAAGCGGTAAAACAAAATCAATTGTATTTGGTAAGACAAAACTCCTATCAAACAATGAAGAAACTATCTGAGGCTGATAGTGTCAGATTATCGCTGGGAAGTATTATGAAAACCGACGCCATTCAAAGCAAACTTGAAGCAGGTATTTTATTGAATGAATTATTACAGTCAGAAGCAGATCGCAGTAATTCACTTTGTCAACTTAATCTAATGGTCGGAATATCGAAATTAGATACAGTTTTAATTCCTGAGATTAAAATGAGTGGAGCCTCGAAGCTTTTTGATCTAAATAATTTGATAGCAATTGCCGGGCAAAATCGGGCAGATATTGAGGCAGCAAGATACAGCAAAGAAGTGTCGGTAAAAACAACCACCTTAGTAAAAAAGGAGCGAAGATTAGATGTGGATGTAAAAATTGGCCTTGAAAACGATCTTTATGTTCCAAATGTAGTGCCGGGAGCTAAAATTATAAGTGCCGGAATTGGTATTCCATTAAAATTTTCAAACATGAATAAAGGAGATTTGAAAATGGCCCAGCTTTATGAACATCAGGTAGAGAAACGTTATTCTTTCGTTTTGCTGAAAATCGAGGTTGAAATTACCGGAGCATATCAAAGTTACCTATCGACTGAAAATCAGGTTGAAAATTTTCGAAATAAATTGTTGAAACAGTCAGAAGATGTGTTGGATGGTAAAATATACAGTTACCAGCGGGGGGAGAATTCTTTACTTGAAGTTTTAAATGCTCAAAGAACATTCAACGAAATTAAGTTATCGTATATAGAATTAATAAATAAAAATTACACAGCTTTGGTTGAACTGGAAAGGGCAGCAGGTATTTGGGATATAAATCTTTAATAAGTGATAATATATTATGATGTGTTATGAAGAAGGAAGTAGTAACTTCTTTCTTTTCTTTTTAATTTTTTTAAAAAGAGCTCCCGTTTTGATGCATCTTTGCTATCGAGTGAAACATTTCAAAATCGATAACAATGGTGCGATTAATATTTTTATTGGGATTTCTTTTTTACTCCTATTTTTCTTATTCACAAAAAATGTGGTCGGGCTACGAACAATTAGTTCAACCGGTGCAAAATTATGTAGTTTATCAAGCCATTTCTGAAATAGATTTGCCTCTGTCAACAAAAACGGAAAACGTAAAATCTATTTTTTATGAGATGAAAACTAAAGGTCATTTTTTTACAGTAACCTTAGAAAATCAAGCCGGATTAAAACTTTCTTTAAATCAAAACGGACTATTTCAAATTTTGAACAAATAACTACTAAAATGAACAAACGGGAATTTTTAAAATCATCGGTGATGGCAGGTATGGGATTGTCAGTTTTGGGTGCAGCCAATGCAAGCCAAACAAAAGCAAGTAAAAAAGCAAAAGGTCCGAAACATTGGGTTTGGGAAAACCCGAATAAAAACGAGGACGATAAAGCGTTGCAAAAAAAATATGAAAGTTTTTATGAAGCAGGAATCAGAGGGATGTTTTTTGAGAGCGATAGCGAACGTCATTTTCGAATTACCAAAAAAGCCGGATTGGAAGCACACCGTTGGATGTGGACCATGAATCGGGGAGAAAAAGAACTTCTGGAAAATCATCCTGAATACTATGCCGTGAGTAGAAATGGGGACTCATGCGCAGACAAACCTCCGTATGTAGGTTATTACCGCTGGCTTTGCCCATCGAAACCTGAGGTGAAAAAATATCTGGAAAATCAGGTGAAATTAGTCGTCGAAAAAGATTATGTGGACGGAATTCATTTGGATTATGTTCGTTATTGCGATGTGGTTCTGCCAGTAAATATTTGGGGTAAATATGGAATTGAACAGACCAAAGAATTACCCGAGTACGATTTCTGTTACTGCGACACTTGCCGAAATAAATACAAAGAAAAAACAGGTCTTGATCCACTAGACCTGGAGTTTCCCGACCAAAGTCCTTCGTGGAGAACATTCCGTTACAACCAAATAAATAATATTGTAACCCAACTTGCAAAGGTTGCTCATAAAAATAAAAAACCAATAACTGCTGCGGTTTTTCCAACCCCGGAAATAGCACGCAGAATTGTTCGTCAGGACTGGACAAACTGGAACTTAGATGGTGTTTATCCAATGATTTATCATGGATTTTACAAAGAACAAGTAAGTTGGATTGGTGATGCTGTTGAAGAAGGAATACACTTTTTAAATGGCAAATTTCCCCTTTACGCAGGACTGTTTTTGCCTAATTTTAAATCTCCAGAAGAGCTGGAAGAAGGTATAAAAATAGCTATGAAAAATGGTGCATCAGGCGTTTCGTTGTTTGGCCGGGTTGATGAAAAAGTACTTAATACTTTGAAAAAGACTCAATAGTATTTTAGCAAATGGAATTAAAATTGCAGCTGTAAATACTATATCTTCCTGTAAACAAGCGAGTAACAATAATACTTAAAATAGAAACATTAACATTAAATAAAGAACTTCCATTTAGACAACACGAATTGTTTTCTCCATTGTTGGAAAGCATACAATTGCCGAATAACAACGAATTTTCCTTCCTAAACATATTAGTGAGTTAAATTCAGAAAATGATTAATAATGAAAAAGAAAAAAAATGTTGCAATTGTTGCACACGATAATCGCAAAAAAGATATAATAGAGTGGGTTTCGTTTAATTGGCAAGAATTGGTACAACACGATTTAATTTGTACAGGAACAACCGGTAAATTAGTAGAAGAAACTTTGGCTGAAAAATGTAATGAAAACAATATAGTTCTCCCAACTATAACCCGATTAAGATCGGGGCCACTCGGAGGCGATCAGCAACTTGGAGCATTAATAGTAGATGGTGCAGTTGATATACTTATTTTCTTTTGGGATCCGATGCAATCTCAACCCCACGATGTAGATGTAAAAACCTTGTTCGTATTACTGTTTTATACAATATTCCAACGGCGTCGAATCGTTCAACAGCCGATTTCCTTGTCTCATCAAGCTTTTTCCACGAAAGTTATCAGCCCAAAAGAAAAGATTATACTGGTTACATATCGCGAAATGTTGATATGATTTAATATTTTAGGGCAATAAATATGGGAAAGTGAATTTTCTATTTCCTAAAAAATGAATTAGATATGTACCCTTAAAAACGAAAGAAGAAATAAAATCTTTCGTTTTTTTTTGATAAAAAAAAGCCGATAATTTTTTAATTATCGGCTTTTACAAAGAATATTTTTGAGAATCTATTTCCCTTTTGCAAGGTCTATACCAATGCGCTCCCCTTTGTAGGTAGCATCTTTAAACGCACTAATTATTTCCCCCTCGTATTTTTTATCCACTTCGAAAAACGAAAATCCCTTTAGCACCTCGATGCTTCCAATTTCAACGCTTTTACCCGGAGTTTTATCATTTATCAAATCGATAATAGTACGTTTACTAATTCCATTCTTTTTCCCCATGTTAAAGAAAAATCTTGAAAATTCGTATCCACCTCTTGCTCCACGATCTCTGTCGCCGCGACCACCACGATCATTATTTCTATCACCACGTCCGCCACGATCCCGATCTCTGTCATTTCTGTCGCCACGAGGACCTCTGTCTCTGCCACGGTTTCTATCGCCGCGACCACCACGGTCGTCACGTCCCCTATCATTGCGACCTCTTCTTTCGCCACGATCGTAATCCCTGTCGCTATGTCTCGATTCGTCAACATTAATATCAGGGGCATTTGCGTAATATTCCAGAAAGCGATTAAACTCAACCGAAACAAAATGTTTAATTAATTCTTCGCGTTCAAGCCAAGCCAGTTTTTTATAAATCACTGGCATAAATTCGGCAATCTGAATCTCATTCACTTCCACTTTCTCAACTCTGTCGATCAAACTAAAAAGCTGTTTTCCGCAAATTTCTTTACCAGAAGGAACATCTTTTTTAATAAACGGTTTGTTTACAGTCCGCTCAACTTGCTTCAATTTTCCTTTTTCGCGCAAGTGAATTAAGGTTACTGAAATCCCATTTTTCCCTGCTCTTCCGGTACGTCCACTCCGGTGAATATAAATCTCGGGGTCGTCCGGTAAATTGTAATTAATTACATGGGTAAGATCGTTCACGTCCAATCCACGGGCTGCCACATCAGTAGCCACAAGCATTTGTAAATGTTTTCCACGGAAACGAGCCATAACATGGTCGCGTTGTGCTTGCGAAAGATCGCCATGCAAAGCATCGGCATTGTAGCCATCTTGCATCAATTTATCGGCTACATCTTTTGTTTCTGCACGGGTGCGGCAAAAAATAATTCCATAAATGTTTGGATTTACATCGGCAATACGCTTGAGTGCCAGATAACGATCCCTTGCTTGAATGAGGTAATAATGATGTTCCACATTATCCGCACCCATATTTTTCCTTCCAACAGATATTTCAAAAATATCTTTCATGTACTTTTTAGAGATGTTAACTATCTCTCTGGGCATGGTTGCCGAAAACAGGAGTGTTTGTTTTTCGTCGGGCGAATTTTCCAAAATTGCATCCAAATCATCTTTAAAACCCATTGAAAGCATTTCGTCGGCCTCGTCGAGAACGACCCAACTAATTTCATTAAAATTCAGGTTTCTTCGCTTAATTAAATCGAGCGTTCGACCGGGTGTACCAACAACAATTTGTACTCCTCTATTGATTTCGCTAATTTGTGCACGAATATCGGAACCACCATAAACTACGGCAATCCTGAGGTTCTTTACATTTTTTGAATAGGTTTTCAAGTCGTTGGCAATTTGCATTGCCAACTCGCGGGTTGGGCTTAAAATTAAAGCCTGAATAGATTTTTTTGCAGTATCAATTTGTTGGATGATTGGTAAGCCAAATGCGGCTGTTTTACCGGTTCCGGTTTGTGCAAGAGCCACCATGTCCTGCTTGCTTTCCAGTAAAAAAGGAACTACTTTTTCCTGAATTGGTGTGGGTTGCTCATAACCAAGCTCTTCAATCGCCGATTGAATTTCGGTACTAAGCCCCATTTCGTTAAATAATGTCATTCAAATTCTTCTAAAATAATGGGCGCAAAGGTACTCTTTTAAAATGAATCTCAGGCATTTATAACTTATTCTTGCATAT
>CAYZBC010000036.1:0-25540 GCA_964476535.1 uncultured Maribellus sp.
CAGGTTTGTCGCTTTTGCTGGATATTTTGTCAACTATTTTATCTGCTGGTTTATCAACACATAAACTCAGTGAACTGGAAGCTGAATATGGGGTTTCACAGGTTTTTATTGCCATCGATATAAAACAGCTCAGTAATTTTCCGGCCATCGAAAATACTATTTCAGATATTATTGCTGACCTGAAAAATTCAACTCCTGCTGAAATCGGTGCTGAAATCCGCTATCCCGGAGAAAGGGTTGTTCAAACCCGTGCCGAAAATTTAAAAGATGGAATTCCGGTGAATGCAAAGGTATGGGAAGAGATTTGCAGTTTATAATGTATCGATTGGAACGCTGAATAATGAATTGGATTTGTACTTGGTCCCTGATGTGATTAATGGTTATTGAGTAAAAATTATTGAGCAGATGATTAGTAGTTCATCTGCTCAATAAATCATTTACTCAAATTCTTGTACAATTACCCCAGTCATTCTTAACATCGAAGTTTGTGCATCAATAAAATAATAGATGGCTTCCAGTTCAGCTTGCGAAGCATACAGATAAAAGGTTTGAACATCGCGGAAGTTGAAGGAATTTATTGCACCAGCATCGAATTTTTCTTGCGAAATTTGTAAATTTAATTTGGCTGCTTCAACGTTTTCGCGGGCAATATCCAATAACTCTTTCCGAACCAAATAGAATTCAAATAAGTTAGAAAGACTATTGGTTAAATCGTGTCTCATATCTTCAATCTTAACCAAACCAAGTTCTTCATCAATTATCGCAATTTGCACAGCACGTTTTCTATTTCCGCCGCTAAACAGGTTCCAGCTAAGTGTTAAATTGCCATATAAATTGGCTGAATTTGACCAGCTTGTTCCCATTTTCTCAAAATTATTACGGGTACTCGAACCTGTTGCTCCACCTCTAAAATCCAATGCTGGTGAGTAATTACTTTTTGTAGCAGCAATTGCATTCTCCAAAAGTCGTTGATTCACGAATTGGTTTTGAAGGCTTTTGTTATTTTCAAACATTTGTGCCTCCAAATCAGTCAATACATAATCTACGGGAAGTGCTACAAAAGAGTCTGTAAGTTCAAATTCAATTGCCTCTTTTTTAGCCATTAAATAAGTAAGATTACGAATTGAATTTTTATATGAAACCTCTTGTAACAGATATCCTGAACGGTCTGATAAATATGCATTTTTGGCTTGCAAAACATCGTAAGTAACAACTGAACCGTATTCTTTTCTGTCCTCCATTTGTTTGAAACGGTCTTCCGATAAAGTTAAAACTTCGTTGTAAGTTGCCAGTTTCTCTTTTTGAAGTAAAACATCGTAGTAGGCTAAGATTACCGATTGAATTGTGCCTTCAATCATTATTGCAGTGTTATTCTTCGAGAGTTGCTCCAACTCGTCTAAACGTGTTTTACTTATTCGAACCGAATAACCATCAAAAAGAGTCCAGCTTACAGAAGCTCCACCAGAAAAGCGATTGGTAACCCGGTTTTCTGATTCGTTAATATTATACGAATTATCGTCGCCCAATGAAAGGTTTATGTATGGATATCTACCAGCAGTTCCCCAATTGTTTGAGGTTTCCGCAATTTGTTGATTTCCTCTTGCAATAATAATATCGTAGTTATTTTCGAGTGCTATAGTTATTGCATGGCTTAACGACAATGGAGTTTGTGCCTGCATTGTAAAACCAGAAACAAGGAGTATTAAAATTATTATCTGAGTCTTCATTTTTTTAATTCTTTTTCTTTTGGTTGAATGCTATCATCGATTTTTCGTTGAGCATGCATCCACGCAATTTCAACTTCTTCGCGCTCAAATTTTCTACCGTGCCATAATTCTCTAACTACTTTTCTCATATCATTAAGTACAAGAATAAGTGCCGGGAAGAAAAGCAGAATAAACATGGTTCCAAATGCAACTCCATAAACCAAAGAAATTGCCATTGGAATCAGGAATTGAGCTTGGAAACTAGTTTCTAAAACAAGAGGAAACAGCCCGAATGATGTAGTTAAAGTTGTTAATATTATTGGGCGTAATCGAGATTTTCCAGCTTGGATTATCGAGGCTTTTACTTTACCCCCTTTTTCAATCAACAAATTGTATTTTGACAGAAATACCACGGCATCATTTACAATTACCCCAGTTAATGCAATAATCCCCCACAAGCTCAACATCGATAATGTTTTTCCATGTATTCCGTGTCCCCAAATAGAACCCAAAATTGCTATCGGAATCATTATTAAAATAAGTATCGGCTGTTCAAACGATTTGAAATTAATCATAAGAATAAAAATAATTGCCAAAAATGCCATTGGGAAAAGAATCATTAAATCTGCCATATTTCTTTCGCTTTCCTTTTGCTGACCTTGAAACTGAACAGTAATTCCTGGATAAAGCATGGTTAATTCAGGAATAATTTCTTCTCTAATTTGTTCTAAAATATCAGATACAGACGCATCCGGATCCAATAGGTCGGCATCAATACGCATTTCTCTTTTACTGTTAAAACGCTGAATATTTACTGGCCCACGTTTTAATTCGTAATCGACCAATTCGGTAAGAGGATAAACTCCTTGTGGAGTTTGAATTTTCATCTTTTCCATTTGCCCCAAACGCTCGCGACCTTCGGCGGGGTAACGCACCCAAATACGAAGTTCATCACGTCCTTCCTGCAAGCGTTGCGCTTGTCCGCCGTAAAAAGCTTGTCGCACCTGGTTTGCGATGGAAGATTCGGTAAAGCCCAACATATATGCTTTTGGCTTAAGTTTTAAAAGAATTTCTTGTTTTCCCAGCGAGTTAGTATTTACAACATCCTTTAATTGTGGTAATTCTTGTAATTTTCCAAAAAGAAATTCACGTCCCAAATTTAACTCTTCAATATTTCTGGAAAGCAATCCAATTGAAACCGGGTTTCCAAACCGTCTTCGAGAAGCACCGATAGTAAATTTTTCAACTTCAGGAAGAGAACCTGTTTTTTGTCGAATTTTCTTAATAATTTCAAACGAGCTAATTCCGGTTTCTTCCGAATCGCGAGGCGAAACACCTACACTTCCTGCATGTGCACCTCTTTCTCCTCCACCAAAACCTGTTCCCAATTTAATTGTACTATTCTCAATAATATCAATTGAATCGTTGTATTCTTCTTTTAGTTCTTCATTAACAACCCAAACAATACTATCAAATCGTTCAAGATATGCCATTGTTTGTCTTTCGCCCGAACCCGGAGTAAAAGCAATATTTATATCGAACGAATCGAACTCCATTCTTGGGAAGAAAGTGGTTTTTATTAATTGCCCACCAATTAATCCACCGGTAATAACCATCATGGCAACCGGAATTCCGATTACAATGTAGCGCCATTTTAAAATTACATGCAAAACCCTGTCGTAAGCATAATCTCTTAACCATGTAAAAAAGCGTTCGGTATATTTTCTAATTCCTTTGTCCTTCGCATGAAGTATTTTATGATTTAATACATGCTTATTCCCAAGGTGAGCCGGGAGTACAAAAAAGGCTTCAAATAGTGAAAAAGATAAACTCAGAATAACTATTATCGCCATTTCATACATCATCTCCATTCGGCCCGTAATAAAGATAAGCGGAGAGAAAGCAACAACTGTAGTAGCCACAGAAGTTATAACCGCTGGGATTACCTCTACAGTTCCATCAACAGCTGCCCTCATGGGGCTTTTCCCTCGTTCAAAATGTTGAAATATATTTTCACCGATAACAATTCCATCGTCAACCAGAATCCCGATTACCAGAATCATACCGAAAAGTGACATTAAGTTAATCGTTACTCCCATCCAGTTAGCCACAATAAACATAGCTAGAAACGATGCCGGAATTCCCCATGCTACCCAAAGCGATAATCTTGTGCTTAGCATCAATCCAAGGATTAATACAACAAGTATTAATCCTTGTCCTCCATTTCGGTAGAGTAATTCCAACCGACCACCAAGAATCTCTAAATACGAACGGGAGATTACCAGTTCAATTCCAATATTCATTTTATTAAAATCGACAACATATTCTTTTACATATTTATCGATTTTTGCCAGATCTTCAGTTATTAATTTAGAAACTGAGATGCTGATTAATGGTTTACCTTTCTCAAGTGTTTTATTTGGTGTGTCTGAGAATTTCTTTTTGACCAAAGCAATATCTCGAATTCGAATAACACTTCCATCAGGACTTGCACGAAGAATAATATTTCCAATTTTATTGGGATCTGCACTTCGCGAGCGCATGCGAATAAGCATCTCCTCTTCCATCGAACGAATTTGTCCGCCAGAGACATCTTTATTATTTTGCGAAATAGCATTTTGTAATTCAGTAAATGTAATCCCATATCGTAACAAATTTTCTTCATTTGCCTCTACCGAAATTTCAAGAGCTGGAAATCCAGAAAGTGAAACTTGACTAATAACTCCGGACGATAAAAATTCTTCTTCAATTCGTTGAGCATATCCTTTCAAAGTAAGCAAATCAACATCGCCTGTTACAAGCAATCGCATTGCGGGCGAAGTAGTTCTCGATTTGAAAACCAACGGTCGTTCTGCTGCTGACGGAAAAGATGAAATTCCATCCACTGCATTTTTTACTTCAATAAGTGCTTCGTCGATATCGTAACCAGGAATAATTTCAATGGTAACTCTTGCACTATTTTCAGACGAAGTAGAATTAATTTCATAAATCCCCGGGATTGCGCGAACAGCTTCTTCAATTCTGGATGTAACACCTTCTTCCATTTCTACTGGAGAAGCACCCGGATACGAGACACTAACAAAAAGCATTCGTGAAGGTCTCTCAGGGAAAAAAGACTTTTTCATGGTGTACATACTAAGTCCACCAACGATCAATAAAAAGACGATAGTCAGATTCGCATAAAATGGAAACTTGACAAATATTTCAACTAGCTTCTTCATGCCTGGGCTTTTTCTTTAGATTCTGGATTTCCTTGTCCTGGCTTTCCCTTACCTTTTTTTTGCCCCGATTTTGGTTGATCTTCTCCAATAATACCTACCGGACTATTTTCCTGCACATTTATCAGCGGCTCAACAACAATTTTCATTCCTTCTTCCAAACCGTTAAAAATCAATGTGGTTTCGTTCGTTTTAACAATATCGATTACTTGTTTTTTTAAACGTCCATTAACAATTGTAAATACTTCGTTTGAATTAAAAACTGCACTTCGTGGAATTTCCATTGCAGCATTAATTTTCTGTCCGGGAAATATTACTTTTTTGTATTCACCTGTCAATAATTCATCTACAGTTGAATTTTGGATTTTTACGAAAATACTTCTAGACTGGAAATTTGGATCAATATAATTGGCCTTTCGAATTACAATACCGGGTTGAACAGAAGTATTATTTTTTGAATAAACTTGAACTTTATCTCCAATTTTAATCCATTCACTTTGTTCATTCGGTATCGGAACTTCAACTTCTAATTTGTCAGTTCGAATCATCTTTGCAATTTGTCCTCCGGTGTTTACATAACCTCCAACTTCAAAATTTACCTGAGTAAATGTTCCTTTAAACGGGGCATAAAGTGAATGCCTGCTCAATCTTCTTTCATCCTGTTGAATCCCATAAAATTCACTTAAAAAATTGCGGCTTGCCAGGAATATTTTTAGTTTTTCATTTTCAATTACTGGAAGTAGAGGTAATTCTTCATCCATATCAATTGCTCTGAAAAACATTTCATAAGCTTCTAACTGTTCTGGAAAATCAACTTTCAAATCGGGCAACAAAGTTGTGATTGTGGTTAAAAATCTGCTTTTTCGTGCTTTTATAGCCAATTCAACTTCGTCTTTATAAATTTCGGCAATTAACTGACCTTCTTGAAACGATGTTCCTTTTCTTAAAGAAATAGCACCTTTTTCAATTTTTCCTGAAGCTTCTGCAACTAGTGTAACTTCGTTGCTTGAAACAACGTGTCCCCCTTCACCAACAACAGAGGAAATAATTTCCTTATATATTACTGTTTCAGCTTTTACCAACCTTTTTAATTCCATTTCCGGTTTACGCGGAGGTTCCGGTTTCATCGATACAAACAGAAGCGAAAGTGCAGCCGAGCCACCCAGTAAAATAATAAGGGCTACAATTATAAATGTAATTTTTCTCCAACTCATGGTTAAATTTTTCTATATTTTGTTTTTAATTGATTTCTTTTCTCCGACAACAGAAATAACAAATAGCTGAATAAAAGGTTGAATACTTAAAACTGGAGTTCAAAAATCAACATTTATTCTAAAGTATTGTCTATTAATTTTAAATAAATGAATTTTACAGGGAACAAGTAACCTAATAATAAAATTCAGGTATTTTTAAGTTACTAAGACTATCAAATCCCAACAAGGTTTAATCATTGAAATAAGTTATTTCTCCATGCTTGTTAAAACTGGAAGAACAAAACTTGGAACTAGCCCGCGAAAATCTTGGAATAGTATCGGAAAGATATAAACGGGGAAATTTATCAGCTTTGGAATTGCGCGAAGTCCAAAAGAGTTTACTCGATGCATATGAACCGCTTATTTCAGTTTAGTTCCAAACTAAACTTGCAGAAATCTCCCTTCTTCAAATTTTCGGTAGAATAATGGATTATGTTTAAAGTTATTTATATGGTAGATGACCATATAAAACTAAAATAATTTCGTTCGTTTTCCAGATATTTAATATCTGTATTTCAAAACATCTGTCAATAATATAAAATACTTTGTATGAATTAGGAACTGCGCTTTGTGCTATATTTTATGGCAGCATTAGTTTTTGCTTCGGAAATTCTATAATCTCAGATTCACCGACCAATAAATCGTTTTTTGTTGAATTTTGAATCGTCGCAAGGTTTTAATAGCAGATACAATAAACTATTCGACAGGAAATATGTAATTTCAAAAATGGATTAACCAAAGAATATCTTCAGTAAAGAATTTCAGAATGATTTCAATCCGAGATTATTATATTCAGTATGCGAATTAAAAGAAGTTGCAATAAAGGGTAAAAAGTGCTACTTTTAGTAATTAGAAATTAATTTCTTTTTTCGTTAGATGTAGTTTAACTCTTAAAGTTTAGTAAAATGAATTTTACCGATGATCTAAAACAAGCTATTAGTATTGCACAATCTTTTGCAAAAGAGTTTTCGAATGGCGAATTTTCACCGGCACATTTATTAAAAGCTCTGCTTCATAAAGATGTTGGTTTAACGGAAATGCTAATGTCGCTGGAGCAGGATCTTTTTTACCTCGATGAGTGGGCGGAAGTTAGGATTGAATCGTACCCTAAAACCGGGAATATTCCTGAAAATCCTTCTGGCGATAAAAATGTTAAAGCTGTTTTTCGCGAAGCCGAAAACATAAGTCTGAAACTTTCGAAAGACATGGTTGAACCGATATCTGTTTTGGCAGCACTTTGCACACCCGGAGTTGGTTTTAATTATGAACAATTAAAAACGTTTACTTTAACGCAAAAGCAGATTACCGATTTTCTTCTTGAAAAGAACGATTTGCAAAATGTTGTGGGCATTGCTGATAAAAATGAATCGGGGAAAGTTCAAAAACCTGCAACAAATGCACTCTTAAAATATTGTATTGATAAAAATGAACAGGCAGTGCAAGGAAAGTTAGACCCGGTTGTTAGTCGCGACAATGAGATAAGAGAAATTACTGAAATTTTAGGTAGAAGGTATAAATCAAATGTATTAATTCTTGGCGATCCAGGCGTTGGAAAAACTTCGCTTGTAAATGGGTTTACACAAAACATTATAAATAAAAAAGTTCCGGGCAGCCTCTCAGAAGCAATTATTTTTGAACTCGATTATGGTGCATTAATAGCTGGCGCATCTTATAAAGGAGAAATTGAGGATCGATTAAAAAATATAGTTTCTGAAATTCAAAATTTTGAAAAGGCCATTTTGTTTATCGATGAATTACATATGCTTTTAGATAAACAGGGAGGAACGGCCGGTGCTGCAAATCTGTTAAAACCAGAACTTTCGCGGGGAAACCTCACGATTATAGGAACAACATCAATAGATAGTTATACCAAATTTATTGAACCCGACGAGGCATTTAATCGTCAGTTTGAACTGGTTAAAATTGAAGAACCGAGCGAACAAACAGCTGCACGCATGTTGCAAGAGATTGTTCCTTCGTACGAAGAGCACCATAACCTAAAAGTAAACAGTGAGGTTATTGCGGAGGCAATTAGACTTTCGAAACGGTTTATTAAAGAGCGTTCGTTGCCCGATTCGGCAATCGATTTAATCGATCATACCATGTCGGGCGTGCGATTAATGGCAGATATCTCTCATGGGAAAATAGAAGATTTGAAAACAGATTTGGAAAAATTTAAAGAGGATCAGGATTCAAGACTATCTGAACTTGAATGGTTTTACAATGATCTCAAAAATCAGATTTCACCCATTCTTTTTTCAAAACTAAATGATGAGGAAGAGAATGCTCAATTTAACTCGGGAAAAGAAATTTTTGATTATTGTAATAAAGTTTTAGAGCAATTAACAGAATTATCGAAAGATAAAATTGAAGAGTTAAAGAAATCGGATATTGGAGCGATTGTCTCTGCCCGAACAGGAATTCCGCTGGGTAAAATTCAATCGAAGGAACGCGAGCGTTTAATGAAAACCGAGGAGTTTCTAAAAAAGAGGGTCATCGGTCAGGATCACGCTTTGAAGAGTATTTCTGAAGCTATCCTTGAATCTCGTTCAGGACTTAATAAATCAGGTCAACCAATTGGTTCATTTTTCTTTTTGGGACCCACCGGCACAGGAAAAACAGAGTTGGCAAAATCACTTTCAGAATTTTTATTTCAGGATGAAACTTTTCTAATCCGATTCGATATGTCGGAATTTAAAGAAGAACATTCAGCTGCATTGCTTTATGGAGCACCTCCTGGTTATGTTGGATACGAAGAAGGAGGATTGCTTGTAAATAAAATAAGGCAGAAACCTTATTCAGTAGTTTTATTCGACGAGATTGAAAAGGCACATCCTTCGGTTTTCGATATTTTTCTTCAAATTCTCGACGAAGGAAAATTGCACGACAGGCTTGGAAAAGAAGGTGATTTCTCTAATGCGATAATTTTATTCACCTCGAATATCGGAAGCAGTTATATTGTCGATTCGTTTAATAAAGGTGAAATTCCACCATCGAATACACTCATGGATATTATGAGTAACCATTTTAGACCTGAGTTTTTGGCACGTTTAACCGAGATTGTACCCTTTGCCCCAATCAGTGAAAACAACGTGGTGAAAATTTTTGAAATACATTTGAAGAGCCTTTTCAAATCGTTGGACGATAAGGGAATAGCGTTGAATATTGATGAAAAAGCAAAAGAAAAACTGGCACTTTCGGGTTACAACCAAAAATATGGAGCCCGCCCAATTGTTGGGGTAATTAGAACCCAGTTGAGAAGGCCTTTATCTAAATTGATAATTGCTGATGAAATTAAACGAGGATCGACCGTAGGAATTTCTTTAGGCGAAAATGATGAGATTGTCTGGAAAATTGATTAACTTTTTCACGAATTTATTAAATAGAATTATAACCATTAAAAAAAATACGTACATGGAAACTTATGGAATTGGCGGAACAGATGTTCAAGGCGATGCGAGCGAAGCCATTAGCGAAATTGCCCAGAATAAAACTTTAATGATTGAAAAGCTTACAGCCGAAGCACCTTTCAAACCTGAAATAGTGGAAGGCCTCACTTCAATCGACGATGTTTTTAACCACTTTAGACCTTCCATCGAAGTGGATTTTGAAGATTCGGAAGGAGTATCGAAAGAAGAAGAATTATCTTTTAAAGGATTGGCAGATTTCGGTGTAAAAGGAATTACGGCTCAAAGCCATTTTCTTCAGGATTTAACCAATGAAAAAGAACAATTTCTTAAAATTATTAAACAACTAAAAAGCAACAAACTTTTGAGGAAAGCCTTGGAAAACGGCGAGACAAAAGAGGCAATGCTGAATACCATTTATGCTTTGGTAAAAGAGGTTGAAGAAGCGTAGTATTTCATATTGGTTAATTTTAAAAATACATAGAAATGGCACAACAAGATCAACAAAACAAAAATATTGAACAGTATAAAGAAAAAGTAGTTGAACAAATAGGGAAAGTTGATAAACCCCAGGAGCTTCTGAAGCAAAGCCTTTCACAGCTATCGAAAGTTGGAGGATTTGATTTGATGGAAGTTGCAATTGACGGTGTTCAGAACTTAAATCCCGAACGAAAAGCAAGAAAACGAATTTTTCTTTCTGAGTCGGGGAAAAAAGAGGAACGTGAAAAACTGAAAAAGACACTGGAATTATGGGCAGCAGTTTTATCCTCGTCGGAAAATGTGATGGACATGGTCGAAAAAAGTGAACAAAGCGCTTCAGTTGCAGAGGAGACATTAACAAAAAATCTGGCTAAAGCAGTGGAAACAAGCAAGCAACTGGAGACCTCTTACCGGTCGATAGCACTATTTTTTAAAAATACAGGGAG
This sequence comes from uncultured Maribellus sp., assembly GCA_964476535.1. Classification (GTDB taxonomy): domain Bacteria; phylum Bacteroidota; class Bacteroidia; order Bacteroidales; family Prolixibacteraceae; genus Draconibacterium. Next base: position 10,511 of record CAYZBC010000036.1, read on the forward strand.
TAACAAATTAAAAAATGTTTCATTTTTAAATTCCGATCCGGAACAGTTAAAAGATTTGGACGATACTCGTTTTATTGATGCGGTGCAAGAAGAGTTGGTACAAAACTACGATAGGCTCGACTTACGCGATCATTACAGTTTAATGGTAGTTCCGGGTTATCTTGGTTCAAATAAAGTAGTTGAAAAGTGGGCAAAAATTGCACACGAGAATAAGGTTATGATGTTAACCGACTTTGAACACCTTGATACACCCGACGATGTAATGGAAATGTTTGAAGCAGCAAATCTTACCAGTGCCGATATGTACAAGTCAAATGTTCTAATGTCGTGCAATTACCTTGTTGGCCGCGATAAATATGCAGAACTCGGCGAGGAAGAGGAATTATTTGTACCTCCCTCGGGAGCTTTGGCTGGCAATATTTATCAAACACTTATGTCGCAGGTGGCGGCCGGGAAAAAACATGGTAGTTTAAGTGAAGTTGACGGTGTTTGTTTTGATTTGAAAAAAAGCGAAATAGCCAATTTGGAAAAACTGGGACTTATTCCAATGGTAAATGAGTATGGAAAAGTTATGGCATTTTCGGCTAAAACACTTTTTAGTGGCGATAACCTTGGATTACAAACCTATTCGGTTGTTCGGGTATTCGATTATGTTACTAAAGTTTTAATGGATTTTCTTAATCGCCGGGCATTCGAGAATTTTAATGCCAAAACGAGAAAAGAAATTCAAAGCCAAATTATTCGATTTTTAGATGGTATTACCGGCCCTGGGAAACTCATCGAGAAATTTTCCATAAAACGGTTTGAGCAAGATAAAAATCAAAAGGATAAAATTCATTTAGATATTCACATGACACCTTATTTCCCCGCTAAAAATTTTATGATAAAAATGGATGGACAAAAAGGTGACGATGGAACTGAATGGGAAACTGAATACGATCAGGACTAATAGATTAAATTGTTTGTCTATTCGCAGAATGAACGATTTATAAATATAATTCGATATTATTATTAATTATTAACTATTAAAACAAAAAGTCATGTCATTTAAAGCAACTTTCAAAGTCGATGGCAACGAATACCGAGTATTGAGCTGCAGTTACAGTCTGCATCAGGAAATTGACAATACAGGCAGGCCATCATCAACCTCAAGGGGAGGAGTAATTTCCCTGGTTATTGAATCAACCGACGACACCAGCCTTTTCGAATGGATGTGCGATAGTTACATGCGAAAAGATGCCATCGTTACGTTTAATAAACGAGACGAGGACGGTAAAATGAAAGAACTGGAAATTACCGAAGCGTATATGGTTAAATACGAAGAGTCGTTTGATAATGCCGGTTCTGGTGCCATGAATGAATCATTCTCTCTTTCGGCCCACTCAATTAAAATGGGTAATGGAGAGCACGAAAATGAATGGGCAATGTAAATCTTTAAAACTCCTTGAAAGTAAATTCTTTCAAGGAGTTTTTTATTTCCTCCAAAATAATTTAGAATTTGATGGTGTAAAACAGATCAAATTTAGATTACTAATGTATTACTAAATATTATAGATATGTCGTTAATGGCGAGGCTTCATATAGAGGGGCACAGCAAAGAGGACACTGGAGTTAAGATAATTTCGTGTGATTATAGCTTTTCGCAAGATATTGATGCCCGGGGTTATAAAACCTCAAAGGTTAGGTCGGGCTTAATTAATATAACGTTGAGCGGAGTTGGCGATACTGAAATCGTTCAGTGGATGGTAAGCGATAATATAAAAAAAGATGGGAAAATCACATTTTCAGGAGTAATTGATACAGGGCCACAACGATCTATTGAATTTAAAGATGCGTTATTGGTTAATTATCACGAATCCTTCTCAGACCAATCGGATATATTAATTAGCTTAACTATTTCTGCACGAATTATTATAATTTCAGGGGTAACACACGAAAGTTTGTGGACCCTTATCGACGATGGTGCATAAATAAATGAATAATGGATTCTATTTCAAAAATTGTAATTGAAATCAACGGAAAACCCTTAAAAGATTTTGAGGACGTAGCAATAAATCAAAATATGTATGGCATTGATAATTTTGAAATCAATTGCCGTTTTGAATCTTATGAAAAATTAGATGGATTTTTAATTGAAAATTCAAAAGACTTTCTGGGGATGCCAATTGTTATTCAAACAAAAACCGGGGAGAATGACAAAGAAAAGGATTGCTTGCTTTTTAAAGGGTATATAACTGAAATACAAGGCAGGAGAAGTGGTATGTCTGACAATGATCAAATTATCATCTCGGGCGGCAGTTCAGAAATTATTTTGGATAGAAAACCTACAAGCCGCGCATTCCTTGATAAAACGTTGAATGACATTGTTAAAGAAGTTCTAAAACCATATCCATTAAAATCAAAAATAAATTCGCGCGAAAAGCAACAATTCGCTTACCTGGTACAATACGAAGAGAGTGACTTGGCGTTTCTTAAGCGACTTTCTATTCGTTATGGAGAGTGGTTTTTTTTTAATGGCAAAGAAATAATTTTTGGAGAGATGCCAGAGCTTGAACAGGCACTTACGGTTGGTTACGATCTTGTAGAATTTAATTATCAGTTGAGGGTTAGTCCGGTGAAATTTAACCTGTTTTCTATGGACTCACTTAATTTGGATGTTTTTAAGTATAAATCGGGGAAAGGGAAAGTGGATCCGAATCTTAATGTTTATGGGAAACATGCTTTGAAACAGTCGAAACAATTGTTCCCTGAAGAGGGAAATGATTATTACGAGCATTTAAATGTTGGAGAGACACAATATAAAAATGCACTCGACCGGGTAGGCGAAATTGATGAACTTAGGGATGCAATAAATTTAACAGATTTAACCGGCTCCTCAAGCAATGGATTCTTAACACCAGGAATGCAGGTGATGATAAACAGCCCCAAGGAAGATCCCAGAGAGACAGTTGGATATGGGCGTCATTTAATTACATCGGTTCAACACAGTTTCGACAATTTGTTTACTTACCAAAACAGTTTTACAGCTATTCCAGCCGAATCTACTTTGCCCGAATATACCAATCCGTATTTTATTAAAAAGACACAAAATCAACTTGGACTTGTTTCCGATAATGTAGATCCGGAGAAATTGGGAAGGGTGAGGGTTAGTTTTTGGTGGATGGAAGGAAAACAACAGTCGCAATGGATAAAAGTTACCACACCATATACGGCAAAAAACGGAGGTTTTTATTTTGTTCCACCAATTAATTCGCGTGTTTTAGTAGGGTTCGAGGGAGGTAACGTGGAAAAACCATATTGTATTGGCGAGTTATTTGATAAAGATGCCCACCCCGATCCTGCATGGGCTGGAAACTATAATGACTACAATGCTAAAATTCATGCGATTAGAACACGCTCGGGGCATACAATTGAATTTCATGATACCGAAGGAGAAGAGAAAATTACCATTTACGATAAAGGAGATAAAAATCGGATAACTCTGGATAGTGCCAATGGTCAACTTTCGATACATGCCGACGGGAAATTAAAATTTAATGCTGATAAAATTGAGTTAAAGGCTAAATCTCGAATAGATTTAACCAGCGAAGATGTGATTGCAATAGATGCTGATTCGTGGATTGGGGTATTAGGAAAACAAAAAGGGATCTTCCTAAAAAGTGAGAAAGACATTCAGCTAAAAGCTCAAAATGAACTTAGAATAATTAGTACCACAAGTGATGTTAAAATTGAATCTAGTATTGGGAATATTAGTTGTACAGCTTTATCCGAATTTAAAATTAGTAATGCCACTTCATCCATTAATATGTCTATGCCAATGGTAGAAATAAAAGGACCAATTATAAAAATAAATTAAACTTTAAAATATGCCACCAGCAGCAAGAGCAGGAGATATGCACGTTTGCCCCATGTCGGATGGACCAAAACCTCATGTAGGTGGGCCTATTTTGCCACCGGGCTGCCCAACAGTTTTGATTGGAGGTTTGCCTGCAGCAAGATCTACTGATATGGCAACATGCGTAGGACCTCCCGACACAATAAGCATGGGTTCGTCAACTGTTTTTATAGGCGGAATGCCCGCCGCAAGAGTGGGCGACATGACTGCACATGGAGGTACAATATTGCCACCTGGATGTCTAACGGTTATTATTGGATGATAACATATTCTTATATCTTATGGGAAAGCCAGACCTTATTATTGGGCTAAGAAAAAAAATATTTGATTTTGCCAAAAAGAACTTGGGGAAAATGGTTGGGAATGGCCAATGTTTCGATCTGGCTGATAAGGCCATGAAAGAAGCTAAAGCCAAAAGAGCGAAAGATTACGGACAAAGCTATTATTATGTATGGGGGAAAAAGATAGCAATAGCGAATATTAAGCCAGGAGATATTTTACAATTTAAAAATTATAGGTACGACAAAAAAATTACTACTCTTTTTGAAGATAAAAGTGGTGGTTTTATGAGCACCTACCAAACCCGGCCTCATCATACGGCAATTGTTGCAGCTAAGAAAACAAATGATATTCTCGATATTTATGAACAAAACGTAGTTCCTGAGGGAAAGAAAGTACAATTGAATACTATTTATTCGAAATCTTATAGCTCATCAGTAAAAGTAAAAATGAAACATTCTTCTGGTGCCCAAAAAGAAGCTACAGTTACTACTACCATTAAGGTTGGAGGAAGTATATTAGCTTATCAAGCTGTTTTAAAGAAAATTTAAAAATTATTATTGGCTCAATAATTTTTCTTGTTAGGAATTAGATGTAATCTTTTCTATTTTTAATCCCTTAATAATATTTAAAAATGAGCGGAACAAGTTTAGCTTTAAAAATAGGAAGTCTGGTTTTGGGGATGGGTGTATTTCTCATTCTGTTTAAAAAAGTAAAGGGATTGAAGAAGTATGGCTTCGCTGGTTTTTTGTATGTTTTTTTTCTTTCTATCTTACTTTCTTTACCATCGTTTTTTCTGTTTTTAATAGATTCTTTTAGCGAATTTTCCTTACTATTATTTGGACAAACTTCAATAATTCTATTGGGAATCCTACATGTAGTTTTATCAAAAAAGATAGTTCCCTGGTTTGGAGAACAGGTTTTTAATGTTCAGCTTATTCTTATTATCACCCTTTTATTGTTCAGCTATTTTTTCACAAATCTGTCGTTTTCATTTCTGGTTACTTCAGAACTTCCATTAATCTGGTATCTTTCGCTTTTGTGGTTTGTTGTTCCTGTTTTACTGGAATTTGCCATTAACAGATTATTGGAAGTACCTGAAAAGGAATTTAAAACCTGGCATTATCCTGTAAATGAAAACATCGAAGATCCCAGCGATGAGGAATTAGAAAATCCGGTGGTAATAAGTTTTATTTTCAGAAAAACCCCTGGCAGCAAGGAGCAAACAACTTTTAGAGCAAAAGCGCCGGTGGCAATGTCGCTAGGTAAATTGTTTTTCTTTTTTATAAATGATTATAATAGTCGCCACCCCGAAGAAATGATTTCGTATCTCAACGAAGAAAACACTCCCGTTCCATGGATCTTCTTTAAAGTTAAAAACAAGTTGCTGAAAACGAAGGAATCTTTGGATCCTGATGACTCGATATACAACAACAACATAAAAGAGAATGACTTACTGATTTGTCATAAATCGAATATCAATAAAAAAACAGAAAGCAATGAAAGCATTAAATAATAAAGAGCGAAACAAAGCATTTTATAAGGTTGTTGGATTTTTTCTGGTCAGTTTTATAATTGCAATGTTTTTGGGATTTACCACCATGAACATGGGCAAATTGTCGGATAAAAAAGCAAAAAGCGACCTTGAAGCGATTAAGGCGCAGCTTAAATTTCAGGAAGAAGTTTTTGCTCCTAATGTTGGACAGACTTCAGAAATGCTTGGTAAATTACCCACTGCTGAACAGGCGGGCGAAAACATTGAAGTGTTAAACCAGGATATTGGGGCATTGCTTAGTCAAACCAAAAATAAGATAACGGACAATGAATCGTGGGAATCGATAATGTACCAAAACATTATTCAAGCATTGTCGGATTTACAGTTGGCATATAACGAGCAACTCAATCTTAAAGGCCAGTTGGGCGATTCAGGAGATGCAAGTCAAAAATTGCAGCAATGTATAAACGAAAAAAATCAGTTGCAAAGTCAACTTAGTATTCTTCAAGCATCTGGTGGAGGCGGAGGCGGAGGATCTGATGCTGCTTGTCAAAAAGAGTTAAAAGATGCACAAAAAAAATTAAGGCAGTGCAACCTAGAAAATAGAGCATTACAAAAAGAAATTGAAAAATTCAGGAACAACTAGAAATTGTTTCGTTTACTGGTTTATGTTTCCAAACGGATCTGTTTTAATAATAAGAGCTTCACTTTTTCCTGCTTTCCTTTGGGCTCCAATAATTAAAAATCCATTGTCGTTGGTTTGTGCAAGATTCATTACAAACTGGTCGTTTGGAAGTTGAATATCCTCCATTTTAATTAAAAGGTGTCCTGTCTCATCAATCCAAAAAAGACGAATATCGTAGTCGATACCATTAAAAGCATGGCTCGCTATTACATAACCGTCTTTCGTTTTTATCATCGTTGGTTTGTATTTGAAAACATCTTCTTTTTTAATTGAGCAAGGTAAATCATTAGCACAGTCGGTTGGTCCGCCGTCACTGGCAATTAGAATAAAACTTAAATCGAAGAAATTGGTTTTCTCATTATTTTCTTTTACCCGCAAAATAGCAAATCCTTCTTTCGCCTCTTCAATATCGTATCCAACATTGTTTGTGTGCGAATTTATTAAATGCATTTTTCCATTTCCACTTTTGTCTATTTTCCCAAAAAGGATTAAAAGGGGCGATGAGCTTATTTCCTGCCAATAACCTAGCATGGCAAATCCACCATCTTCGGTTTCAATAAAATCTGTTGCCACTTTGGTTCCAATATATTTAAAAGTACGGTCGATTAATGGAACAATTCGGCCTTCGTTATCTGTTTTTTGAAATAAAATATCGATTGGATATTTGTCATTAACCTTATTTGCAATAATTCCTATTTCGTTGGATTTACTTAATGCCAATTTTGGTGCATTATCGGGTTTTATTTTTTTGTTCTCGCTAATTATTTGGGTGGATTTGGTTTCGAAATTGTGATTAATGTCTTGAATAATAAGTTTATTTTGCATTTCAACTCCCGACAAAACAAATTTGTTTTTTGCTCTTTTTGGTAAAATGTCAGAAACAAGGTAGTCTAGTTTTTTTTGGGTTACAATCGAACCCTTGTTGTCAATTTTTACGATTGTAGAGTTTTTATTTTGGTCATTCATTGTAACAATAAACTCATTGGCCCCTGTTTTTGCCAAAGAATTGGCAATTTTGTTTTTGCCGGGTAACTCGCTACTTTTCACAAATGTCGAAAAATCGCTTTTTAATGTAATGTCTTTCGTTAGGGTAATCGACTCGCCAGTTTTTGAGTTACTGGCTACTAAAGATATTGAATAGATTCCAGGTTGGTTGTAATAATGAGAAGGTGCTTTCTCTTTGGATACGTTTGAATCCGAATCGAAGTCTCCAAAGTTCCAGGTAAACGAATCTGCATTGGTTGACAGGTTCTTAAATTCGATTGTAATGGGTATAAATTGTCCATTAAAGGTAATCTCGAATTTTGCTTCCGGTGGGAGCAATGTTTTTTCAACTGTAACAAATTTTTCAATAACATCTTCTTTTCCCGACTCTTTGTTCAACGCAGCTAAAGTAACTTTAAATTCTCCCGCCTTTTTGTAGATATGTTGGGGGTTTTTTTCTGAAGAAGTGTTCAGGTTTCCAGATGATAAATCCCCAAAATCCCATGCAAAACTATTTGCATTCTGTGTAGTATTTGTAAAAATGACGGTTGCAGGCTCGGTAGAATTATTGTTTTTAATTTCAAAATTAGAGATTGGCTCAACAAGAGGTGGCGAAATGGTGACAAAGTCGGAAAATGTATTGGTTAACTCCGAGCTGGAATTAGTTACCTTTAATTCAACTTTATACCTTCCTGCTTTGCTGTATGTGTGTGTTGGATTTGCTTCAATCGAAATGTTATTTTTCGATTCAGGATCTCCAAAATTCCATTCAAAAGAATTTGCTTCGGTTGATTTATTTGTGAAATTAATTGAAATTGGAGCAGCAACTCCGTTATTTTCAATACTAAAACTTGCCACTGGAACAATTACCGGTTTTGCCTGTTTGGTTACAATCACAAAATCGGTGTATGAATCAGATTGCCCGGTTTGATCATTTTTTGCCTTAAGCGTAACCATGTATCGACCAGCCGTTGAATAAACGTGAACCGGGTTTTTTAATACTGAGGAGTTTTCTTCGGAATCTGGATTTCCAAAGTCCCATAAATAGCTGTGTGCATTGCTTGAGTTGCCTGTAAATGAAACTATTGCAGGACTGGGCAGATTGTTATTTTCAACCTTAAAGCTTGCCTCTGGCAGAGCCACAGCAATTGGTGGTTCGTTTACAAGAACAAAATCGGAGAAAATGCTTTTTTCGCCCGTTTGTTTATTTGTTGCAGATAGAATAACCTTGTACCTGCCCGGTTTTTTGTAAATGTGTTTTGTAGTTTGTTCAGATGAAGAGTTGCTGTCCGACTCAGGATCTCCAAAATCCCATAAATAGCTGTCGGCATTTAACGACTCGTTGGAAAATGTAACTTCGAAGGGGCTTATTACATTGTTATTGTCGATAATAAATCTTGCAGCCGGAGGTTTCGTTGGTTCTGTAATAACTACAAAATCGTTGCTAGTGCTAGTTTCGTTAAAGTTTTTACTCGATGCTGTTACGGAAACAGCGTATTTCCCTGCTTTTATATAGGTATGTGTTGGATTTTTTTTGATTGAAGTATTATTTGTTCCAGATTCTGGATCTCCAAAATTCCAAATATAGTCGGTTGAATTTTGCGAGTTATTCTTGAAAACAATGGTTGCAGGCCCAAAAACATTATTGTTTTCTATTGAAAAAATTGCCTCCGGAGGTTTTGGAAGTTCTTTTATTCTTATTATTTCAGAAAATTCTGCCGGTTTCTTTTTCCCATTGGAGTGCGCTGAAAGTACAACTGTATAATCTCCGGGCTTTGAATAAACATGTGCCGGATCAATATCATTCGATGTGTTTTTTCCTTCAGAAGAGGGATCTCCAAAATTCCATTTGTAATTGGTAGATGAAGTGGAAGTGTTCTTAAAAACAACTGTTGAAGGTGCGGTTTCGGTTGATTTGCTATGTGTGAAATTGGCAACAGGAATCTGTTCTTGAGCAACTATTACTTCTTTGGTTATTTTGTCTGTAATTCCGCTAAAATTATTTTTAACGATTAGCTCCACTGTATAATTCCCTGCTTGTGAATACTTGTGTTCATCTTCTCTCTTGTCCGATACATTTTTTTTCTTCGATGCAGGATCTCCAAAATTCCAACGATGTGTATCGGCGTTTACCGAGGTGCTTTTAAATTTCACTTTTACTGGTGGCAGCCGGTTATTTCCTTCAATTTGAAAATCGGCCACCGTAGCTTCGTGGGTTTTTATTTCTATACTTTGATAATATGTATTCTCGAGTTTTAATTGTGTGTTTCGGGCAATTAATGCAATCGAAAATATTCCTCCATTTTCAAAAATATGAGAAGGATTTTCTTTGAAAGAAAGATTTCTTGATCCCGATCCAACATCACCAAAATCCCACTGATATTCGTTGGCATACGATGAATTATTGGTGAAAACTATTTCGCAGGGTGCATAACCATTATTGCTGGTAGAAACAATTTTGAAAATTGCCTGTGGCTCATTCTCTTTATAAGCAAAAACATCGATGGTCACATCTTGAATATTTCCGTCAAAATCATTCTTGAAATACCATACAATTGCTTTTTCACTTCCTAGAGACATATTTGATCCCACATCACCATATACAGACGAAGCCTCAATTTTACTCCCATTGTGCATAAGCATTAGAATTACGCTAAACGATTTTGAGCCATCGGTTGCCTTAATGTCATATGTAATTAGAAGCTTCTCATCATCGGAAACACTTGACGATATATTTGATGCATAATTATCTTGTGTTAGTCCAATTTTTCCAAATGCCAAGAAACCTAGAACTAAAAAAATAAATTTAATTTGATATTTCATACGTTTAATATTTATTGTTTTTCAATTGTAACGGATGGAACTCACACTTTAAATATCCATTTTGTGGAAATAACTTCCATGCTTATTTTAACTGTTTATAATTGTTTGTTTTTAAAGGTAACTTCTGTTCTATATTTATAATTGACTAAAAAGTTACCTGCAAATTCAAGCTCTTCAATTTACAACTAATTTTATTATTATCATTTTATGAAAACCCGATATGGCAATAAATTCAACGATCCCTGTTTTAGCCTGGCTTTTAGTCCTTCTGTTTTATGTTGTACATTTTCATTCTCTTTGTTTTTCAAAAAAAGGTAGATGTCCAGCGTTCTAACCATTCCTGTTTTTTCTGATTGATGCATTTGAATACCCTTTTTTATCTCAACTTTTTTCAACTCGTCGGCAAAATGCTCAAAACATAAAGCTTTAATATCCTCTTGTGTTACAATTCTTCCCTTCGAAAGCAAAGAGCTACGCAACTTATTTAACTTGTCTTCCTTTGAAAGTTTTTGCCGTCCCCCACTAGTTTTTGTGATTAACGAAATGCTTTTTGAATCTAAATCGGCACCATTGAAACTATCGAGGTTTGTGCCAATTCTAATGTTGTTTGCAAATTCGCCACAGGTCGACCAAAATTCAATGTATACTCTTTCGAAACTATAGTTTGAATGAAGAAGAATGTATGAGTTTGCATCGTCGGCAGTTGGGCTATTATCAATACGATGTTGCAGCCGCGTAATTACCTGATCGAGCTGTCTTAACTCCGACGAAATCATGTCAAATCCGTTCGCAGCAAACGCTGCGCCTTCATTTCGGGTAAGATCCACAAGATATTTAAGCATCTCTTTTGCATCACGCGAATCGAAACGTGCAATACCTCCCTGTCTTACAATGAAATTATAATCCTCCGTCCCGTCTTCTTTTAAGGCATCTTTGGGATTATAAATTGTCCCCTTACTATCGCTTACTTTATTTGTGTCAAAAAAAATGTTGTCGGTTTGTAAAGGAATGGTGTTTATTCCTTCAACTAATGAATGTGTAGATTCGTTAAGCTCGCGGTTTATTATCGGGAAACAATTTAATGTAACCGTTAAGTCGTTAATAAAATCGGCCGAAACTGTTTGTGGAAATTCAATTTCGAGCCAAACCGTGTTAGTTGGTAAAGTAGAAACGACTTTGTCTGGAATGGTATCTTTTAGTTCGTGTGGGATACCATTGCCGTTTAAAAAATCTTTTAATTTATAATTATTGTGTGCCAGTGAAACAAAATATTTTCCATATAATTCGTTTACATATTTGCAGGTTTTAAAAGAAAGATCGTTCTCTTTTCGAATCATTTCCAGAAACGAATTTTCCGTATTTTGCCCGGCATCGGATAATCCTTTTTTGAATTCAACTTCTTTCCCGTTCAGTCTCCATTTTGCCAACGAAAGTAATTGATAGAATCGTTCTTCCTCTTGTTTGTTTTTTATAATGAATAGCAACGAAAGACCATCTAGTAAATTGGTTAATGTGTCGAGATCTAAACCCAAATAAAGTTTCGAGTGTGAATGAACTTGTCGTTTTTTCGAGTTTGCAATTGTCTCTTTTAGTTGTCCAAAAAATTGGAACAACTGGCCGCCGGCGTACATGTATTTTACATTTCCTTTAAAGAGGTTAAACGATCCGGTTGGTGTAAAAAACACTTGTTTTTTCTCATTCGAAGAATCTCCGTTTCCGTTACTTTTAACCGTTTTATCAAAAGTAAACTGATAATTTTGGTTGATTGTTACTTTCGATTGAATTGGTTTTGCAAAGGCAATTGCGTGAGCTGGGAAATGAGTGAATGCATTTTGTTTAAATAGCAGGTCAATCATTTTTTCAACAACACGGGTATCGCTTTGTTGAACTTCTCCCGAAATGTTGTGTAGTTCTTCGGCTAAAGCACCAATAAGCATTGCAACAATTGGGTCGAATGAATTTATATCCTGCGTGTCGGAATATCCCCAGTTTCGCGATGCGTTACGAATAATGCGACTTTTTATGCTATCTATTGAATCAGCTGGCATATTTTGCTCAATTTTATTTTAATTAGTAAGAAAGCGGGCCTATAAAAAACATTTCCTGATGTCCGAACGATTCGTTTGTCTTTTCAATAATTCCGTTCACCACTAATTTTATACGTGTTTTTATGCGCTTGTTTTTAATTCTTGTTGTTATTTCAACTTGTTCAACCTGAAAATCGATTGTTACATTTACCAACCTTTTTTCATGATTTTTTAATGAATTTTGCAACGATTTTTTAAGGTTCTCTTTAAAGGCGTGTGGATTGTAAATATTTTCGAAGTCGTGCACCCATATTTCAGATCCAAATTCGGGGTCGTGACTTACTTCGTTGTACGCAGTTGTAGTAATTAGATGAATCATATTATGAATCGACTGTTTTACATCAACTCGACTGGTATCTTTTTTAAGCTTTAAGTCTTCAAATTTTATGGGTAAATCTAAATATTCCATTTTTTTGAAATCAATTTTAATCGGCTAAAAAGCTTCGTCTCGATTTATGTTCTTTCACAAAAATATTGGTCTCTTTTTTCTTTCCGATATAAGCAAGCGACTCCAGTTTTGTGAACAACATTTCCATAATATGAATAAACTCTGTAAACTGTTCAATGCTTTCCAGAATTTCAACATGTTTGTATTCGAAGTTTATGCAGAATACTAAAAGTTTCTCGAAATCGCCCTGCTTTAATTCCGACCAATTGGTGAAATAATTCAGCATTTCTTCCTTGTTTTCCGCTGTGTTCGAGTCAATTGTATTTCTTATAACACGTGCTGATGTAGCAATGTATTCAAACAAAAATATAGGTGGTTGGTCGGCAACTTGCCAATGTAGCCTCGATAGATTGGTCGAAATGTAATTTAAAAGGTTTTGCGAAAGTGAAAACACCGACTGTGCCAAATTCGAATCTTGTCCTTTTCCTTTTATTTTTTTAATAATACTTAGTAAGTCGAGTTCCAATTGGCCATAAAATTTTTCGGTTAGATTAAAAAATGCCATTAATTGAAGGTGACTTTTTATGGTTGTGCATGGTGGAATATAATCGTCCTGAATCTCCGGTTTCTCACCTCTTATTTCCAATTTTCCAACAAAAAAGGAATACGGTTGAGTACCACTTTCTGGTGAAATTTGTTGTTTGTTAATTACATCTATTTTAAATGCGGGTCTCGAATACGGGTACCGAGGAGGTTCTTCATCCGATTCTAACTCGCCAAAAGGTTGCGGTTTAAATATATCGATGGTTAGCAAAACATAGAATATGTTTGCTTCCTCTTTTTTCGAAGTTTCTAATATGCTGGTTAGGTTAACCTCAAATTCGGGGAGGAGCTGGTCTTCAAGAATTTCAATTCGTGCACCTCCTTGTGTAATTGCCCTGCATTGAACTATTTTCACCTTCAAAAAGTTCTGGTTATCAACTTTTAATACGGTTTTAAAAGAAGTTTCTCCTTCTGTTCCAAAAGGTAGCAAACCATAGTTTTTGTTGTTGAGGAAACTGGCATTCGCATCTTTTACTTTATCGTTGAAAGCATTTTCTTGTTGAATGAAATGATGTTTGTTTAATTTCATTCCATTCTCCCAGTTTACATTGAAATATTTAAGTTTCGGTGGCATAATTATGTTTTTATTTTTATGATTAGCATTTTATATATTTCTATAGAAACGTATTTAGTCCAAGAAGAGTTTTCGATTCTTTCGAATCGTTATACACAATAAATTCATTCTCTTGTTTCTCAAGCATTAACCGTGTCTCTACATCCAGTTCTACCGGAATAAAATATTTGTAAAAACATTCGATTAGTTTTTTAGCATCTCCGTTTTCGAGGAAAGATGTTGTTTCAGTATTTATTATCGGACCAATTTTAAAAATCAGTTTTCCTAAAAATCCATTTGTAAAATTACCACAGATCGAATCTTTTCCTAGAATGGTACTTCCTAATTTCCCGGCTGATTCTGGCATAACAGAATCTGGTTCAATTGAATCTGTTTTTAATTGTATGTTCACATTTTCATTTAGTATGAACTGCAAACATTGAGCAGTTAGCTTGTAGTCGCCTGTTATTTTAAATGCAAACGGTAATGTTTTAATCAGTTTTGCTGAATATTTTTTGGATATTTTTGGGTCAATATTCCAAAAATTGGGTATTAATCCATTTAAAAAGTCAGAATAAATATGCTCCAAAATATTACTTTCTGTTGTTGCAAGTTTTATTTTTTGAAGAAAAATTTCATTTTCGAATGGTCTAAAAAAAGAGCGGGTTTCTTTTTCTTCAATTTTTAAAGCCATCGACTCTTTTGCCATTTCTTCACCTGTTGAGCTCTCTTTCTCTGAAAATTTATGGAATAATGATTCGGGAAGTAAATCGTAAATTCCCGAACGGTTTAAATGTAAAGCCAAAACCTGCTCGCCATTTTCAAATGCTTCAATCTCAGCAAAATTTATGTCATTCGACCATGTACGTTTTAAATGACCTTCGAAAACGGCATTAATATTTCTTTCTGTAACCCCACTTTCCAGCAGGCACGAAATTAAATATTCAGCATTTAAGTCAAAACTCACACCGTTTATATAATCCGATTTCTCTTTTAAATTCATCTAAAAATTATTGTTTGTTTCTCTTGTGCCGGGCGTATTTCGCTTATTCATTTATTAGTCTGTTTTCATCAACAAAAGTAAGCCCGTTTCTTAATTCCCAATTTAGACAAAAATTAGGAATTAAAAAAAGAATATGAATAGCAGAATGAAATATACAATTGAATGTACAACTCTTTTCTCTTGTTTGAAAATGAATGATTCGTCCTTTTTCAGAATAAAGATTGCAATAAACAAT
>CAYZBC010000037.1:0-25521 GCA_964476535.1 uncultured Maribellus sp.
CCTGATGTCCCAAGCAGAGTGCCACATCGTCTTTATTGATTCGACAGTCATTCCTAGCGATTGTTGCCCATGTGTGTCGAGCCCACTTGGTTGTTACTGATTTGTCAATACCAATTTTAGGAAAAATTCCTTTTACTTTTCTAGAATCACTACCATGAAGTTGATTATTGACAAAACTTATAAAAGTTAAATGACTAGAATATCTCTCATTTACATTTATTAAATTCTTTTTAGAAGCATACTTTTCAATTATACTTAAAGCTTCTGGTTCCAATTTTATTGAAAACTCCTTCCCCGTTTTAAAACGGTCGTAAGAAACTCTACCTTTTTTTGCTTTTTTCAGATAAAACAAATCCTTGACCTCAATTCCAATCAGATAGATCATGAGCAAAAACAGGTCTTTGGCAAAAGCTTCACCTAAATTCGAATGTTTATAGTTTATAAATGTTTGTAATTCTTCAGGTGTCAGGTAATTCTCTTTAGACTTTTTCGATGGCTTGGGAATTATGTACTTACGAAATGGATAATGAGGAATTTTAATTATTCCTGAATCTTCATCATTATACTTATCTCTGGCTTTGTTAAAAAGAGAACGAAGTGAACGCATATAATTGTTTATCCCACTTCTTACACCTTCCTTTCTCAGATACCTCTCAAATCGCTGAAGAAAAGTCAGATTGATTTCAGAAAAAGCTAGTCTTTGACCTGTAAATAACTTAAGTTTTGCTATCGTTGATTTATGCCATCTTAATGTTCCATCTGAAATTACAGTTTTTAGGTACTCTTCTGAAAATTCATAGAAATCAATAAATTCAGAATTTTCTTTATCGTCAAGTAAATACAACTTCACTTGTTTTACTGTCATCAAAGCCCTACGTTCGCCTAATTCAATATCCTTCTTTTGAAACTTCTGAATCATATCAGTTATCCTTAAATTGATATAATCTTTATTCCTTCCAGATTTTGCAACTCCTGAAATATTATTAAATCTACCAGACTCAATATAAAGATCAGTAGAGATGTACTCCACTCTTCTACTATGAGTTACCCTTATTTTTATATTCGTAGTTCCATCATTTTTTAGATGAATATTACCTTTTAGAATTACAGCTTTGAATACTGACATTTAACATAAGTGTTTATAAATGTTTATAAATGAATAATTATCGTTTAAATGTACAAATAATCATGTACATTTAATAATATTAATGAAAAATTATCAATACATAAAGACTGATACTAGACTGCATATCTGATATTTATATGACATTTTACCGAGAGATGACATGCTAAAAACTTAAATGATTGGACAAGGTATTATTTATAAACTATTTATAAACATTTGCCGTAAAATGGTACAAACAAGGCTGTACAGGAGCAAAAAGAGAGAGGGCTCTACTTCCGTAAAACCCTCTTTAACTCCTTCTTCTTCAGCTCTTTAAGCTTGTACCCTGGACGGGGCTCGAACCCATGACCTACTGCTTAGAAGGCAGTTGCTCTATCCAACTGAGCTACCAAGGCATCCTCTTTTTTCAAATGCGGTGCAAATATATAAATTTTACAACGGTTTGAAACTCTTATTCAAAGAAAATCCCGGCATTTAACCGGGAAATATCTTAAAGCAAATGAATATCATTCTCATTACACTCTTTTATCATTTCATCGGGCCAAATACTCGACTGAATTTCACCAATGTGTGCTTTCCGCAGAAAGTACATACACAAACGCGATTGCCCGATTCCACCTCCAATACTCAATGGAAGTTCGTCGTTTAATAACATTTTATGCCACATTAATTCAGTTCGCTCTTCAGAACCCCTAATTTTCAACTGTTCGAGTAATGCCTTTTTGTCCACTCGAATTCCCATAGACGATATTTCGAATGCACGATTTAATACACCATTCCAAAGAATTATATCTCCGTTCAGACCTTTAAATCCATTTTCTGTAGCCGAATTCCAATCGTCGTAATCGGGTGCCCGACCATCATGAATCTCGCCATTTGGCATTTCGCCACCAATACCAATTACGAAAATTGCCCCGTGTTTTTTTGCTTCTTCTGCTTCGCGTTCAAAAGGAGTTAAATCAGGATATTTTGCAGCCAGTTCTTCAGTATGTATAAAAGTTATCTCTTCGGGCAACTCTGGTTGAATATCCAAGTAGTTTTCGCAAATATGATATTCTGTACGAATTAAAGCTGAATAAATCTTGGTAACAATATATTTCAAAAAATCCAGATTCCGGTCTTCTTTTGAAATTACCCGCTCCCAATCCCACTGGTCAACATACAACGAGTGAATATTAGTTAATTCTTCATCAGGACGAATGGCATTCATATCGGTGTATAATCCAAATCCTTCTTTTATTTCCAAATCTGCCAAAGCCATTCTTTTCCATTTTGCCAACGAGTGTACAATCTCGGCTACCTGATCATCAAGGTCTTTCATAGGAAACGAAACCGGGCGTTCAATGCCATTTAGGTCGTCGTTAATACCCGTACCTTTTTTTACAAAAAGAGGCGCCGTAACCCTTCGCAATCGCAATTCCGAAGCTAAATTCTGTTGAAAAAAATCTTTGATTTGTTTAATAGCCTGTTCGGTTTGACTAACATCCAAAGTCGATTTGTAATTTTTTGGAATAGATAATTTCATTTAATGTTATTTTATACTATTTTTTTTATTCGGTGAACTTTGCAAGCAAAAATATAATTTACTTTCAATTTAAAAGAAAACCAATCAATAAAGTTTCAATAATTAATCAATTTGTTAAAAGATATTGATAAAAATCATAAACAAATCCCATAAAAATTGATTATTACTTTTGTGAAACTAAAATATGTCAAATTTCAGCAAAAATATTCCACGACTTTATTTGATTAAGATCTCGAAATGGTTTAATCTGGTAATGCCAATTGTTGTATTGTTTTATCAAGGCAATGGTATGGGAATGCACAACATTTTCCTGTTGAAAGCCATTTATTCGGTTGCCATTGTAATTATGGAAATTCCATCGGGTTGGATGGCCGATGTTTGGGGACGCAAAAAGACACTAATTATGGGAAGTATTTTAGGAAGTGTGGGAATTCTCATGTATTGTTTTTCATTCGGTTTTCTTGAGTTTGTTATTGCTGAGATTATTTTAGGAATTGGTTTTTCTTTTGTGTCGGGAGCAGATTCTGCAATGCTTTACGACAGTTTAAAAGCCGATAATAAAACCAATAAATACACCAAAGAAGAAGGTAGAATTACATCGGTTGGTAATTTTGCAGAAGCAATTGCCGGAGTTCTGGGCGGGTTTTTGGCTGCAATAAGTTTACGAACACCATTCTATTTTCAGTTTGCCGTGGCGGCCATGGCTATTCCTGCGGCAATTACTTTAATCGAGCCTAAATTCAATACAACAAAACACATTCATTCCATTAAAAAATTGGTTCAAAACATCAGACAAACTTTGGTAACCAATCAAAACTTACGCATTGCAATCTTATTTTCGGCAGTAACCGGAACGGCAACACTTACTTTTGCCTGGCTGGTTCAACCGTTTTTTAAAGCTATTAATTTACCCGTTGAAATGTTTGGAATTTTCTGGACAGCACTTAATTTAACCGTTGGAATTTCATCTGCTTTTGCACATAAAATAGAGGAATTACTGGGAAAACGAAATTCATTATTGATAATAATATTATTGATTGCTTTGGGTTATTTTCTTTCAGGAATATGGGTAACCTACTGGGGAATGGCGTTTCTATTTCTATTTTATTTAATTCGTGGATTGGCTACACCAATCCTAAAAAACTACATCAATCAATATACAGAAAGCGAAGTGCGGGCAACCATGTTATCGGTTCGAAATTTTATTATTCGGATAACTTTTGCCGTAATTGGGCCACTGCTGGGTTGGATAACCGACAATATTAGTTTGAATTATGCCTTTATTCTCGCGGGAGGAATTTATTTGACTGCAGCATTAATAGTTGTTTTTCCGTGGTTGAAAAGAAAGTGAACAGTCACAGTTGTCAGAAAGTTTTCAGTCGCAATCGTAGTTGTAAGAAGAGAAGAAAAATTTTCAGTCGCAGAAAAAACGGTCAGAATTATTCAGTTTAACAATTTATCTTCAATCCGTCATAACCTACAAAAACATTCTCAGGCAACTCTTTTTGAATGTCATAGTGTTTGCCAAAACTATGGCTTAAATGCGTTAAAAAAGCTTTTTCGGGTTGAATTTCACTGATAATATCTAAAGCTTCTTTGAGGTTAAAATGCGAAATGTGTTTTTCTTTTCGAAGTGCATTAATCACTAATATTCGAGTTCCTTTTATCTTTTCCAACTCTTCTTTTGGAATATAATTAGCATCAGTAATATAAGTCAAATCGCCCACCCTAAATCCGTAAACCGGTAATTTATGATGATAACAACGAATGGGAATAAATTCAATTCCATCAATTTCAAAAGGCTTACTTTCGATTAAATGAAGTTGCATTTTTGGAATTCCGGGATATTTATAATCGGCAAAAACATAATCAAAAATTCGTTTAATCGCTATCTGAACTCGTTCTTCAGCATAAATATCGGTGGGATACTTTTGTATCCAGTTGTATGAACGAATATCATCCAACCCAAAAATATGGTCAACATGTTCGTGCGTTAATAAAATGGCGCGCAACGAGTTAACTTCTTCGCGTAACATTTGTTGCCTAAAATCGGGTCCGGCATCAATTACAAAATTCTGTCCATTAATTTTCAGTAATAATGAGGAACGTAATCGTTTATCCTTCAAATCATTCGATTTGCAAACCTCGCAATTACAAGCGATTACCGGAACTCCTTGTGAAGTTCCTGTTCCGAGAAAAATAGCCTCTATTTGCAATTTATTTTTGTACAACATTCAGCAAATTTAATAAAAGCAGTTGTGATAACGTGAATATCTTTATTTTTACAGAAAATTTCAAAATGGCAAAACTATATCTTATTCCAAATGTGTTAAGCGAAGGTAATTGGCAAAATGTATTACCGGCTCAAATTCATCCAATACTTACCAACACCAAACATTTTATTGTTGAAAATATACGAACTGCCAGACGGTTTATGAAACAAGTAAACCGCGAAATAATTATTGATGAATGTACTTTTTATGAATTAAATAAACGTACAAAAAGTTCGGAGTTACCAAGTTTTTTGAAACCTTTGGAAAAAGGATTTGATGTGGGTGTTATTTCAGAAGCCGGTTGCCCGGGAGTTGCCGACCCCGGTGCCGACGTGGTGCGAATCGCACATCAAAAAGGATTTCAGGTGATACCAATTGTTGGGCCGTCTTCCATTTTGCTGGCTTTAATGGCTTCGGGTCTAAACGGACAAAATTTTGCTTTTAACGGTTACCTTCCCGTAAAACCAAATGAGCGTGTTAAAGAAATCACATCGCTTGACAAAAGAATTAGAAGTAGCAGGCAAACTCAGATATTTATCGAAACTCCATATCGCAACAGTCAATTAATTAGCGACTTACTAAAAGCATGCTCGCCTTCTACCCTACTTTGTATTGCCGCAAATATTACCGGAGAGAATGAATTTATAGCTACAAAAACCATTCAGGAATGGAAGAAAGAAATTCCTGAATTACATAAACAGCCTGTGATATTTTTAATTGGGTGATATAGAATAGAATGGCAAATTGGAATTCGAATCACCCTTAGCTTAAATCAACTTCAACGCTTTTAACAACTGAAATTCCTGCTCAAAATTAGGTGTGAAGATATTTTTACCCAGGTTATTTTCAATTTGTTTTCTTGTCCAGAAACGGGCTTCATCCACTTCATCGGAATGCACGCGGAAATTTTTATAATCGTAAGTTGTAAATAAATAAACCAGCTCCGATTCAATTTCCGATTCCCATTTATACGTTTTATGTAATTTAGCTGAAAAATCTTTCAACCCAATTTCTTCGAAAGCTTCCTTTTTTAACGCTTGCTCCAAGGTTTCTCCGACAGTAATATGACCACCAACTGCAGTATCCCATTTTCCGGGTTGAATAAGTTTTGACAGGGGGCGCTTTTGTAGTAATATGGCTTTTTTCCGATTAATTACGTGTAAATGAACAACCGGATGTAATAACTTACTTCCATTATGAACCTGGCTGCGTGGAGACTGTCCAGTAACTTTCCCGGTCTCGTCAACAAGTGGAACCCACTCCTCGCCCGCCAATTCTTTTTGTTTTTTACGTTGACGGTACAATTCAAACAAAAAATAAACTCCAAACAAGATATAAAACAGGCCACCACTAATAAACGCCCATGCTTCTTTACTTAAATAAAAAACAGAATAAAAAACTAAAATCGTGTGTGCGGTAAAAATAAAAAACAGCGATTTCATGCTTTTGCGCATTTGCTGCATTTGGGCACTGTTAAACTCCACATCTTTCATGTATCGTTGCCCCATTATACCAATTATATTAACCGACGAAAACGCAGAAACTGCAAGAACTGCAACCAATATTAATTCTATTAACCCCGGTTTAAGTTTGAAAAATATATCATTATCCAACAGAATAGAAACAGCGCCAAGAACCACCAACAAAAGTGTATCAAACAAAACAAATTTTTCGAAATGTTTTTCTTTTACGGCAATCCAAACCATTTCGGCAACACCAACACCTACAGCAACAAACAACCCGATTTTAGTCCCCCAGATTTCATCGGCTGCGATAAAAACAAAAAGAGGAATAAAACCGGGTAGTAATTTTTTCAGAAGCTGAGTCCTGTTCATTTTTACAATTCTCGAATTCAGGAATTAAAACGAATTTTATTCTTACTGAACCGAATATGGATACACCTTATAAACTTCAACTTCCATCAATAAAGTTGTGAATCCGCTAATACCCGTTGTTCCATTCTGCCCGTAAGCCAATTCCGATGGAAGCACCAAATTTGCTTTTGTACCCGACTGCATATAAGTTGCTGCTTCATCAAGACCAGTGATAACACTACCTGCACCAACAACAAATTCAAGGGGTTCAAAACGGTGACCAAGGGTATACCCACTACTTTCATCCATTAAAATACTATCAATTGTCCAGGTGGCATAAAATACTTGAACTATATCGCCAACTAACAATGAATCACCGGTTCCCTTAATGCTTTCAGTGTAATATAATCCCGAGGCCTTTGGAGTCGAGTTAGGATAATGTTCAGCAATAAACACATCCAACGTAGCCAATTCATCTTCTCTTAATTTTTCCAAACTATTGTCATCGCCACACGCAAAAAATGCTACTGCTACAAATGCTAAAACTATACCTGCAAAAAAACGTTTCATTTATTTTTATTTATGATCTTATTAAATATAAACACTTTACTTTTCAAATCTACTTTAAATTATTGTTTTCAACAATTGATGCTTAAACTCCGGCAAAAGTTGCGTGAACTTTTTAACAGTTTCTTCTAAGGAAAGTTTTGATTCTCCACCCGATGCATTTAAATGACCTCCACCATTAAAATGCCCCTTTGCAAATTGGTTGGTTGGAAAATTACCTTTCGAACGGAATGATGCTTTTACAAGCCCCTCTCGCTCAATAAACAACACACTAAAAACAATGTTATTTATAGATAGTGGATAATTCACAAATCCTTCCGTATCACCGGATTTAAATTCAAAATCTTCCAATTCTTTTTTTGAAATAGTAATTACTGCGGCCCGATATTCAGGATACACAATCATTTTTTCATTCAAACAATAACCAAGCAATTTCATTCGGTTGGCAGAGAAATTATGATAAACTCCAGATTGTATTTTACCGGTGTCAATACCAAACTTCACCAATTCCGACACCACTTTAAACGTATTTGGCCGCGATGTATTATGACTAAAAGATCCGGTGTCGGTTAAAATTCCTGTGTATAAAGCCTCTGCAGCATTATGGGTTATATATTTTTCTAATCCTATTTTATGAACAATATCAAAAATTAGCTCGGCAGTTGAACTGTATTGCGGTTCTGAAATCGTATAATCGCAAAAATAAGTAGGATAAGGATGATGATCGATTAAAATTGTTGGCTTACTATAATCCAAAAGCTTTTTTTCCAATCTCCCGGCACGACTTACTTCGTTAAAGTCAACACACACCAAAACATCAGAATTTTTCAGAATATCTTTGGCTCGTTTCTTTTTGCTATCGTAAATAACAATCTCCACTTCAGACGAAAACCACTTTAAAAAATCGGGATAATCATTGGCGGTAACCACTGTAACAATATGACCAAAATTTATAAGTATTTCAGCCAAGCCAATCGCCGATCCAATGGCATCTCCATCAGGATTTTCGTGTGGTACAATCGCAATATTTAATTTCTCTCCTGCAAGAACGTGCTTAACCGACGTAATAATCTCTATTTCAGTGTTTTTCAAAATGCTTAAAATTTGAATGCGCAAATATACTAAATCTGTTTAGGGTGCAAGGGTTTAGTATTCCAAAATTTTATAATATTGTGGAATAATAACATTTATTAAAATATAAAAGATGACAGGAAAATTAACCTTCACGATGATTAAGCCGACGGCTTTTAAAAAGAACAATACCGGGGCAATTTTAAAAATGATTAACGAAGCTGGTTTCGAAATAAAAGCGATGAAATTAACTCGTTTAACAGCAGAATTTGCAGGTGAATTTTATGCTGTTCATAAAGAAAGGCCTTTTTACAATTCGTTGGTGCAATTTATGAGCTCGGGACCAATAATTGCCGCAGTACTTGAGAAAGAAAATGCGGTAGATGATTATCGCGCTTTAATTGGCGCTACGAACCCCCAAAATGCTGCTGATGGCACGATTCGCAAACTGTATGCAACAAGTTTACAAGAGAATGCCGTACATGGATCGGATAGCGACGAAAATGCGAATATTGAAGCTGATTTTTTCTTCTCGAAAATGGAACGGTTTTAAAATATTAAGAAAAATGAAATTGAAAGCTGTTCGAATGTGGGCAGCTTTTTTATTTGAAAATTATGGTTTTCACAATTTCCTCGCCCACATTTTCGTTAATTTTACGTTTAATTTCTTCGCGCATCATAAACAATTCGTTCCTTACTACCGACGAACTAATTTCGACAAACAAAATATTTTTTCGAATGTAAATATTACGTGTGTAATGTGCAATGGTTTTCCCCAGCAAATTTTCCCACGATTGAACGGCATCAACTTCTTTCAATTTATGTTCAATCCGAACCTCTTTTACATACTCTTTTAAAATGTCGCTTAACGACTGTGTGTTGCTTCTTCTCATAATATCAATTCCACTTTGCCTTCATCAACATTAAATATACGAAAATCTACATGCATTTTTCTAATTATAGAGTCTAAGTGTTCGCGATTGGTGTCTGTTAGAAATATCTGACCAAACTGTTCGCCTGCCACTACCTTGACAATTTGCTCTACACGGTGTAGATCAAGTTTGTCGAAAATATCATCCAGCAAAAGTATTGGTTTTAGTCCCGAAATTTCTTTTACAAAGTCGAATTGTGCCAATTTTAAGGCAACTAAATAAGTTTTCTTTTGTCCCTGCGAGCCCATTTTTTTTATGGGATAATCGCCAATATAATAGATCAAGTCATCTTTATGAATTCCTTGAGTAGTGTATTGAACTGCTCTATCTTTTTGCAGGGATTCTTTTAACAAATCATCAAAACTTTTTTCATACAAACTCGATTGATGAACCAAACTTACCTTCTCATTTTCTTGCGAAATAAAAGAATAGTAGTGCTGAAAAACCGGAATTAATTTTTCCACAAACTCTGTTCGGTGTTTGTGAATACGGTTTCCATACTCAACCAACTGCATATCCCAAATAGACAAAAGTTCAAGGTCGAAATTGCCATTCGATGCAAATTTTTTCAGTAAATTATTTCGTTGCAACAGTGCCCGGTTATACTTTAATAAATCGTTTAGATAACTCTGATTGTATTGCGAAATAACACCATCCATAAATTTTCGACGTTCTTCGCTACCACCTAAAATAAGATTTACGTCAGAGGGAGTAATCATTACCAGAGGCAAAAGTCCTATGTGCTCAACCAACTTCTTATATACATTTGCATTGCGTTTAAACTGCTTTTTCTGCCCTTTTTTTAATCCTACAGAAATCGTTTCTACCGAATCAAATCTTTTATACTTTCCACTTAGCATAAAAAAACTCTCGTCGTGATTTATATTTAACTGGTCGATGGAATTGAAAAAACTTTTACAAAACGACAAATAATAAACTGCATCCAGCAAATTTGTTTTACCGGCTCCATTTTTACCTATGAAACAATTCAACTTGGGCGAGAACCCAACGTTTACTTCATTAATATTTTTAAAATTTACAACGGAAATATCTTCGATGTGCATAATTCAATTTCTTGCATATTGATTTGCAAAACTAATTAAAAACGATTGACAAAGTAAAAGAGTTAAGAAAAACCTATTAATAACAGTTAGATGTTCATTAATATTGAAAATTTTAACAACATATTCAATAAGGTTTTGAAAAAAAAACTATTTTTGCGGCACAATTTTGAATACGAAAAAAATGGCAAAGAAAAAAAGTGCACAAGAAGATAATTTACAAGAGTTAGAAAGTGCGTTGACAAAAACAGAACAATTTGTTGAAGATCATCAAACAACTATTAGTTACGTTGTTGGTGGAGTTATTTTATTAGTAATTGCATTTCTTGGTTTTAGCAAGTTTTATTTACAGCCAAAACAAAGCGAAGCCTTATCGCAAATGTTTATGGCCGAAAACTATTTTGAAAAAGATTCGTTTAATCTGGCGATTAATGGTGATGGAAATTACCTTGGTTTTCTTGATATTATTGACGATTATGGAATTACCAAATCGGCAAATCGTGCAAAATATTATACAGGTATGGCGTACTTGCATTTAGGTCAGTACGAAGATGCGTTGGATTATTTAAAAAGTTTTAAAACCGATGATTTATTACTGGCTCCGATTAAAGAAGGTGCGCAGGGTGATGCTTTACTTGAATTGGGCGAAACCGACAATGCATTAAAACAGTACAAAAAAGCCTATTCTGCTTCCGATAACGAATTAACAACTCCAATTTATATGATGAAAGCTGCCGGTTTGTTAGAATCGATGGATGAATTGGAAGAAGCGCTCGTGTTGTACCAGGAAATTAAAGTAAAATACCCTACTTCGGCTGAAGGGACAAATGTTGATAGATATATAGCGCGGATAAAGTTGAAGTTGAGCTAAAAAACTAATATCAAAAAAATATAGCCCCTCTTTTTGAGGGGTTTTTTATTTAAAAGAAATGGCAACAAAAGATCTTTCTCAATACGATGTAAATTCGGTTCCTACCGCCATAAACATGCAATTTGGAGTAGTTGTGGCAGAATGGAATTTAGAGATTACTTCTTCTTTAGCTAACGGTGCTATTGAAACGCTTAAAAAGCATGGGGCAAAAGAGAATAATATTTTCGTAAAATACGTTCCGGGAACCTTTGAACTTCCTCTCGGCGCTCAATATTTTGCTGAAATGGCAAACGTGGATGCAGTTCTTCTACTTGGGTGCGTTATACAAGGAGAAACACGGCATTTCGATTACATTTGCGAAGCAGTAGCCCAGGGAACAAAAGATTTAAACCTGAAGTATAATAAGCCTTTTATATTTGGTGTGCTTACTACCGACAACCAACAACAGGCACTCGACCGCGCAGGTGGCAAACATGGTAACAAGGGTGATGAAGCCGCTGTTACTGCTATAAAAATGGTGGAGTTGAAAAAATCATTCTTGTAGAATTAAAAAAATATATTGAGCAAAAAAAAGGATTTGCAATTTTGCAAACCCTTTTTACTCACTAAACTAAACTGTATAAAAAACGCTTAGCGATTCCCACCGCCACGCTGACCTCTATTGGCCCGTCTCTCTTCCAAGTATTTTTCGTATTTCACATACTGATCTTCTGTTAATATTTTTTTCATCTCTTTACTTGTATCTTCTCTCATTTTGGTAAATTTAGCACGCATTCCTTCTCTATCACCACCTTGCATTCCTTTACGAAATTCACTCATTTTTTTTGCATCCGCAAGACTCAGATCATACACCTGTTTTTCTTGATCTGCTTTTAGCCCCAACTTCTCTTTTAGAGTTTCTGTTGTACGTTTTGCACTTTCTTCCGGAGTAAAATTTTGCCCGCCTCGTTGCGCCATACTTACTGTTGTTCCAAGAACAATTGCCATTAATAAAATTCCTAATTTTTTCATTGGTATTAAATTTAAATTTTTATTCACTTTGCTTTGACATAAAAGCTATCAAATGGTTTAAATTAAATTTTCAATAAAAAAAGGTAAAATTGTTTTGCAAATAAAAAAGGATTGCAAAACATGCAATCCTTTTTTAAAACTAATATTGTTTTTTATCTCTATTTTTTTGGAGATTTAATACCACGTTGTTTCGCCATATCTTCCAACCGCGACTGAAAATTCGATTTTTTAACCGGCTTCTTTTTATTTACCTGAAGCTGCGCCCGAATTTTTTCATCGTCAACAAACGAGCGAATTAAATAGGTTTGCCCAATTGTAATTACGTTTGCCAAAAAGTAGTAATAACTTAATCCGGCAGAGTAGTTATTCAAAATAAACAGGAACATAACCGGCATCAAATACATCATGGTTTTCATTCCAGGCATTGCACTGCTTGCTTGAGATTGTTGGCTTAAATGAGTTGAAATAACCGTTGTAATGGTCATTAATAAGCAAAATAAACTTACATGGTCGCCATATTGCGGAATATGAAAAGGAAGATTAATAATTGAATCATAAGTTGATAAATCAGTTGCCCAAAGGAAACTTTCCTGTCTCAGCTCGATTGAAGTAGGGAAGAAAAAGAACATGGCAATCAGAATTGGGAATTGAAGCAACATAGGCAAACAACCTCCCATTGGATTAACTCCTGCCTTTTTATATAAAGCCATGGTTGCTTGTTGTTTTTCCATTGCTTTGTCTTTCCCAAACTTCTCGTTTAACTCGTCAATTTCGGGTTTTAATGCAC
Source organism: uncultured Maribellus sp. (assembly GCA_964476535.1). Lineage (GTDB taxonomy): Bacteria > Bacteroidota > Bacteroidia > Bacteroidales > Prolixibacteraceae > Draconibacterium. The sequence goes on from CAYZBC010000037.1 coordinate 13,039, forward strand.
GCATTTTTGCTTGCGACATGTAAGATTTATAAGTAAATGGGAATAAAGCTGACTTTATAAAAATAGTAAGCAACAAAATAATTATTCCAAAATTATCAATAAATCTACGCAAGAAATTAAACACCGGAATAATTACAAACCTGTTTACTTCACGAACAACTGGATAACCTAAATATACCTGACGTTCCAGACCGTTGTTATATTGTTTTAAAGTTTGGTAATGATTTGGACCAAAAAAGAATTGCAATCCGATTGTCTCGTTTTGATTTCCCTGATATGGGAAAGCAATATCAGCATAAAAATTAGTCAAATAATTTGGATCATCTTCAAATTTGGTTTGATGAATTTCTGCGTTTGGGAAAAACTCGTCTGCTATAATAGTTGAACTAAAAAACAATTGTTTGAATCCAATCCACTTTACATGCGTATTTAAACTTTCTTCATCCGATTTATTCTGTCCAAGGTTGTCCATATCGCCTTCGAAGAACTTGTATGAGATATTCGTATACCGGTCTTCGCCGAACTTCGACATCCTTTCTTGTCTTGGAACATCATACGACCAATTAAAATTTAAGTACGACTGATTTCCCAGGTATTGGTTTACACCTTGTAAATTTAAATCAAAATCAACCAAAAACGAGTTGTATTCAAGGGTGTATAAATACTCTATGTATTTGCCTGGAGAAACCTCTAATCGAAAAGCCATCGATTCTTTTCCACCTGAATTTTCCAGGTTAAATTTTATTTTTCCTTCACTGCCTTTTTTCACTTCCGGACCTGAAACAACAACATTTGTTTTTCTTTGTTGTGGTTTAAAATACAACTGGTTGGTTTGAATGCTTCTGTTCTGAGCAAAAAAGTTCAATCCAAATTTTGTCTCCGGCCCATCAAACAGCATCAATGGCAATGAATCGTGTGTTACATAATCTTTTAACTGAACAGAAAAAATCCTTCCTCCCTTATTGGAAAAAGTAACTTTCATCAAATTATTTTCAAGGGTATAAAATGTTTCTTCGCCAACAGCAGCAGCGCCAAAAACGCCAAACTCATCAACTTTATCTTGTATCGCTTGTTCCTGAAGAGCTGGATCTGAATTATTTACTGTTTCCTGTTTAACAATTTGTTGTTCTTGCAATTTTTGCTGTTGCAATGCAACCGTTGCTTCAACCTGAGCGATGGAATCCCGCTTCCTCTTCGTGGCTTCAATTTCTTCTTTCGATGGCTGATTTACCAGTGAAAACACAACCAGAATTGCAAAAATGAGGCCTATTCCAATAATTGATTTTTTATCCATTTTTTATTTCTCTTCTACAATTGAATTTTTAATAAAATCTACAAATAGTGGGTGGGGATTTAAAACTGTACTGCGATATTCTGGATGAAATTGAACACCAACAAACCATTTATGTTTTGGTATTTCAATAATTTCAACCAAATCAGTTTCCGGGTTAATTCCTGTTGGAATCATCCCTCCCGAAATATATTGTTCTTTAAACGTATCATTAAATTCATAACGATGACGATGTCTTTCGTGAATAGTTAGTTTATTGTAAGCTCTGAAAACATTTGAATCGTTATCAATAATACGACATTCATAAGCTCCCAATCGCATGGTTCCACCATAATTTGTAATCCCTTTTTGCTGTTCCATTAAATCGATAACAGGATAGGGAGTTTTTATTGCCATTTCTGACGAATCAGCGTTTTTAAAATTTAAAACATTTCGTGCAAATTCAATTACTGCAACTTGCATTCCCAAACATATACCAAAGTAAGGAGTATTACTTTCTCTAGCATATTTAGCCGCCAAAATTTTACCTTCCATTCCGCGATGACCAAAACCTGGAGCAACGATTATTCCATTTAACTGGGAAAGTTTTTGAGTATAATTATCAGACATTATTGATTCGGAGTGAATCCAACTAACGTTTACCATGCAACGATTTTCAGCACCCGCATGAATTAGAGCTTCAGCAATCGATTTATATGCATCACGTAACTCAACATATTTACCAACTAATCCGATTTCAACTGTTCTAGTAGGATTTTTTAAGCGAGTTAGAAAACTATTCCAGGCCGAAAGGTCAATTTTTTCTTTTATGGGAAGAGCTAGTTTTTTCAAAACTGTTGTATCCAATTTTTCCTCAAGCATTTTTAGCGGAACATCGTAAATCGTTGGAACATTTATCGATTGTACAACAGACTCAAGAGCTACATTACAAAACAATGCAACTTTTTTTCTAATAGTTATATCAATATCATACTCGGTACGAAGCACTAATATATCAGGCTGCACTCCTTCTTCAAGCAATTGTTTTACCGAATGCTGTGTAGGTTTCGTTTTTAATTCACCGGTAGCAGCCAAATACGGAACTAATGTTAAATGAATAACCAAGGCTTTTGAACCAAGTTCCCATTTTAACTGTCTTACTGATTCGATGTAAGGTAAAGATTCAATATCGCCAACCGTTCCACCAATCTCAGTAATTACAATATCGTATTTTCCTTTGGAGCCAAGAATTTTTATTCGCCGCTTTATTTCATCGGTAATGTGAGGAATAATTTGAACTGTCTTGCCAAGGTAATCTCCCTTTCTTTCCTTATTTATTACCGATTGATATATCCTTCCGGTAGTAACATTGTTGGCTTGCGATGTAGCTTCATTTAGAAACCGCTCGTAATGCCCCAGATCTAAATCAGTTTCAGCACCATCATTGGTTACAAAACATTCACCATGTTCATAAGGATTGAGCGTGCCGGGATCTATGTTTATGTAAGGATCCAATTTTTGAATGGTTACTTTATAACCTCTGGATTGCAGCAACTTAGCCAATGAAGAGGCAAGAATGCCTTTTCCCAATGATGAAGTAACTCCTCCCGTAACGAATATGTATCTAGTTTCAGACAATTTTCAATAATTTTTGTTTCTAAAAAACACAAAAATAATCAATTAAATTTATTTGAAAACTAATAGCTGTTTTAATTGAAATTATAACTGAACAAATAATAACGCAGCAATGTTAACTTTTTCTACTTAACAATAATCAACTCGATATCCTAGCCATATTCACAAGTACAAATGAGAGAAGGTCAGAATAAATCCATTTTCTTAAATCGGAGATTTTCAGATGACAAACAATTATATATGTACAAAAGCAGTAAATTACATTTCTAACATTTTGTTTACTTTTGTAATGCAGTATTAATACATATGTACATTCCCCTGATTATTTGATGTTTGCTAATTTACTTTCAAAGTTTGAAACACGCATTTCTTGCATATTAATCTTTTCTCTTTGAAATTCCTGCTCCTTTTCATTGCCTCTAATATCAGAATTGGAATCTCTAATTTTAGTTTGATTACGTTTAATCTTATTCTTTTGTCTTTTAACATCTTTCAACCTCCTTTTTCGTTCGCTCTCACTTTCTTTAATATCGTCCTTTATTGAATCATACTCCAATGAATTTCGATTTATTTGTTGCAATGATTTTTTTCGACCTAAAATTTGCTCTTCTATTCTCTGCAAATCTGTGCCAATCATATTGATATTACTGTGAAACTCATCTATTTCAGCTTCATAACGACCAATTCCATTATGCAAAGATTTATTTTTCTTCTCCAGATTTTTTAAAATTCCTTCTTGCCTGTTCAACTCTTTGTTCTCTACAACTATCTGTTCTTCAACAACCTTTCTATATGTTTCAACTCCAAATACACGAACATAATTTTGAATGGAGGAGAGTACATCTTCTGATATATTTGTTTTATCAATAAAAATAGAATCTGAAAATTTCAAAAAAGAATTTAAATAAACTCCTTCTTTAGTGCCGGCAATTGTGGCAAATACGTCGATATGATTGCTGGTTAATTCTTCGTGAATTACATTCCTAACTACCAATTCATCTCCAATTTTTTCAACTTTAAGCGAGTTCTTGGTGAACGACTTTTTTTCCTTTGAAAATATATTTGAGATTCCGATAAAAGCCTTCTCAAAAGTTTGTGAAGTTCCTTTTGTTGCAAATTCAAAAATGGATCGCTCGTTAATAAAGTTTTTCCACTGTTTTTCAACCATCTTTGGTGACGACTCAGGAATAAAAACTGTAAATGCCATCTGTGTTCCCTGAGACATTTCTTTCGGAGCAACTGTTACTTCAACATTTTCCTGAGCAAAAACTGCCATTGTCGAAATAAAAAATAATACGCTGAATAAGATATATTTTGTTTCCATCTTATTTCATTTTAGTTCGATTGTATATGAATAACTTTTGATTTGTATTGGTTTATTTTCAACCGTCTTTGTTTTTACCAAATTAAAATTAACCTTCTTTTGTGCTTGTAATTTAAAATTAATTCTAAATTTCTTTTTTGTTTTTACACGTACTCCCCTGTTTTTTACTTTTGGAAACTGGATATTTTCAATTAAACGAATCGCTTCTTCATCGCATCCAGCTCCAACTCCTTGTTCGATGTTAACCTGCAGAACATCGCCATTGTCGTTTACAACAGCACTTAAATAAACAGTGCCCTCAACCCTTTTATCTAGGGCTTCTTTAGGATACACCAGATTTGCTTTTATATATTTTTTAAAAGCTTCCTTACCACCATCGTATTCAGGCAGTTTTATAAATTTTTTTGATCTATTTTTCACGAAAAATTGTTTTATCAAATATAGTAAATCAAATAGACAATAAAAAAAAAGGCTGCCATTCAACGAACAGGCAGCCTTGTATATATTTAGTGAATATCTGGTTTCAATCCATTTCCTTATTTAGTTGGGCAACCCAACTTTCAATTCTACCGCTTGTTAATCGAGCTTGATTTTCCTGATCCAGTGGTAATCCAACAAATAGTCTATCTTTTTCAGCTCTTGAAGATTCATATTTGTAACCCGCTAAGCTAGTCTTCCCAACTACTTTAGCTCCACATTCTTCAAGCAATTCAACTAAAATACCGATGGCATCGCAAAAGTTTTCAGGGTAATTTTTTTGATCACCTAAACCAAAAACCGCAAAAGTTTTACCTGCTAAATCCATTTCTTCCAGGTCCGGTATAAATTCATCCCAATAATTTGGAAGTTCTCCGTCGAACCAGGTTGGTGAGCTTAGTACGAAATTATTGAAGTTTTCAAATACCTCCTTGGTAAGTTCTTCTGCATTAATCGATTCAATATTTGATTCTCCAAAAGCAGCAATTATTTTCTCTGCAACTTTTTTCGACTTTTGTGAATTGTAACTATATATGATGGCTGTTTTTTTCATTGTAAATATTTTAATATGAAATTAAATCTTTAGCAGCTTTGTAAATTATGTCGGCATTCGGTAAAATCGCCTTCTCCAGAATACGGTTGAAACCAACTGGTGTAAACGGTGAACCAATTCTTCGTATTGGAGCATCTAAATATTCAAAAGCTTTTTCGTTAATAATGGCACTTAATTCACCGCCAAAACCTCCATATACTTTATCTTCGTGAACCAACAAAACTTTGTTTGTTTTTTTAACTGAATTAATAATTGTCTCTTCGTCCAAAGGTATCAAGGAACGAAGGTCTATTACCTCAGCATTTATACCCTCTTCCTTAAGTTTGTTAGCGGCATCTAAACACAAATGCGTTGTATTTCCGTAGGTAATTATAGTAAGCATGTCACCCTCTTTTCTAACTCTGGCTTTTCCAAAAGGAACTTCAAAATCATCGGGAACAACTGTTGCAGCTTTCGGATCCTGATACAATGCCTTTGGCTCCATAAACATGGTTAAACCTTCCGAGCGTATTGCCGTTCTTAACAGTCCCGCAGCATCATCGGCAAACGACGGGTAAACAATTCGAACTCCGGGAATAGAAACCAAAGCACCTTCAATATTTTGAGAATGATACATTCCTCCTCCGATATATCCACCCGATGCAAGGCGAATGGTTATGTTTGGGGAAAATTTTCCATTCGATCGCCAATAATCGTGACTGGTATCAACGTATTGTTCCATCGCCGGCCAGAAATAATCGGCAAATTCTGCTCCTTCAACCACTACCCTAATCTTTTTATTGTATCTCGACATTCCATTGGCAGTACCCATTATAAAATCTTCGGCAATGGGTGCATTGAATACACGTTTATCTCCAAACTCCTGTTGCATTCCTTTCGATACGTTGAAAATTCCACCTTTATCTTTATTTGCCATATCCTGCCCCCAAATAAATGTATCTGGATTATGCTTGAATTCAGCTTTTAAAGTTTCATTTAGAGCGGTTATCAATTTTTTCTTTTCACCCTGATCCGAATGCAATCCTAGCGGATATTTTTCGGAAACAACCGGATCTGATATAACAAAGTCATAAATAGAATCAGGAGAAGGATCAGGAGCATTCATTGCAGCTTTATGCGATACTTTAATTTCTGCTTTTACGACGGCTTCTATTTTTAAAAGTTCCTCTTCTGTAAAACGATTATAGCGCAATAGAAGCCTTCTGAATTTAGCATGTGGATCATATTCCATCACATAATTTCTTTCAGCGCTACTTCTGTAGAGAAGGTGATCGTCTGAGTTTGAATGAGCCCCCATTCGTACGCAATTAGCCTGTAAAAGAACAGGTTTACTCTCCTCAATTGCAAATCTTTTAGCCTCCGCCATTGCATTCATCGAATCGAAAACATCTTTTCCATTACAATGAATTATTCTAAGGTTTTTAAATCCCGAAAAATTATTAGCCACTTTTCGATTTGCTGTCTGATCTTTTTTAGGAACTGAAATTCCGTAACCATTATCTTGAACCACAAAAATTACCGGCAATTCCTCTTTATCGGCACCATTAATAGCTTCGTAAACATAACCTTCACTTACCGAAGATTCGCCCTGCCCGCTAATTGCAACCGCCTTTTCACCGTAATATTTAATGGCTCTTGCTGTGCCAACAGCATGTAAAGTATGATTTCCGGTTGAAGATGAAACACTGTGAATATTCCACTCTGGTTTTGCAAAGTGGTTCGACATGTGCCGTCCACCACTGGATGGATCTGTTGCTTTTGAAATTCCATTTAGAATAATCTCTTCTGAAGTCATTCCCGCCGCAATTGCAGTCAGCATTTCGCGATAATAAAGATAGAGATGATCTTTGTTTTTTTCGAAATGCTGACCTACCGCCAATTGAATTCCATCGTGACCTGCATAAGGCGCATGGTACGACCAACCGATGGCCTGTTTTAAATAATTAGGCGCTTTATTATCAATTGCCCGTCCGATTGTCATTAGTCTAAACCAATTCTCCAAAGTCTCCTTTGGTGTATTCTTAATGGAATAGATTTTGGGTATTTCTAAATTCTTCATTTAAAATTAAATTGAACGGTTAGTATCAAATTGTTCAAGAATATCCGCAATTCTTCGTAAAAAAGCTCCGCCCAAGGCACCATCAATAACACGATGATCGTACGACAACGACAAGTACATTTTATGTCTAATTGCGATTACATCTCCCGATGGTGTTTCCAATACAGCTGGTTTCTTTTCGATGCTTCCAGTCGCCAATATTGCAACTTGTGGCTGATTAATAATTGGGGTTCCAATTATATTTCGGAACGAACCAAAATTGGTAATTGTGAATGTTCCACCCTGAATTTCACCTGGATCGAGTTTATTAGTGCGTGCTGCATTGGCCAAGCGGTTTAGTTCTTTTGCTAAACCAACTAAATTACGCTGTTCTGCATTTCTTATTACAGGCACAATTAAATTACCATCGGGCTTAGCAACTGCAATTCCAATGTTAATGTCTTTTTTTACGATAATTTTATCACCATCAACCGACGAATTTATTAAAGGATATTCAGCTATTGCAGCTGCCACGGCTTCAGTAAAAATAGGCATGAATGTTATTTTGTCTGTATGTTTTTGTTGAAAGGCATCTTTGTTTCTGTTTCGCCACAAAACCAATTCTGTGACATCAGCCTCCACTACCGACGTAACGTGTGGAGAAACCTGTTTCGACATTACCATGTGGTCCGCAATTAGTTTACGAACCCGACCCATTTCAATAATTTGATCCTCCGCTCCTATTGTAGAAGGAACCGGTGCTTTCCTTTCGATAATCGGAGCTGCTGATTTTTCAGCTTTCGGTTTTACAAGCCGTTTTGTAACAAGGTTTTCAATGTAACCAAGAATATCTTTCTTCTGAACTCTGCCGTTGGCTCCTGAACCCTCAATAGTTTCAAGTTCTTCTAACGAAATATTTTCCTCTTTTGCTATTGTTTTCACCAATGGTGAATAAAACCGATTCGATTGTTTTCTGCTGTCATCAACCGAACTGTCAGTAATTTTACTGTTTGTTTCAGTTGCTCCTGCAGCGGTAGCATGTGAGATATCTTCCGACGAAGTAACATCTTCGTCCTCCTCTCCTTCTAATTTTATTACCGCTAAAATCTCACCGACCGGAACTAAACTATCTTCTGGAAATAATATTTTTGTAATTACACCATCAACCGGAGAAGGAATCTCGGAGTCAACTTTATCCGTTGCAACTTCGAACAACATATCATCTTCTTCAACCGTATCTCCCTCTTTTACAAACCACTTGGTGATGGTTCCTTCCTGAATACTTTCACCAAGTTTAGGCATTATTATGTTAAAATTTGCCATAATTATATTTGCTTTAAAATCATATTTTGCTATTTACACATTCTATAACAACACTAAAATTGAAATGTTCACATTGCAATTTTTTATATTTAAAAATATTGCATTTAATGAAAACTCACAAAAAACTCTTAACAAGTAACTATTAAAATTAAAGCATAAAAATGTAATAACCAATTGAATAATTAGTTATAATCAATAGATAGAAAAAAAGTTAAATTCAGATTGTTACAATTGTAAAGCACCAATTAAGTTCCTGGCAGACTTTAGATTATGTCTTTCAAGATAGTCCTTAATTCCATCAACAATTTGAACAGGAATAAATGGATCCTTAAAAATAGCAGTCCCGACCTGAACTGCAGAAGCACCAGCAAGCATAAATTCTATTGCATCGGTAGCATTCATAATTCCACCCATTCCTATAATCGGAATCTTTATTGCATTATAAACCTGCCAAACCATACGCAATGCAATTGGTTTTATTGCCGGACCAGACAATCCTCCTGTTACAGTTGACAACAGTGGTATTCTCTTTTCGGCATCAATGGCCATTGCCAGAAAAGTATTAACCAAAGAAACACAGTCTGCTCCTTGTGCCTCAACAGCTTTGGCTATTTCAGCTATATCGGTAACATTTGGTGAAAGTTTTACAATCAAGGTTTTATCGTACACTTCCCGAACAGCTTTTGTTACCACTTCAGCTCCAACACAACTAACTCCAAATGCCATTCCACCTTCTTTTACATTTGGACAAGAAATATTTAATTCAATTGCCGGAATTTTATCGAGTTCATTTACTCTTTCAGTTAACTCAATGTATTCTTCAACCGTAGAGCCATTTACATTGACAATTAATGGAGTATCGTAGTTCTTAATCCTAGGATATATATTTTCAATAAAGTAATCTATACCTTTATTTTGTAAACCTACTGCATTTAACATTCCCGAGGCAGTTTCAGCCATACGAGGATAATCATTTCCATCGCGATTTTTAAGAGTCGTTCCTTTTAGGAACAACGCCCCCAATTGAGAAACATCATAAAAATCCATCAATTCCTCAGCAAATCCCGATGTTCCTGACGCCGTCATCACCGGATTCTTACATTCTATGTTGTGTATTTTTATTTTTAAATCTACCATTTCAAATCATTAATATTAAATACTGGACCTTCAGTACAAACACATAAATTTCCCTTATTTGTTGGTTCGATACAACATAGGCAAACACCAAAACCGCAAGCCATCAGATTTTCCAACGATACTTCACAAAAAACATTAGCAGCTTTCGCTTCTTTAGCAATAGCTTTCATCATTGCGTCCGGTCCGCAGGCATAAACACGATCAAAGTATTGCAAATTATTTCGAAAAATGGAATGTTGAGTAACAAATCCAGTTTCTCCCAGCGAACCATCCTCTGTTGAGAAATGTAAATAACCATATTCTGCATATTTTTGAACATCTACGTGATCTTCAATTGACCTTGCTCCCAATAATAAATTAATATTATCATGTTGTGTTTCGCTAACTTTAGCAAGAAATAACATAGGTGCAACACCGCTGCCTCCACCAATTAACAATACCTTTTCACCTTTTAGCGGAATAGTAAAGCCATTTCCAAGTGGATATACTAAACTGCATATTTCACCTACCTCGATTTCTGTAAGTTTTTTTGACCCCCTACCTAATATCTTAACGATTAATGACAATGTATTTTCATTATAATCTACTTCGAATATCGAAAAAGGACGACGTAAAAAAATTTCATCGGTTCCCTTAATATCAACGTTTACAAACTGTCCAGGTTTAAAAGTAGGTAGGGTTGAAGTTGATTTAAGTTTTAATAAAAAATTAGTGGAATTTAACGGTGTATTCGCAACAACATAAAAGTCTGCTACAGCCTTTTTGCTCATATTTAAATTATTTAACAGCTAAGATAAAGATTATTTTTTTGAGGAAGCTAAAGAAGATTGCAATAGACAAAAATAATATAAAAAAAAGGCCATCCCTTCACGACGACCTTAATAACTCTGTACTTTACTTGAACCAACTTAACTAGGGTTTGTAAGTCAAATCTTATATTTTTCTACATTTGTGCAATCTGCTTTTAAATAACACTTCAAATATAATACTAAAAGTTTACATTTGCAAACTTAGGATAACAATTATTTTACATGATTAACCTGAAAAGAATACTTAAGTAACTTTAATAAAAGCATCAATCGACTTTAAATTCTTATATACAATGCATTACACAACATACTTATGTAAATTCGAATATATTATAAAATCTATATTAAGTAAAATAATACAGGTTTTTTTTTTATACTTAACTAAATAAAATAATTTTAAAGGGTAGCAATTCATCTCAGTGGTCAATCACAGGAATAAATTGCTATCCTGTAAAGGAAAGATAAAATCATATTTCTTCTTTATGGTAAAGACAACGGAAGAACTTTGGTATTGGTATAAGAATGTTACTATCCTATTCAATTGACGATATCATGTCGAAGGATTAATCTATAGAAAGAAAATGAAAAGGAGAAGGATGAAATAATAAAAAGTTAAAAGCACTATATTATATTGATATTCATACAATAGGCTGTGACAAGAATAATGTTCAGATTTTTTTATATGTGTAGTTTATAGGTAATATGAGCTAAAAAAAAGGCCGCCCCTTCTGGACGACCATAATAATTCTGTACTTCATTAAAACTAACTTAACTAGGGTTTGTAAGTCATAACTATATTTTCAATACATATTCTTCAATCAATTATTAAAACAACTGTTCAAACATAACATATGTAATCCAAACATGCAAACAATTGTAGCATTAATTTTACATTTGATGCTTATTTTCTACAACTCATGTAGTAGATTGAATGTTCTGAAAACTTAAAGAACTCAAAAGCTAGTTATAAGAGATTTAGGTCAAATTATACAATTGCATTTACATATGACCTGATTAAAACTCTAAATGCGATTGTATTTTAGAGTATAACCCGCCCAGCGCCCAGGTTGCTTACCAGGACTTTCACTCACGCAAAGACTTTGTGTTTATTACCGAGATGAAATGTTATTCCATGTAATTGGAATCCTTCAAGAACAGTGTGTTAATCTTATTATTGACGGAACTAACAAAAAAAGACCGTCAACAGTTTTGACGGTCTAAGTTCCCCTGACTCTGAATTTGTGTACAGGAATTGTAGCATCAGTCATCTATGTATTATTTCCTATTATAATCAGTAAATGTACCATCAGAGTACAATATTACAACCTTATTAATTGGTTTGTCGTCATTCTTTACCGCTTCATTGGTAAATTGAATATCATTTTGTTGCTTAAATGGTTTATCTTTAATAGTCACATCCTTTTGTGAGAATAATGTAGTGGTATCCTTTAATTCCTTATTATCTACCATTTCTCCATCTCCGGTTAATAACCATCTTGCATTTAAATTTGGAAAGCTCAAGAGAAACTTTTCAATAAAAGTAGCCCCTGGTTTATTTCTACCATTTAATATGTGCGATATATTAGACCGCTGTACATCTAAAAGAGAGGATAATTCTCCAGCAGAAATACTTTTGTAATCCATATATTGCCTTATTCGATCCTTCATTTTTTATCTTTATTTCCTAATAACCAGTAGAATATGATATATTATACAGTCATAGAATAAACATTATCAGTACGAATGTAATATATATTTACAAAAATACCTTATTTTTTGGATAGTATTTTTAGAAGAATATTCAAATAAAGCTACAATTAAGTTGAATTTAACTTTAATAGAAGTCTCTTAAATGATTGTCTTATAAATGATTATACTAATATTCTTAATTATTTTATTAAAATAATTATAAATTTA
>CAYZBC010000038.1:0-25211 GCA_964476535.1 uncultured Maribellus sp.
GCAAAACGAGTATGAAGTTCATCCCACTTTTCTTTATTGGCTAAAACTCTGGGATTGGTTTCTCTGAATTGTTGTTCATCGAAAGTGGCACCAAAACGTTTTTGTGCCTTGGCAATTTCTTTATCAATTTTCCCTTCAATTTTTGCCAGTTTTTCTTCTATTAAAACATCGGCGCGGTATCGTTTTTTCGAATCTTTATTATCGATAAGCGGGTCGCTAAAAGCATCAACATGCCCGGAAGCTTTCCAGATGGTTGGGTGCATAAAAATTGCAGAGTCGAGCCCAACCACGTTTTCGTGCAATTTAACCATACTGTCCCACCAATATTTTTTAATATTGTTCTTTAACTCAACACCCAATTGTCCGTAATCGTAAACGGCTCCAAGTCCATCGTAAATTTCGCTCGATGGAAAAACGAAACCATATTCTTTGCAGTGTGCTATCAGCTTTTTGAAAATATCTTCTTGTGCCATTCTATTTTTATTTTTCAGAATTGAAGGACAAAATTAAGATATAATTGCAGGTTGTGAAACAAATGGATACTTTTTAAACAGGTGATAAATTAGAGGGACTAATCTACCTCTTCAAAATCAACATAATCTCCTTGATTTTGATTGTTATGCGGATTTCCTTTTTTATCGGTTTCAATCGTAACTTCACCCTCGGAACGCGAAGAGCGCTGAGTATTACGTTGTTGATCCTGCATTTTTTGCTGCATTTTTTTAACTCCTTTGTCAAGAAGCAAAGGCAGAACATACTTCGAAACTATACGAATACCATAATATATTACTGCAATAATAAGTAGTGTGCGCGCAAAACCAACCAAAAATAAAATGATTAATAAATCCATTCCATTAAAATTAGAGTACAAATTTAATTTTTTTAGAGGAGTTGATTGCCAAATACTTTAATTTTTAACATTAGAAAACAAAAAAAGCGGACAATTCCGCCTTTCATTTATTCAGATAATGTTTAATTACCTTCCTCTCACTTCGCCACCACTCGATTCGTCGGTGTCGCGAATATCCGGATTTCCGTAGTATCTAATATCTGCTCCACTACTTGCTTTAGCGTACAATTCGTCGGTAACGTTAACTGTTGCATCGGAGCCGCTGCTAGCTTTTACCTTACAAATTTTAGATTCCAGATTTTGAGCTTTTATGTCGCTGCCACTACTTGCTTCGGCTTCAAGAGTTTTTACCTTACCACTTAACTTAGCGTCGGAGCCGCTACTTGTATCAACCCAAAGATTTTTATAGAATACGTCAATATCAACATCGCTGCCGCTACTGGCCTTAATATTTAAATTTTCGCCTGTTAGTGTGTTTTCCGATTTTACATCGGAACCCGACGAAGCATTAATTGCATTCAGCTCTTTAACTGTTACATAAGCTTTCCTGGTTTTATTTAGGCCCCAATTAAACCAGTTATTATTCTTTTTCAAATAGATCCGAAGTGTTCCATCTTTAACTTCAGTTATAATATTGTCAATAATTTCGTCGTCGGCTACAATTTTTACGGCTTCTACTTCGCCCATGGTGAGGTACAAATCGATTCCGGTCGAGACTTTAATGGCACTAAAATCTTTGACTTTTCTGTTTTCTGTTTTGTCGCTGTTGCCGGCAATTGCTGAATTAACTCCTAATGCTGTTATCAACATTATAATAAATAACGTTTTAAATGCTTTCATCCGTTTATAATTTTATATTTTTAATTGCAACGTATGTAACTTACCATGATTTTATAATCATTGTTTTTTGTATTTAATAATTCTAAAATCATGGACGTTTCATATGTTTTGTTTTTTGATTTGACTATTTAACATGACGCTTTAAAATTTTGAAAGTTACACTTCGACTATTTTTTTATAACATTTCCTCCCGAAGATTTTTCAACATCTGTAGTTTCCGGATCCCCGTAATAGAATACATTTCCTCCGCTACTTGCATGCCCTTTAAATTTATTTTTTGCGGTAATCCAGATGTTTGCGCCACTACTAACGTCCGCACTGCAATTATTTGAATCCAATTCTTCCGCCTTTAAATTAGAACCCGATGTAGCTTTTCCTGAAAATGACTTGGCTTCTCCTTCCAGTTTTATGTTCGAACCTGCCGATACCGATACCGTTAATTTATTGACATTAACATCTAATTTCATGTTACTTCCAGCCGAACCCGACAAAACAAGGTCTTGAGACCTTATTACTGTTTCTGAAAATACGTTACTCCCGGCTGTAGATTTAATCATCGAAATGTTGGGAGTGGTTACAAATACTTTTTTTGAAGTTGCATTACGAATGTTCTGATTGGCGGTAACTTTTAGTGTATTACCTTCCATTCGGGTTTCAATTGCATCCAGCAAATTGTCGTCGGCTATAACAACTACTTTGGTTTCTTCACCTTGCGAAATATAAACATTCATTCCACGACTTACTTTTATCTCATCAAAATCTCCGACTTTGCGTGTTTCTTCCACAACGTTGCCGTTTCCTTTTAACGATGGACCCATAAAAATACATGATGTTGAGATAATTACGGAAAAAAGAAGAGCGCTAAGAATTTGAATTTTGTTTTTCATAATAATCATTTTATTGTTTGGCTTATTTTCGAATCACCAAATTACTTGAAACTGAATGAATAGCTAAAGTTTTTTCGTTGAAAAGGGGAAAATCATCGGTAAATACAGGCGTAAAAAAAGCCGGTTTGAATAAACCAGCTTGTAATTTTAATAATAGAATGTGTTATTATGATCTTTTGTCCGACCTGTGTTGATCGCCATTTTTCATGCGTTGTTTCATAAAATCGGCGCTGTCTCTTTTCCCCTGTTTCCCTTTCATGGCATCAAATTTTAGAAGTTGCTCTTCGGTTAAAAGGGAACGAACTTGTTGGTGTTGACTTGCCATAATTTTTGCAATTTCAGCTTTAGTCTCAGCCATTTTATCAATGTTTTTGTTGATGGCTTTTAAATCGGCATTATCGTCAGTTGTTAAAGTTTGCTGATGGGCCATCATTTCGCGCAACTCATTTTTAAATGGTTTTATCTTTTGGGCAGTTTCCATTCGGAGATTTTTCATCGTTTCTTTTTGCTCAACGGTGAAGAAAGTTTGACGTTCGCCTTTTTGCTGTGCCATTCGTTTCATCATCATTGCTTTTCGTTCCGGATTCTGAAATTCCTGTTTCCCTTGTTTTGCTGGCTGAGCCATAACACTTGTGGAGACAATTAAAGCTGTCACAATAATTAAACTTAAAATTTTTGTTTTCATGATAGTAATTTTTAAAATGATTATTTTGTTTTCTGAATTCGGGTCTTTGACTTGCCCCATCCACCGGGGTTTAAAACCGTTTTTCGTTTTAACTTCAATTAACTATTTTAGTTCTATTTGAACATTTTTTGCCAATTGGATATTCTTATGCTGTTGGCGTTAATATATTTTAACGTAATGAACGAAACACCTTAACGACTGATTAAGGTAAGTTTTTATACTTTTGGCGAGTTATTATTATTGAAATGGGAAACTGAATTATAAATTCAGAAAAAAAAATACAATGAACGGAAAAAAGATTTGGATAGGAATTGCACTTGTGGCAGTTATTGGATTAAGTTTTTACAGTTTTACACGCGATCAGAAAAATTTTGAGGTGGCAAAAAATCTCGATATTTATCATACACTTTTTAGGGAGTTAAACATGTTTTACGTTGATGAGGTGAATCCCAATAAATTGATAAAAACCAGTATCGACGAAATGTTGGGTTCGCTTGATCCCTACACGAATTATATTTCGGAAGATCAAATTGAAGATTTTCGTTTTATGACCACCGGAGAATATGCCGGAATTGGTGCTTTAATAAGTAAACAAAATGATAAAATTGTAATAGCCGAACCCTACGAAGGTTTTCCCGCACAGAAGTTTGGATTAAAAGCAGGCGATATAATTCTCGAAGTTTCGGGCAAATCAACTTCTGAAATGAATACTGAAGATGTGAGCAACCTTTTAAAAGGGCCAGCGAACAAAACTATTACCATTAAATTGCAACGTCCGGGAGCAAAAAAACCTTATACAGTGGATGTGGTTCGCGAAAAAATTTCCATCGATGCCGTTCCATATTATGGAATGCTAGATGAAAAAACGGCCTACATTCGTTTGTCGAGTTTTACCGCTAATTGTAGCAAAGAAGTTCAAGCCGCTTTCCTAGAATTAAAAGAAAATAATCCGGAATCGTTGGTATTAGACTTGCGTTCTAATCCCGGTGGTTTATTAATGGAATCGGTAAAAATTGTCAACTTATTTGTACCAAAAGGTGAAGAAATTGTTAGCACTCGTGGGAAGGTAAAACAATGGGACAAAGTTTATAAAGCAACCGCAAATCCAATCGACACAACCATTAAAATAGCAGTATTAACCAACCGCGGGTCGGCTTCTGCATCCGAAATTGTTGCAGGTGCTATTCAGGATTTGGACCGTGGAGTTGTGGTTGGTTCGCGTACTTTTGGTAAGGGATTAGTACAAACTACCCGCGACTTAAGTTACAATACCAAACTTAAAGTTACTACTGCAAAATACTACATTCCCAGCGGGCGTTGTATTCAAGCCCTCGACTATTCGCACCGAAACGAAGACGGAAGCGTTGGGCACATTCCCGACTCGTTGGTTACTGAATTTACCACAAAAAAAGGACGTAAAGTTTATGATGGCGGAGGAGTTGTGCCGGACATTAAAATTGAAGGTGATAAGTTGAGTAGCCTTGGAATTGCCATGATTACTAAATTTATGATTTTCGATTTTGCAACCAAATTTTCAAATGAAAATGATTCAATTGCCACTCCTGAAGAGTTTAAAATCTCGGATGACATTTACATGAAGTTTTCAGCTTTCGTAAAAGAAAAAGATTTAAAGTACGATTCGCAATCGAAAGATGAATTAGAAAAATTAATTAAAATGGCAAAGCGCGAAAAATACTTTGGATTGGCCGAACCCGAATTTGAAGCACTAAAAGCAAAACTGGAACCAAATCTGGATAAAGATTTAAAAGAGTTTAAAGAAGAAATTAGCGAACTGCTGGAAGACGAAATTGTTTCGCGCTACTACTACCAAAAAGGAGCAATTCGGGCAGCAATTAACGACGACAAAGGTATTAAAAGAGCCATTGAAGAGTTAAATTCTGAAACGGCTTATGCTACTTTTTTTATACCCGGAACTATTATTTCAAAAAATTAATAATTTCAGAATATTGTCGCTTAATTTCACACACAGCTAATGTAGTAATTCCCCCTGCGCATTATACTAATTGAATTTTCTGTTGCCTTCTTTTAATTTGACTTTTACATTGTCTTTGCTGATGTAAGATTTAAATTTGGAAAGCGTTTTAACAAAAATGAAATTGTCTTTATAGATAGCACTGTTTCTTGAATTTTCTTGAGAATAACACACCGACATGTAAGCAGAATAACCGATACTATTGGAAAGATTATAAAAAATATTTTTCTCATGATGATTTTTTATTTTGGAAGACCCGCTTTCCATTCTGTCAGAAGTTCCATTAACTCTCTCGCTTTTCCTGAATTTTCAACCATCAAATTATTTTTCTCCATTGGATCTTCTTTTATATTGTATAGCTCTGTTCTATTAATATTTGCATTATGCAATAACTTCCATTCACCAAAACGGACCGCATTTTCAGGCCATTTTGTAGCGTGTTGTGGGTTATCGCTAACTCGTGCGAAATGCCAATCCCAAAACAGAGGTTTGGTTCTTTCAAATGGAATATTTTTGAATATTGTGGTAAAGCTCTCTCCGTCGGGTTCATATCCGACTGGAAGATCTTTCTGGGCCAATTCACAGAAGGTTGGTAACAAATCAACTGCTGAAAGCACACTTATATTTTCAACTTTACCGGGGGTTACATGCCCCGGCCAACGTACAATAAATGGGACATTTACACCTCCCTGGAAAATATCTGCTTTACGGCCTTTTAAGCCACCGGTTGAACCTGCAATTAAAGCAGGAGGATAGGCTGCAGGGCCATTGTCGCTACTAAAAATAACGAGTGTGTTTTCATCCATTCCCATTTCGTTTAAAGCCTCCAATAAACGACCAATGTGAAAATCGGCATCGGTTAATACCGAGAAATAAGTTTCTTTTTCGGGATGCAAATCTTTGTTTTTGTATGGTTCGCGTTGTTTATCAGAAGGCCAGAGTGGAGTGTGCGGATCTTTCAACCAAAGGTTGACAAACATTGGTTTTCCGTCTTTATTTCTTTTCAGAAAGTCGATTGCGGCATCCACCGCAATTCGGCTCGAACTTTGAGCCCAAAGCGTATCGCTGTCCATGTAACGTGTAGTTGGCCAGAGTTGGTCTCCTTTCCAGGTTGGGCCGTTTCCATTCCAGACTCGCGTTTCATCGTAACCATATTCTTTTGGTTCGGGTGCCGAAAGATCTCCATAAGGCAAACCTCCTCCACCCAGATGCCATTTGCCAAAATGAGCCGTGGTATAACCTGCTTCCTGCATTAAACGAGGTAAATAAACAGGCAAATTTTCATCCAACCAATTTGGCATTCCTCGACGTGCGTTTACTTCATTCCCTGCAAAATGCCCATGTACAAGGTGACGAGCCGGATAGTGCCCGGTAATAACAGAAGTACGGCTGGGTGAACAAACTCCGCTGCATACATGAAACTGGGCATAACGCGTTCCTTCTGACGCTAGTTTATCAAGGTTGGGTGTAGCAACTTCCGTGCTTCCATAGCAACCCAGATCGCCAAATCCCCAGTCGTCGGCAAAAATAAATAGAATGTTGGGTTGCTTTGTGTTCAGAGTTCCTTGTTCAGAGTTCAAAGTATTTTGCCTGCTGCCCGAGTTGCAACTTGATAAAATAATCGTCAAGACAATAAGGATAACTGTTAAAAGTCTCATGATTATTTATTTTATTGGTTTAATCACCGCCGATTTTAAGCTTGAAGTTTCAGGATTTCCTTCAACCAAAGAAACCGACAGAGTATGTTTTCCAGCGGTTTTAAACTCAATAATCCCCATGGGGTAATACTGATATTTTTCGGTGGCAGCCTGCTGGTTTTGTACCATCTCTCCTTCGTCGGTTATTGTTTCCCACACCAGTCTGCCTTCGCCTTTGTAATTCAAATCGAGATAATAATAGCCCGGTTCGAATACTTCAACGGTCCAATCCGCCTTGCTGTTTTCTTCCCACTTGCTAATTTGGTTTACGTGTTTCCACTCGCCAAATTTTTCCATCCATTTAATTTCCTTTTTCTCTGCCCCGGATACTTCTGCAAATTCAACTAATAAGTCACTTTCAATATTTGGATAAATACCATGATTGGTATTTACTTTTGCTGCTGAAGCTTCTCCTTCCAGTTTTACTTCAATTACCGAAACTGGTGAATCAGCAGATTTGTAAGGCACCTCAAAAACATTCCATCCGTTCTCATTTTTATGCGTAATATCAGATCCGTTTAATAGTTCTGCCGAAACAATTTTACTTTCCAAACCCGGCAAATAAAGTCTACCATCTTGTGGCCATTCGAATACCGAAAGAAACAAAGAATTTCCCTGAGTGGTAACGTCTCCCCAGGGCAACGCATGCTCCCAGGGTGAAGCTCCTGCACCATATACTACCTGTGGATATTTGCGTATCCACTTCCCGGTTTCCTGTAAAAATTTCGCACCAATTTCAGGAATATTTCCTAAACCATTGGGTCCAACGTTAAACAGGTATGAACCACCACGACCAACCGTAGCAATTAAACGGTTTAAAATTTCTTTGGGACTTTTAAAATTATTGTCGTACCAGGCAAACGACCACGAATCGTTGTTGGTATCACAGGTTTCCCACAAACCCAGAATATTTCTGGGAGGAACTTCCATGTCGCCTTTACTTGCATAGTCGCCCATTCCATGTCCAATGCGACTGCAAAGCATAGCATTAGGCTGCAGCTCACGAACCATGTCGGCAAGTTCAACTACAAATTCTTTTGGCATTCGCCCCGGAGTATCGAACCATATAAAATCGATATCTCCATAGTTTGTGCATATTTCCTTTACCTGAGGTTTGCATTTGCTGTAGAAATAATTTTTAAATGTCGCGGGTGTCCCGTCTTGATTTTTTTGCGGACCACCAGAACCTCCCGGAGCAGTCCAGTCCTGGTTGTGTGAATAATAGAAACCAAAACCCAGACCAATTTCATGACAAGCGGCTGATAATTCTTTCATTGGGTCGCGGGCAAAAGGACTAGCATCAACAATGTTAAAAGGATGCTTCGACTTAAACATGGCAAAACCTTCGTGGTGCTTGCTGGTAATAATGATGTATTTCATACCGGCATCTTTTGCCAACTGCGCAATCTTTTTTGCATCAAATTCCGAAGGATTAAATTTTTGGGCAAGTGGCATGTATTCTTCAACCGGAATACCAGCCATTCTTGGATGTTTAATCCATTCCCCAATTCCATAATAGGTTGTATCTTTCCAAATACCTCCCAGAGAAGAATACAAGCCCCAGTGGATAAACATTGCAAAGTTACTTTCGTCGAACAATTTGCCGCGCCCGGCTTTTAAAGCATCTAATGAAACTGTTGATTCGCCCCACATTTTGTCCATACTCTGCTCTTTCTTTTCCTGAGCAATTGCTGATACTGAATAAAATATCACGATAAAAACGACAAGAATACTTTTAACATTTAGTTGTAACATATCTTTAAATAATTTTAGGTTTATTTCTCTTTTACCATTTAAATAAAAATTGTTGTCAGTCTATGATAGTCACTTCCATTACATATCCATTGCTACCGGTATTCATTCCAGCCAAATTTACTTTTAAAGCATTTTCGCTTTGTTCCCACTTCAATTCGGTTGAATTTCCCAGAAGGCATACTTTTTCAATTTCTCCGTTAGCTTGTTTCAACGACTTTATTTCAACTTGAGATTCAACGTTTGCCAAAGCAATGACATAGACCTTATTTCC
The DNA here is from genome assembly GCA_964476535.1 of uncultured Maribellus sp. Taxonomy (GTDB): domain Bacteria; phylum Bacteroidota; class Bacteroidia; order Bacteroidales; family Prolixibacteraceae; genus Draconibacterium. Next base: position 8,979 of record CAYZBC010000038.1, read on the forward strand.
TTTAGCAGTAAACCAAAAATCGTTAGCTGTAAATGAGCGCGTAAAACCTTTTTGAGCAAGATGACCGGTTCCTTCCAAAAGGGTTTCGTCCTGTCCTTCGTGTGGAATTTTCCAACGGGTAGTACCATAGATTGCATCGCCATTTATTTTTAGCCACTGTCCCATTTCGCGCAGTCCGTCAGCACTTTTTCCCGGCACATGACCCAAGCCATCGGGACCGATATTTAAAAGATAATTACCCCCTTTTGATGCAATATCAACCAGATAATAAAGCATTTCCCGTGTACTTTTAAAGTCATCATCATACGATTTGTAAGCCCACGAATTATTGGTTGTACCACAGGTTTCCCATTGTTTTGCCAGCTTTTCGTCGGCGGATGGAATTACATTGTCGCCGGCATCGAGGTAATCACCAAAATCGTAACCAACCCTTCGGTTAATTATTACGTTTGGATTGATATCGTAAATGGTTTTATAAAATTGGAAGGACTGTTCTTCTGTAATATATCCGTCTCCGTCGAACCAAACTAATAGCAATTCCGGCAGTAATTCCAATAATTCTTCTATTTGTGGCAATGCTTTGTTTTCGATGTATTCGGCATGCGTATTCGGGCTGGGATCCCAAAGGTTTTTTCCAGGGGCATGTGAAAGAATACCAAGCGAATCATTTGCCCTTTTCACATTGGCATAGTTGCCGTCCGTTCCATTATACCAATCGTTTCCATGCGAGTAGTACACGCCAAAGTCCAGGCCTTCGGCTAAACATGCGTCGTAAAGTTCTTTTATGACATCAGCTTTATAAGGGGTTGCATCAACAATATCGTAATCCGAACATTTTGAATCGAACAAGGCAAAACCATCGTGGTGTTTCGAAGTGATAACCACATATTTCATTCCTGCATCTTTGGCCAATTTGGCAATGTTTTGCGCAAAGAATTTATCGGGATTAAAAGTTTTGGCCAATTCTGCATATTCATTTCGAGGAATCCGGAATTTAAACATCAGCCATTCCGAGACTCCCGGGCCTGGATAACCAGACTTCTCCATACGAACTCCTTTCCAAACTCCTCCTGCCTGCGAATAAAGTCCCCAATGGATAAACATTCCGTATTTGGCTTCTTTTAACCAGGCCAGAGCAGCCTGTTTTTCCGGCGAATTATGCATCTTTTGCCACTCTGCATCATACTTCCCCGAACCAAAACCAAGTGTGTGCCTGTACGTTGGGGTTATCCGAATCTGCGTAAAAGATGAATCTGTTTCAACTTTAAATGTCTGCAAACCTGTCTCCTTAAAAATAATGTTTTTACTAAACTGGTAAACCGTTTGTTTTGCTTTTTCTTCGCCAATTACAATAATCTTTTTTGGCGACTCAATTAAAGTTAAACCAGCAGCTTCTACCTTTACTTCAGAAAGAGGTATTTCCAACTCATCGTCACAAATAATTTGAAGGTCGTATTTTCCTTGTCGGTTAAGGTTAAAATCCCAAACAAGCTCTCCTTCAATAGATTTTGCATCATCGAAATTCAGTACCACCCAAAACTTTTCGTCTTGTTGAATAATTTTATCTTTTACAGTAGTACAAGAAGTACAAATAACAACAAGTAACAGAATCAAAAGAGTTAAAGTTTTTTTGTTCATCTTTATTGCGTTTCTATTATTTTGTCCAGATTTTAAAATTGCTATATCGTGCCGAGCGCGTAAACATATGTCGTAAGCCAATTCTTCCTTCTTCGGGTGACTGATTTTCACCTAAATCCCATGAAAATAATTTTTCCTCATTTTCTCCTTCAACATTAAAATAGAAATTTGAATTGGTTTTGATTACGGTTATTTCATAGGTTACACCCGGAAGAAACAAACCCGTTTTATCGTAAGTTGGAGGAATTTCAGTATCTCCAAACTTGCCTTCTTCTGCCGGATACTTTCTAACTCTAACATAATCATTTGTTGGATCTTCGTTTACCATCGGAAAAGCAGCGTAACTAACATGAAGCGGATTCATGTTGTAGTAATATTTACTCATGGTTGGCACCTCGCGGTATTCATTCCATTGGGTGATATCACTACCCTTTCCTTCTTTGCCAATACCTTGAGCCTGAATGTACAGGATGTTTACATTTATTACCTGTGAATCAGTGCGGGTACAATTATATTCCAATTTAATATCGCCTTTAAACGATTTTTTGGTCCAGAGTACTGTATGATGGGCATCGTTTCGATGTTCAGGCCCTGCAATTAAGTTCATGCCTTTTTCACTCTGTTCCACCGTGGAAATCAGTCCATCCTTGAACCAGTTATTTTGCCAATTGTTTTTACATTCATCTGAGAATTGAAGATTCCATTTTTTTGAAGCATTCTGGGTTTTAAAATCCTGAGATTTCACTTCGGCACATCTTCCCATTAAAAACAGATGTAGAATTAAAATGCCAGTTATAATTCCTGAATTTTTAGTCTTCATTTTAAAGTTTTTCATCACAATAGTCCAATTTATATTGAAAAAATTCCTCGCATCCTATTTTACAGGTGTCATTACCACGTCTTTTAGATTTACAGGATTCTAAGAGCCCAAAACAGGTTTAAAAGTGATTTTATAATTTCCTGCTTCTTTTATATCAAAAGAACTAATTTTCAGTGACTTAAAATTTTCATAACTTCCGATTGCAGGAATTTTTACGCTCTTGGTTTGTCCGTTAACTTCAATAGTAAATTCAGAATCAGCCATACCAGCTATTTTAGCTGTAACATGGAATGTTAATGTTGTAAAAACTTTCTTCATGGCATACTATCTTTTACTTCAACCTTACCGTAAGTTCTTGCTCCGCTTGGTCTCTCATTACAAGTATTTGCACCAATTCGGTGAAATTATATTTTTTTAAAGCTCCAAAAAACTCTTTTACATTGGTTACCTTTTCTCCCTCAACTGCAAGTACTACATCCTGACTTTTTAAACCATCGCCTTGCGCAGCGTAACTTCCCTTCCACATTTTTAAGATAATTACTCCCTCAGCGGTATTTAAACCATAAGCCGATTGCTCTTCTTTTGAATTCACGTTTTTAATTTCATTTCTCAACCATGAAACCACAGCACCGGTTTCGCCCTTGGTTTCCTTTGGGCTTTTTAACACAGGTACTTCAGGAGTTTTTGCTATTTTTTTTAGGTCAGGACTTTGTACTCCAAATTCATCCATCGGGAAATTCTTAAAGCCAAGTTTTAGTGCAGGAGAATTTTCCTGTACGCTGAAGTCCAGTTTTTCAGGATTTGCAAACATGGGGTCGCCAAATGTACTGTTTGCATCAATGTTATAAATCTGGGCTTTTAACAACGACTCTTCATCGGGGAACAGATTGTAATCCATTTCCTTTCCCCAGCTTAATACTCTCACATCTTTATAAGAATCGCAAATAATGTTACGAAGAAATACATCATCGCAATTGGCAAACCAAACATGCGGATGAAAAGAATTATTTACAGTAATATTATTTTCAACCACCCGGTAAAAACCTTCGCGTAATTTTAGTCCACCGTTCAAACACAAATTGTTGTAAATATGATAATTTGTTGAACCATCGTCGAGGTCGATATCCCAGCCATGATCGCAACGAAAACGGTTGTTTCTGATAGTAGTTGTATGAATTGCATCCCAAAGTGGCATTTGCGAATTTACAGTTGTTATGCTGTCCATGACATTTCGCTTCGGATGCCAGAATCGGTCGCGTCCCCACGAGTTAAACGAGCCATGATCGCCGGTTTCAAGAACAGTATTAAACACATCGTTGAATTCGATAATGTGACCTCCCCAGCATCCATCGCCAATATTAATACCTGCCCGTGGAACTTCATAAATACTATTATGACTTACTGTAATATTCATTGCCATAGCAATTTGCACCCCAGCAGTTTGTTTTTCGGTTCGGCCAATGCGGTAAATCAAATTGTCTTCAGCAATACAATCTTTAGGATATAAATTATTTTTAGGACCGGGAACCGTATCCATTTCTTCAATTGGAACATACTTACCATATTGAAACGAAGGCGAACGCACAGCAAAAGGATCACCCACAAAACAAATGGCACTTGCCCCACAATCGTGAATATGATTGCCAGCGATTTGTACATTTCGGTTGTAGCCACTCACAAAAATTACGTTGCCTCCTAAATTGGTAAATTCACAATTTTGGATTGAACAATTCTCGGCACCTTTAATGTAAACCGCTCCACCGCGATAAATCGTCCAATCACTTCGTAATAAAGGTTCGTCGGTTTCCAGAAAAGTTCGTTGTGAATGTTCAAACTTTATCCCTTCAATGGTAATATTTTGCACAGGTGTTTTTTCATCGCCTTTAAATTCAACTAAATTTTTGAGAACAACACCTTCATATTTTGCAGCTGAAAGGTCGACATTAGAAGTTGGCCAGTAATATATTTTATGGTTTACCTTGTCCAGAAACCATTCTCCCGGAGAATCCAACTCTTCCAACACATTTTCAACCATTCGGTATTCAGGGTGTGGACGCGACGGGCGGTTGTTTTGAAAACCACCTTCTAAAATGGCTTCACCATCAGAATCAATCCCCGCAATTTCATAATGAAAACCACCCCATTTCCCACTGTGCATGGCATTAAAAATAGCACCTTCGGGATTTTCCCAGTTTTTAATTCTATCAGGAGAAATTGCATCGGCTGCATAACCTTGCCAATAACCTCCATTATCGTTGTAATTGGGATAACGGGCTAAAATTTGCAGCTTATTATTTACTATAAATTGGTCGAAATCGATATCGGCTGTTACATTGGCAACCAAAATTTTACTTTCTGTTTTTTCCCAGCTGAGGTTTAAAGGCGCCGAACCTTTTACAGTTACCTCTGAATTTCGTGAACCACTAATTTTCAATCCATTTAGCGCTGAATTTATAACGATCGGTGAAGATAAATAGTAATCTCCTGAAAGTACATTTATTACTATTTCAGCTTTGCTATCCTTTTGTTTAATTTGATATGCCTTTTCTATGGCATCATTAATTTCCGAAAAAGGAGCCTCTTTTGTTCCTGCATTATCTGCTTGCCCCGCTTGGCTTACAAAAATTTCAACCGTTTCATTTTTACAACTTTGAAAAATGGTAAAACATAGGATAGTTACTATTAAAAGTGTTCTGTACATTTTTTCAATTGAATACATTATAGAATTTATTTGGTTTTTTCAGAATCAGATTGACCGCAACCATTTAAGTTTAATAATAAAATGGCAATAAAAAGAAGTCCAAAATATCTCATTTTATTGGTTTTTTGTTGGTTTAAAAATGCTCCCTAAAATTCAATTCAAAGATAATAAAACAAATCCAAGTCTCTATTCTAGTGGAATGACCAAATCCACCAGATCCATCCATTGTTGAAAAAAACAGGTGGGTTGACTTTCCGTTTTCAACCAACACAAAACCTATTCAGGTTGTTCTTGTATTATTGTTTTTCCATTGTCCCATTTCACTGTCTTGGTTACATCGGTTCGGGTTCCCGCAGGAGTTGTAAAGAAAACGGGTACATTTTCATTGTCATTAGACATCAATTGTAAACATTAAAAAAATCGTTACTACTCAGCAGGAATATTCCTTGGTAATCAATGGGTTACACTTTTATTGATATCTTATTAGTTTTGTTAATTTACTGAAAGACAGCAAATTAAAGAATCGACATTTATTTAGCAGTGAAATTTTTAAGAATTTTAATAACTATAAGTATTACATATTCAACCCATTAAACCTGCTGAGTAGTAACAAAAAATCAGATTGAATTTTTTTATGATACAAATTTTTGGTCTATTCACTTTGCGAAACTTCATGCTGAAAATCGAAATGCAGATTATCCTGCGTTACTATCGCAATTCTTCTTCCAGAGCTTCCCGTATTGGCGTGTATTTTATTCTAAGTTCTCGGAGGGTGACCTGAAATTTTCCAATAATATATTTCTCGCCAAAAAGCTATCCTAACGTTTTCAAATTTAAATTATCTGTTCCATTTTATAATTGATTTGGACAGGTTTTGGACAGCTCCGATGGCTGCTATAATTAGAAATATATTTTTCATGATTTATTTGTTTTTGGTGTAATATGTGTTTTATTCTTCCCTAGTCTCTTCTTCGTAAGATGAAGTATCGATATACGACAGATAAACAATTTTCCATTCTCCCTTTATTTTTTCCAAAAAATGAACACCTATTTGGTGGTGTGAATACTCGTTTTCACTATCGTAGATAATTTCGTCGTGAAATACACAAGCACTTTTACGATACACTTTTATAACATAATTCGTTTTTTCATATTTAGTAGTAATCGCAAAGGGATTTTCATCAAAACTCGTTTTGTAAAAATCAGCAATTTCTTTCCATCCTTTTTCATAATTAAATCCATATTTCCCGGCAAACAATCGTGTGGTTGACTCATCATGCAGGTAAACATTATTAATTCTGACTGAATCTCTTGCTTTGTATGCACTGGTACTTTCTTCAATTACTTTAATTATGGCTGTTTTTTCTTTTTCAAATTTATTTTGGCAAGAAATACCAAACAATAAAATAGTTATTATTGAAATTGCCAGATAGTTTTTCATAATTTTTAATTTATAAAATGAAAGTTAGAAACTGAATAAATTTATTAATCTCAATGGTTAATGTTTTTTTTATTTCCCCATTCAAGTTACAAAATAAATGTCTAAATATCAATACCTTATAATTAACATAATAATTTTCAAGGGAGCATAATTTAAAAAGAAACTAGTGTTTCTTAAACTTTGATTTGAGTAGGGTTTTTGAAAAATTAGAGGGTTACTTTTCTTTTTTGTATCTTCAAATAAAAATATATTATGAAAATTTATTTTGCCGGCTCAATACGCGGAGGACGAGAAGATGCTGTCTTATATTTGCAAATTATTGAGTACCTAAAAACCTTTGGTGAAGTTTTAACCGAACACATTGGCGATGCCAATCTAACCGATGTGGGCGACGACGGGCCAAACGATAAATACATTCACGATCGCGATTTGGAGTGGTTGCAATCTTCCGATGTTGTGGTAGCAGAAGTTACTACGGTATCAATGGGAGTGGGTTATGAAATTGGGCGTGCAGTAGAATCAGGGAAAAAAATATTGTGCTTATTCCGACCAGAATCAGGGAAAAATTTATCTGCGATGATTGCCGGTTGCGAGGATTTGACGCTGGTGAATTATTCTGATTTGGATGAGGCGAAACAGGTGATTGATGAATTCTTGAAATAAATCAAAAGCGCCACTTAAACTCAATTCGTGTCACCTGAAACTGTCACCACATTAGAATTACTTATTTTCATTTTTTTCCCTTTAAACGACTGATACAAAACCGGAATCACAAAAAGTGAGAATAGCATGGAAAGGCTCATTCCTCCAATCATCGATATCGCAAGTGGTTTGAGCATTTCGGCACCTTCACCCATGGCAAATGCAAGTGGTAAAAACCCAAAAATACTTGAGAGAGTGGTCATTAAAATAGGTCGTAAGCGGACTCTCCCTGCCATTAACAAGGCTTCAGCAACATTCGGGTTTTCCTTTAAATATTTTTCGGTGTAATCAATTAGCAAAATCCCATTGTTTACAACCACACCAATAATCATAATCATTCCCATAAAAGCGGAGATATCGAGTGAAGTCCCGGTAATCCAAAGAAACAGAAATACTCCGCTTACCGAAAGTGAGGTGCCAATTAAAATAGCAAATGCTGTACGGAACGAATTAAATTCGAATAACAAAACGATAAAAATGATTAATGTTGCCAGAATCAAAATCAATAGCAGTTCTTTAAAGGCCTGTTGCTGGCTTTCGTATTGTCCGCTGAGTTGAACGGTAACACCGGGAGGCAAATGCCAGCTGTGTAAAAGTTGCTGAATATCGGCAGCCGTTCCACCGAGGTCGCGCCCCGAAATTTGTGCTTCGATGTTTACCACCTGGCTCAGGTTTTCATGTTCGATATCCGTTCTGCCGGGAATTTTTTTAATATCTGCCAGTTCACTTAAAACTACTGTTCGTTTAATTTCAGGAAAATAAAGGGGGAGCGATTGTACTTTTTCAAAATGTGACGCAAAGGTTTTTGGGTAACGCAAACGCACCGGGATTAATTTAATGCCTTCCATAACCTGGGTAGCTTCGTCGCCCCACAAAGCCATGTTAATCGCATTGTTTACCATTTGTGGCGTAAGTCCGTAACGAGCAATCTCTTCTGATTTTATTCGAATGGTTAGCTCCGGTTCGCCCCCTTCAAAACCTGGATAAATATCCACTACTCCATCAATACTTTCAAGCGAGTCGGCAATACTGGCAGCCACTCCCTGAATTAGATCCAGATTTTTACCATAAACTTTTATCACCACAGGAGCAATTTCGCCACTTAAATCGTTAAGTCGATCGGGTAAAACCTGGAAAATCTCAGGCGACAAGTTCGGTTCTTTCTGTTCGATAAAATCGCGCAATTCATCCATTATTTCGAATGCTGAACGATCTCTGTCTTTTTTTAGGTTGATCACAAAATCGCCATCGTTGGCATGTGTTCGTGGATGCGCCAAACTTCTACCAGTACGCAAAGAGTAAGCTTCAACTTCGGGAATAGTAGGCAAATAATCGGTAATACTTTTTAGCATTGTCCGGGTTCCGTCAACCGAACTTCCCGGAGGAGCCATGTAATCGAGAACAATTGTTCCTTCGTCCCAAAGCGGCAAAAACCCGCTGGGTATTTTTTTGAATAAAGTAATACTTCCGGTAATGGTTATTGCAATTAGTAAGTAGGCAATAATCGGTCTTTTCAAACCCACTTTCAATATCGATTGGTGGGCATTTATAATTTTGCCCATTACTTTTCCCGATTTCCTTTTTTTAGTTGAAATAAAAGTAACAGCAACCGCAGGAGTGAGGAAAACTGCCAGCAGCATTGAAGCTAAAATGGCAAGTGTTAAAGTAAGTGCGAGCGCTTTAAAAAATATGCCGGGTACGCCGGTTAAAAAAACAAGCGGAATAAGAACAATTAAGGTGGTTAGTGTTGCACTGAGCAGCGGGGCAATAATTTCGCTGGTTGCTTCAATAACTGCCTGTTTACGCGTTTTGCCCATTTCGAGGTGGCGTTCAATGTTTTCAACCACAACAATGGCATTGTCAACCAAAATTCCAATGGCAGCAGCAAGTCCGCCAAGACTCATCACACTGAGGTTCATTCCGGTTATTTTGATGAAAATAAACGAAAGCAAAACGGCCACCGGAATAATGATAACAGTTACAAGTGTAATGCGCAAGCGACGCAGAAACAGTAACAAAATAAGTAGAGTAAGAAAAGCCCCGAATAATATTGAATCGCGTACATTGTTGATGGACGAGCTGATAAAACGGGTCATGTCGTACCACTTGCTCATATTTACATCATCGGGTAAAATAGGACGTAACTCAGCGAGTTTTTCGTCCACGGCTTTCATTATTGCTACTGCATTTGTGCCGGGTTGTTTTATAATGGTAATTAAAACGGCGGGGTGCTGGTTGCTTTCGCAGGCAATAAAAGTTTCTTTTACTGTTGAAACTACATTTGCTACATCTTTTAAACGAATAGGAGTTTCACCAACATTACGAATGATGGTGTTTTCAATTTCGTCCATTTTTAGGTAGCGGTTGTCAGCAATGTTCAGGTATAATTTGTTGTTTTCTTCGAGCCTGCCCACGTAGTCGAGCGAATTGTTTTCTTTTATCGCCTTACTTATTGTTTGATAATCCAATTGATATGCTGCCAATTTATCGGCATCAAGTTCAACACGGTACTCACGTTCGTTTCCTCCCATTACTTCCACGTTGTAAACTCCAGGGATAGCAGCCAGTTGCGGACGAAGCGTGTAAACTGCAATGTCGCGCAGATGCAACAAATCTTGTTTTTCGGAATACAAACTGTAGCCTGCAACCGGGTAAGTACTGGTCGTAAAACGGCGCACTTCTAAGGTAATTCCGGCTGGTAGCTGGCTTTGAATTCCACTTACCTGCGCCTGCACCAATTGATAGGCCTGAAACATGTCGGCACTCCATTGGAAATCGATGTTTATTTCGGCAGAACCCCGACTGATTAACGAACGCACCATTTGCACGCCTTCCACCATCATTACTGCTTCTTCGATGGGTTTGGCCACTTCCATCTCCATTTGTTTAATGGGAGTAAGACCATAATCTACCATCACAGCAATACGCGGAAATGTAGCATCGGGAAACACTCCCTGGGGAATTTTATCTACCAAATAAAATCCTGTTGCCGAAAGGAATAGAAAAATAAAGATTAACGCGCGGCGATTATTTACGGTAAATGAAGCTATTTTATTCATTTGAAATTACTTCGAGGTTATCTTTTAACGAATAGGCTTTTTCAATTGCTACCTGCTGATTCTCTTCCACACCCGAAAGAATTTCAACATAATCGTCGTGCATGATTCCTGTTTCAACACTGTGTTTTGTTGTTTTTCCATTTTCTATAGTGAAAACAAAATATTGTCCTTCTTCTTCAACCAGTGCCTGGCGTGGAAGTAGCAGCGCTTCGTTATGAACCGGTGTTGGAAAGGTTATTTTTACACGCATGCCAGGGCGGAATTTAAGCGAAGGATTATTTAATTTTAAGCGAATTATCAGACTTTGATTTTCTGTAACAGTTGCGGTAAATGTTTCAATAGGCAGGCTTAATTCGGGGTGAATATAAGAGGTAAAATGAACATTTAGCGTTTTTGCTTTTCTGGCAGTTTCCAGGTATTGCACGGGTAGTTCGCCTTGCACATCCAATGTTCTTAAATCGCCAATATGAACAATATGTTCTCCTTTTGCCACCACATCGCCGGTGTGCATCATCACATCGAGTACAATTCCTGTAACCGGACAATAAAGAGGGATACTTTTTTCTTGTTCATCTAAGAGCGGTTTTAACTCCTCCGAAATATTATCTGCGGCTTGCAAAAGAGCTTCGCGGCGCGCCGAAATGATAATCCCTGCGAGTTGCCCTTTTTCAACTTTATCGCCTCTGAGCAGCGAAAAGTCACTTAGGCGCCCTTCGAATTGCGACGAAAGCCAAGCTTCTTGCCTCAATGCCAGTTCTCCAAATATGGAAATAGTATCGGTAATATCTCCCCGAAATACCTTTGCGGTTTTAATGTGTATTTTTATTTCAGCTTTTTCCTGTTGAGCTTTTGGTGTTGGTTGACAAGCAAACAAAACAATTCCAGCAATAATAACCAGGAGTACTTCTCGAAATCGTCTTTGCAAGAATACGCCAAATACTTCGTTACTCTCGTTTCTGAAACAGTCATTTACAAGAAGTAAACTCCTTGGTTTCAAAAACTTTGAAAGCCTTGTATTTGACGCCTTCTTATCAAAGCTTTGAAAATAGGTAATTTTCTTGCTAACACTAAATGGATAATTCATAAGGCGGATTTTATCTAAGTTCTTTAATTTTTTTGGTTTGGTTGGTAAGTAAATATAATGCAGCTACCGACTTTAAGTAGCGGTTTTGTGCCGAGTTTATTTGCACTTGAGTTTCGGTGAGTGCTTGCTGCGCCATTAAAAAATCGAGGTTGGTTGACAAGCCTGATTTGTAATTTATTTCAGCCAGCTGAACCGCTTTTTTATCGTTTGCAATTTTCTCTTGTTGAAAATCGAGGATTTTTTTATACTGCTGAATTTGTTTTAAAATTTGTCCGTAACGAATCGAAAGTTCGCGTTCAACATTTTGTTTTTTCGATTGAATAGCTTCCGAAGTAATATCAATTTCCTGAAGTCGGTAATCATTCTTCCCCCACTGATAAATTGGGATGGTTGCACCCAGCCCGAGCATTACAAAACTCCCGTCGCCAGTGGGATCGCCATCATAAGTGTATCCGGTAAAAGCCTGAACATGTGGCAAAAGCAAAGCTTTTACTTCTCGTTTTCTTAACAATTCAGTTTCGTAATCTTTCTGAATAGTCACCAGCTGTGGGTGATTTTTCAAAAAAGTATCCTGTCCAGCGAAAGTGATTTTGGATGTGGTTTCAAAATCGGTAATTTGATTCAAGCTAAAATCTACATCAGAGAGGAATCCCATTAAACGTGCGATAGCATATTTTGCCTGATTGCCCTTCACTTCATTTTGCAGTAATTCTTCTTTTACATTATTTACTGTCGACTGGGTTTGCAAAATATCGAGTTGGTTAATGGTGCCAGCTTTCCATAAAACGCCTAAAATATCGAGGTGCCGACTTAAATAGTTAAGTCGGGTATTTAAAATGTCAAGCTCGATTTCGTTCTGTTGAACATCAAGATAAAGACCGGTTATTACTCCGGTAATTTCCAGCTGGTTTTGTTGTTTTATAGCTTGTTGTCTTTCGATTTGTTTCTGCTGAATTTCACTTGTTTTGTACCAGAACTTTCCCAAATCCCAATCGGCAATTGCCTGCATGTAATGTTGCCCAAAACTGTAAGGCGAAAGAAACAAACCTGTAAATCCCAGTGCTCCTGAAATTTGTGGATAGTAACCCGCCTGCTCCTGATTAACTTGCATTTGCAGCGTTTCAGAAAGAAGACTGTCGGTTTGTAATTGATAACTGTTTTTTATGGCAAGGTCGATACAATCGGCTAAACTGTAACTTTTGGCGTGTACTGTTTGCGCTTTCAGATTATTTACCGGCCCGAAAAATAGTATGAACAGTAAAATGAAACTTGAAAATAGTAAGTATGATTTTTTCATTCAATTAACGGTTTTATGTTATTGGACAGGTTATTCAAAGGTAAAATAACAGATAAATTCTGAAGAAATTCCGGAATTTGGATATTTTTTGCCAGGCATTTATTTTAGCACTTGTTCAAAAAATCGCTTATCGAATATTAAATTTAAAATCATCGAAAAAGGTTACTGCATCTGCTTTTGTCCAGAACCCAATTTTTCCTGAATTTGGGAAAGTGTTGTCCTGAACTTTGAATATCTCTTTGTCGTTCAAAAAAACTGTAAACAGGTCATTTTCTACTTTGACCTTTAGGGTGTTCCAACCCATGCCCAATTTGTCAACCGACACACCGTAAGTTTTTCCTAAACCAAGCAAAGGCAAATCTGAACGTTTCCCGTCTTTCACTTTGTACAAAACAATATTGTCTTCGAGCGGATTGGCACGTACTACGTAGTAATTGTTTTTGTCGATAAACCGCCAAACCAAACCACCACCCTGGTCATGTTTCCCGGTAACTCCTTTTAAACGTACCGAGAGTTCCATGTTTTTTGCAATTACATTGTCGTTAACAATAATGTTGAAATGTCCGTTTGGATTTTCACTGTGTAATTGTGCCAGCACTTTATTGCTCTGGTCATCTGTAATTTTCCAGTTGGTACTGCCAGCACCAGAATAGTACTGTGACCAATCGGAGGGTAGCTGGTTAACTGTATAATTTTCAAAGTTGAAAACAGTATCGGCAGCCGGTTTCCCTGAATCTTCAATTCGGGTGGATTCGTTCTTTACCATATTTTTATGATACCAATTGTTTGAAATACGATTTTGCCAAGGAGTTGATGCGTAGGCGCAGGCAACCGACAAAATGACAACAATTGCAGGAATGATAATCTTTCTCATCAAAATAGTTTTTAATTCAAGGTACTCAAAATATGCTCCGGTTTCAGAAGTTTGCAAGTTATGGAAACTTTCTAAAGAGAATTTGAAGATTTAGAAATTTTATTGAAGAGTTAGTGAGTAAAAAAAAGTGAGTGCAATTTAAACTGCACTCACTTTTATATTATAATAAGATTATTCTGGAGTGCTTTAACACTTCCCTCTCGCACACGGACTATTCGTTATAAAAAATCCGAAAAATCCTCCAACAAGCATACTTTTTATAATTTCCCCTGAAGTGATGTTAGCCATTTGTTTATCTTCGGTGAAGTAAAAATAAAGAAGACCCACAATTGCTCCGAGAACAATGTAAATGATTGTTTTTTTAGTGTGTGGTAGCTGAAGCGTCCTTTTTAACCAGCTACCTTCGGGCTTAATATCTAATTTTTTAAATTCCATTAATCTAATTCTTTTGTTACCGAAATTGCTGCAATTGTTCCATCGGCAACAGCAGTAGTAATTTGGCGATATTTTTTACTTCTTAAATCGCCAACAACATAAACTCCATCTAAGTTGGTAAGCATATCTTCATCAGCTTTTATATATCCCCACTCATCGGTCTCCAGAGTATCTTTGAATAAATCGATATTTGGTTTCATACCTACAAAAATAAAAACACCATTAATTTGCTTTATTTTATAACAGGAAAAAATTACGCTCCTTTTTTTAATAAAAATTCATCTATTATTTTCATGAATTGTTCTTTGGGCAAAGCACCCTGCGACATTTGTGGTTGCCCGCTGGCAGGTACAAATAACAACGAAGGAATACTTCTAATTCCGAAGGCTCCTGCCAGTTCTTTTTGTTTCTCTGTATCTACCTTATAAATCGTTATTTTTCCATCGTACTCTTTTGCCAACTCTTCCAACACAGGGGCAATTTGTTTACATGGCCCGCACCAATCGGCATAAAAATCGATAATACAGGGTTTGTCGCCTTCATATTTCCACTCTTTATTTACTTCGTAGTTAAAAACCTTTTCTTTAAAAGTTGCAGTAGTAAGGTGAACTGTTTTCGAATCGTCGGAAACAGATTTTATTACAACGCTTTTTTCAGTCTTATTTTCAACATTTTCTGTTTTTGTTGTACTGTTTGTACACCCCACGCTAATAGCTGCAATTGCCATTAATACGATGGTTAAATTTTTTATTCTATTCATTTTATACTAGTTTTTAAATACATTTAATGTTTGATGTTTTAGCTTCCGATCCTTAACAACCAAAGGAGTTACGGGAGCTTCCGATTTTGAATTAAAGATCATGTCGTGTCCTAAACACAATCCCATCATAATATTTAATTCTGTTCCCTTTTCTGCCAAATATTTTGCCTGACCTGCAGGATTACACGATAATCCTTTATAGTCTGGTATTAGAGAGCTAAATGGAACTTTCCCCAATTTGCAGTGTACTTTGTCAACCACAAATCCTTTGTCGGTAAGAATATTTTCCAATTGATTGGCCTCTTTAATAAATGAGGTGCAATTGGCAATTCCAATTTTTTTTATTCCAGCTTCATTACAATACTCAATAATCTCGTTCACCCGGTCTATTTTAGGATCTAACGAATCTTCTGCAATCTTTAATATCGCCTTATCTTTTTCGGTATATAAATTTGTATAATCTCTGTTTTCCATTGCTTTATTTTGTACTTTTTATTATGTGCCGGGTATTCGTGGTATTCTTTTCATTTTTGAATTTTTATAATAGAAACCCCAACCTTTTTTTAGCCAGTGTCCAATAATCGGAAGCATTACCATCATTTCTTTTTTTGAAGTTCGTGACACAATAGCTGCTCCGTCGCCGGAATCCATTATACAAACAATACTTATTTTATCGACATAACTTTTTGTTTTGCCTGAATCAATAATTTGTTGATGCGCATTATAAGCTGCTACATCCGCCATTATTTCGGCCATGTGACCTTGTTTTGCACCCCACTTCGGGCCAAGCAATTCGGCAGAATCGCCAATGGCATAAATATCCGGATGTCCTTCCACCTGGCAAGTTGGTAATGTTTTTACAAACCCGGCTTCACTCAAAGGAAGTCCAGATTCTTTTAATACAGAATGCCCGCTACCTCCGGCAATAAAAACAATTAAATCGCTCTCTAATTTATTTCCATTTTCGAATAGAACTTCGTTCTTATTAAAGCCAATAATCTTTTTTCCAACGTGTTCTTTTATTCCATAATGTTTATAGAATTTACCCAAATTTTCAACTACTTTCCCACCCATCTTTTTCCCGGGTTCTGCCATTGGCGCAAAGAAGTTAAGTTCAAAAGAGTCTTTCAGTCCTTTTTTCTTAATATAAGTACTCATATTAAAAAGTAGCTCGAAAGCAGGTCCTCCGCGTACTGCAGAACCTTTGGTGTCTTTGGGATTTCCTCCAAAACCAACAGCGATTTTACCTTTGCCGGCGCGTACAAGTTTGTCTAATTCATCGCCAATACGAACTGCTTGTTCTGGTTTTCCACAAATCGACAAAGTATTTTCGGCACCTTTTACATTTACTTTGTGCATGCCAAGCGCAATAAACAAATAGTCGTACGACAGCTCGCCGTTTTGAAATATTACTTTTTTATC
>CAYZBC010000039.1:0-25070 GCA_964476535.1 uncultured Maribellus sp.
TTGTTGAACAAAACCAAAAGTAGCTAAAATCCAAACTCAACCTAATACGTTTACCATGTTTATTCACAAAAACAAATAACATGGAAAATGTAAATGGATTATCAGTTAAGGATTTAACCCTTTTGCTGGAGAAGATGAAGAAACGTTTGTCGGTGAGCAATCATTCGGAGCAGACTATTGTCAATTACCTGCGCTCGGTAGAGTATTTGTGCAAGCATACAGGGAAACACCCCCGTCATACAGAGATAGATGAGATTATCGACTACCTGTATCAATTGCAGTATCATAAATTCAGGGCATGGAGGACCATCAAGATTTATGTTGCCGGACTTCGGTGGTATTATACCCATATTTTAGAACAGGAGAAGTTGGCTTTTCAGATACCTTATCCCAAGGAAGAGCAGGACCTTCCTGTTGTTTTGAGCAGAAAGGAACTCTTTAAATTATTTTCTAATTGCGAAAACATCAAGCACAAGCTAATGCTGTCCATGCTCTACGCCTCCGGGCTCAGGCGTAACGAACTCCTTAATTTACGCATCGAAAACATAGAGACAAACGATGGAAAATTCAGGATCAGGATTAACCGTTCCAAAGGAAATAAAGACAGGTACACTGTTTTATCTAAAAAACTGTTGTCTGAATTAAGAGCGTATTATCAAGCATTTAAACCAAAGGATTATCTGTTTAACGGTCAAACAAAAGGCAAACCCATGACTGCATCAGGACTTGCCCATGCCCTTAAAATGGCCAATAAGAAATCAGGGGTAAAAAAGATAAACCTGCATATACTACGCCACTGCTTTGCTTCCCATGCGTTGGAAGATGGTATGAACCTAAGGACCCTACAAGATATTTTGGGTCATGCCTCCATCAAAACTACCATGATTTATCTTCATGTTAGCGAAGTACCGCTTTTTAAAGGTTTCAGTCCGTTTGACAATTGGGGGGATATGCAATGAAAAGTCCAATAACCAAGGCATTTGAGAATTTTAGCGGGGAATATCTCCGCTTAAATTCGGCCACCATTGAGCAACACAAAGTTATTGACTCCATAAAGGTTTGCAAGACAGAAAGATTGGGATTTAATGTTCAAGCCTGCGAAGATTGTGGGAATATTACAACGCATTACAACTCGTGTAGCAACAGGCACTGCCCCAATTGCCAAGCTATAAACAAGGACAGGTGGATTTTGGCAAAACAAAACGACCTGTTGCCGGTAAAATACCACCATACTGTTTTTACTATGCCTGCCGAATTGCGCCCCCTGTTCAAGTACAACAAAAAATTACTGTACAACCTTCTTTTTAAATGCGCATGGGAAACTATCAATAGTTTTTCAAAGGACAAAAGAAACAGGATAGAAGCAAAAATGGGCATGATTGCCATTTTGCATACATGGAAACAGGATTTGGATTATCATCCGCATTTGCATTGCATCATTCCCTCGGGAGGGATTACTGTAAACAACAAATGGAAGTCATCGCCCACAAAAGGCGATTACCTTTTTAATACAGAAGCATTGGCATTAACATTCAACGGGAAGTTTTTATGGTACCTGAAAAAATATTTCAAGGATGGAGAATTGCAGTTTTGGGATTTGCAGCAGCAAACACAACGGCAGTATTTTTACCAGTTAAAAGAAACCTTGTATGCAAAGAATTGGGTAGTATATTCAAAAAAGAGTTTCAGAGACGAGCAGTCAGTTTTTGAATACTTTGGCAGATACACCCATAAAATAGCCATCAGCAACGCACGGATAACAAGTATTACCGACAAAGAAGTGTCATTTGAATACACCGACAGGGCCGATGATTACAAAAAAAAGATACGTACCCTTAAAGGTGCGGATTTCATAAAGTCCTTTTTGCAGCATGTTTTGCCTGCAAGGTTTATGAAAATAAGGAACTACGGTTTTTTGTCATCGAGGAACAAAACCAATATGCTGGAGAAGTTAAACCAACATTTTGAATTACCGGAGTATGAAAAGCCACGAAGACTTCTTGTTGCAGAGATATTGGAACTCGTGTATGGTGTAAAAGTTGACGTGTGCAAATATTGCGGGGGAAAGATGCATTTGATTGAATCAAAAGCAAGACCAAGGGCATCGCCCAAAGTAGCAGCTTAGAGTATTATAAACCAAATAACTGAAGAATTGCAGAGAAAGGTGCTTCCTAATGGCACTGCTATGCATAAGGATACAATTACATCATTAAAACCACGATAATTGAATAATACAAAATGCAAAAGACGGAGAAAAAAAGAAGATTATTCTCATTTACCCTCCGAAATGCCCCCAGTAAAAAAACACAGACCAAAATCACCTTTATTAAAATTACATAGGCGCTGAATCATTTGCTACCGCTACTTTTGGTGTCGTTCAACAATGCATATAAAAACCGTAGATGCTGCGCACTACGGAATTTTTATATGCTTAGATGTTGCAGGTGGTTACTGCCTAATTGTTTTTGCTTTTGTTTATTGGCTTGTTGATGTGAAAGAATCTAGGAAATGGACACCGCCATTTATTGCTTATGGAGTGAATTGTATCTCGGTTTATTTTATTTCACACATTGTTGGTGCAACTATGTACGTAATAGAAATAGGGACAAACAAAGAGGCAATTTCTGTCCATAAATGGATAAATGATAATTGGTTCGAAAGCTTGCTCTTACCACATAACGCTTCGTTGGCATTTTCGCTGGTTTGTGTTGCCTTTTGGTTTGTGCCTTTGTGGATTATGTATAAAAAGAAGATATTTATAAAAGTATAATATAAAGAAGTTATTATTTGTAACATTAACCATTTATGTAGCCATATTTTCGGAATGTAATTCTGGAAAAATGAAAAATGAAACAGTTGTTGATCAAAAAAGTGAAATTAGTCAGGATAAACTGAAATGTATTTTGCAATCTGTTCAAAAAGAATTTTCAGGACAAAGTAAAAAGGTAATTCAACCCGCCGAAGGTTATTTAAAATACCCCTATTTAATTCCGGTAGGATTCTATAAACAGATGTGGGACTGGGACGGTTTTTTTATGGGCAACCATTTTATAAGTAAGAACAAGCCGGAATATATGAAATATTGGGCTTTGAATCTTATTCAAGGAATCGATGAAGAAGGTTATGTCTCGGGATGTGCCACAACCAAAGGACCGTGACCAATTTTTGGTAAATTTTCCATGAAACCTTTTTTGTCGCAAGGTGTTTATCTTGCTGCCAAAAAAATGGAGGATTTTTCGTGGGTAGAAGAACATTACGAAGCATTAATGAAAGTGCTGGAGTACCGTGATAAAACTTAGCTGGATTCAATTTATGGATTGTACTATTGGGATAATGCCATGCAAAGTGGTGCCGATAATAATCCGGCATTGAACTATTTTTGGAAAGAAGACTTTCGTTCATTTTTAGCATGCGATGCCAGTACTTTACAATTACGCGAAATTATTGCGCAGGCTAAAATTGCCGAAAACTTGGGACGTTCTGATGATGCAGTTTCTTTAAGTACAAAAGCCGATAAATTGAAAGAGGCAATAAACAAGCATCTTTGGTGCGACGAGGACAAAATGTATTACAACATCGACCGTGAAACCGGAACTTTTTACAAACGTGTCAGTTATTCGTGTTTTGTTCCTTTAATGCAGGAATTACCTTCCATGGAAAATGGTAGGGAGATGATTGAGAAATATCTCGTATCTGCAGACCATATGAAAGCTGAATTTGGTTTCCGTTCACTTTCGAAACAAGACCCGGATTACAACAACAAAAATATAATTGTTCCTTCTTCAAATTGGCAAGGTCCGGTTTGGCCGATAGCGAATTACATATATTCCATTGGTTTAAAACATTATGGATTTGACGAAGAATTGAGATGGCAAGCTGCCACTCTGGGAAATCTTTTGGTAAACGATATTCACGAGTGGGGTAGCATGCACGAAAATTATCATGCCGATACCGGGATACCTCTGGCTCCATCTGCCGATCATGTGGATGTAAATGGTAAATTTGTTGGATTTGTCTGCTGGAATTTATGTGTAGAGAATATTCTTGAAGGTGTAGTTAAGGATAAATGGATGCTTTTAGAACTGGAATAAACCAAAAACCAAAAATCAAATGAACAAGTACTTTTTACTAACTATTGCCTTAGCTTTTAACTTCAGTACGGTATTCGGGCAGAATAACTTAAAACGTTTCTGGCATATTTCTGATAAAAACGAAATTAAACTTGAATTAGAAAAAGACGGTGTTTTGCCGTATTCCGATAATATTGAAATGGCAGGGAAACGGGTGGCCGGAATTATTTCGTATTCCATTGATGAAAAGGGGCAACTATCGCTCGAGCGCGATATCTATTTTCCGCAGTTACACGAGTTTAAAAACTCGGAAGACTCGTGGTTTCATGATTATCGGGCTTATTTGCAGGATGTTTATGCCGACGATTTATTGCCAAAACTCTATGTAAATAAAGAGCAATTTGTTCCTGGAGTAGTAAAGTCGGTTACCATAAACGGTATGTTGAATTTCGAACATCAGCCTTCGAAAAGCGGGTTGCAACTTTCGCGAAACTTGTTTCCCTCGACAGATGAACGATTGTTTGTTGAAATGTGGACTTTGGAAAATACAACTAATTCGGAAATCGAAATAACTTCTGGAAATACTGTATTTCAGTTTGAAGATTATGGTGCCAAAGGAAAATACAGTCGCCAGGTTATTTCTGATGCTCCTGAAAAGATGCGTTTGAAAGCCGGTGAAAAAACTTTCTTTTCAATAAAAATAAAAGCAAAAATTACCGGGGAAGAATTTCCTGTTGAAGAAGAAAAAGTGACCATGGGAAAAAGAGAGGAATTTTTACAAAAAATGGCTGGTTCACTTCAACTGGAAACACCAAATTCTACATTAAACACCTTGTTTGAATTTTCAAAAATAAGAGGATCTGAAAGTATCTTTGAGTCAGAATTAGGATTAATACATTCACCCGGTGGTGGCCGTTATTACGTCGGTATTTGGGCAAACGATCAGGCAGAATACATAAGCCCGCTTTTTCCTTACATGGGTTATGACATTGGAAACGAATCGGCTATAAATTGTTATCGTGCATTTGCAAAGGAAACAAATCCCGAATTCAACAAAATACGTTATGCCTTTGAAATTGAAGGGCTCGTGAAACCTTTCCTGAAAGATAGGGGCGATGCGGCCATGATTGCTTACGGAGCGGCTCATTATGCAATGGCTTTGGGCGATGAGAAGATTGCCAACGAATTGTGGTCTTTAATTGAATGGTGTTTGGAATACTGCGATCGACAGTTAAACGATGGGGGAGTTGTTGCTTCAGAATCGGATGAAATGGAAGGTCGTATTGAAACCGGAAATGCAAATTTATCTTCCTCTTCGTTGTATTACGGTGCTTTAAATCATGCTGTAGATTTGGGAAAATCGCTCGGAATTAATAAGACAGTTTTGAAAAAATATAAGTCACAGGTTAAAGCTTTGGAAAGTTCAATTGAAAGCTATTTTGGTACAAATGTTGAAGGTTTGGCGACCTATAAATATTATAAGGAGCACAAGCAGTTGCGCCACTGGATTTGCCTGCCATTGGTAGTTGGTATTCGCGATAGAAAAGACGCGACCATCGAAGCTCTATTTGAGCGCCTATGGACTGATAATGGTGTTTACGTAGAAAAAAATAATATAAATCCTGCCATTTCTAAAATTTTCTGGGATCGGGGAACTTTATATGCTATGCGCGGAACATTTGCTGCCGGAGCCACCGAAAAATCGTTGAAAAAATTGATTCAGTTTTCGGAAAAACGGTTATTAGGCGACCGCGTTCCTTATGTGGTTGAAGCATCTCCTGAAGGAAGTATGGCGCACTTGTCAGCTGAAAGCGGATTGTATTGCCGCATTTTTACCGAAGGAATTTTCGGTATCAACCCGACCGGATTAAAGAGTTTTGAAATGACTCCTCGTTTACCCAAGAATTGGGATAAAATGGCCCTGCGAAAGATTAAAGCATTTGGGAAGGATTTTGATATCCAAATTAGTAAAAGTGCAGCAGAAATAAAGGTTGAAATTATAGAACAAGGCTCTGTAGTTTTTTCGGAATTGATAACAGATGGAAATACGGTGGAATTTTCATTTTAAATTGTTCACAACGAATGCACTACAAATTTTTCTTGAAATTGATTGCTATTTCTGATAAGCAATTTTAGGATTTTGGGGAAAACTTTTTTGGGTGAGTAATATGAATAACAATCTTTAAATAGATAAATCGGAATTCTGGCAACTTATATTAATTTCAATAGTAAGAAAAATTAATATTTAACGTGAGTTCGATGTAAGAAGTGTAACTTTTACTTGTAAATAAATAAGGTTTTTGCTATATTTAAGTATCTGACATTTAAATAAATAGCAGAACAAAATCTTATTTCATATGAACGATAAAATTACCGAAATTTTCTATCTTATCGATGAATGCTGCATAGAGTTTGATCGAATTAAGGAGGGACATATTCTTCCAGAAAAAACCTCAAAAAAGTGAAGAAACCGTAAGTTTAAGATGTCTTATAGTGAAGTAATCACCATTGTCACTTTGTTTCATTTAAAAGGATATAGATGCCTGAATCACTTTTATATCCAGTATGTACAACAACATATGAAATCTGATTTTCCTGAAATCTTATCTTACAATCGTTTTGTTGAATTGCAAAAGAAAGCCTTAATGCCAATGGTTGTATTTCTGCAAATATGTTGTCTTGGAAAATGTACAATGATTTCTTTTATTGATTCTACTCCAATTCGGGTTTGCCTCATCAGACGTGAGTTCCAGCACAAAACTTTTAAAGGGTTAGCAACCAAGGGACAATGTTCAATGGGGTGGTTCTTTGGGTTCAAGCTCCACATTGTCATTAATGATAAAGGAGAAATTCTTGACTTCCTTTTTACCCAGGCAAATGTGAATGACCGTGCCCCTTTAAAGGATAAAAACGTTCATGACAAGATATTTGGTAAACTCATTGCAGATAAAGGGTATATATCGAAAACTTTATTTGATCAGTTATTTATTGACGGTATTCATTTGATAACAAAAATCAGAAAGAACATGAAAAACTCGTTAATGCTGGTTCAAGACAAAATATTGTTGCGAAAAAGAGCCCTTGTGGAAACAGTAAATGATGAATTAAAGAACCAGTGCCAGATTGAGCACAAAAGACACAGAAGTTTTGAAAACTTCATCTCCAACCTAATTTCTGGATTAATTGCCTATTCTTTTATCGACAAAAAACCATCTATAAATTTGGATGTTATTGAAAACGAATATATAAGACATGCATCTTAAGTCGAACTTACATTAAAATATGTATTTGTTAATATGCTGATATTAAGAAATTTATTGTTTTTTTTGTAAAAATTTGGCTCATATATTAAAATAATTTAATAAATGAGCCTTTTAATTAAAATGTATTAAAATAATGTTTTACTTTTGACCTGTTGTTTAACTTATAATATATTTTTTTCAGAATATAGAATAATGTTTTACGTTTTTTGGGATAATAAACAGCACTAATGTTTTTGGTTGAAATTGAACATAAGTTTCTTTATTGTAAAAATATAATTAATTATGTTTTCAAAAGTTTTTATTTTTGCATTCCTCTTTTTTGGATTTATTGGTCATGCATTTTCTTATGACTACATAAAGCTTGATTGTGTCGAACTAAAAAATAATTGTAAGATTTTTCATCTACGGGAAGCATCGGTTCCTTGGGATATTTATGTAATGGAGGTAGACCTTACGAATAAAAATAACAAGTCTAATGCTTCCCGGTTTGATTCAAAATCGGGCGAATTGATTGGCGCATTTATAATAGATGGGGTAATTGCTTTAATGCCTGATAATGTGAGCCCCGCGCCTGCGATTTGGTTCGACCAAAATAATGTGCCGACCATTGGTAATTTAGATTTGAACGTAAAAATAAAAGCCTCCAATGGCATGGAGATGAATGTAAGTTCAGTTAACAGTGTGAGATGGCTTAATAATCTTGTGATTTACAATTCGTTTATTGGCGATAAATCAGTAACAAATCAATTGGGAGCAGAAGTGTTGCTTCAACCAAAATGGAATGTTTGTCAACGGTGAAATTTTGTGCAATGTGCTTCAAAAAGAAGCCTCGCAGGTATCGGGAACGGGTAAAATGCCTTTTTCCGGATTGCAGTTTGTTCTCTCAGGAAATACAAAAGCAGACGCATATCCTCTCGATGGGTTAGACTTAAATTACGGTTTGTTAACCGAGGAATCGAATGATATTCTAACGGCGTTAAACAGATATGTCTGGACAGTAACCAATCAGGCAGATGCAATAAAAATGGAACGATACAATGTTTATGGTATAACAACCGATAAACCTGACATCTTAAAATAAAATAAAATAAAATACAAATGAAATATAAAGACTGTTTAGCTGTAATATCGCTTTGTGTATTAATGGTTTTCGCCTCATGCGGTAAGGATGATTCTATACAGCCCGATAATCAGGAAATTGACCTGGGACCTGCGTTTTTTACCGAAGAAGTAACAAGAATTGTGGATAAAATTAATCCTTCTCAAACTGTGAATGGCGGACGCGGGGCCGACGAGATGATTGTATATACGAACTTTTATGGTAAGCGGACAAATACAAATTCGTATGGTGTTGAGGTGGTAGTCGAGGAAAATATTGTTACCAAAATTGGTGGAAACAATTCTTTTATCCCATCAGTTGGAATGGTTTTGTCGGGGCATGGAACTGCGGCAAAATGGATAAATGAAAATATTCATCTTGGCGATTATATATCGCTTGGTGGATTGCAAATAGAAGTTGTTACTTCCGAAAACTCAATGGTTGAGAGTGGTCGTATTTTTATTCAAAAGGGGAAAGAAAGACTTTTAACCATTGATGATTCATCGGTTATCCAGAGTGATTTGGATAATATAGAAAAGGATTTTGATACAAAAATAGAGGCTTTTGTAACCGCAAAACAAGCGAGTGATTCTGTAAAAGTGAAAGCGTTAAGCGATGATGTTTTGTTGCTGGCAAAAAACTATTACTATCATACTTTTCCTAGTATTCTGGGAGATGAAAGGGCAGCCTGGCTCGAAATTCAGGGAATGAGCAAACAACAACTGGAAGAGGTGTTTGTTGATATGGCAGAGATTGGATTTAATGCCGTTTGCCCCGAAGTTATTTACCGGGGTTGGGCAATTTTCCCAAATGCTCCCAACGACTTAAAGCAATATCCCGATTTTATTGGCCGTGATCCAATGCAGGAAATGATGGATTTAGGCGAAAAATACAATATAAAAATAATTCCATGGGTGTGGGTTTATTTTGTTGGAACCAATAATTTCTCATCTCTAATTAATTCGAAACACGACTGGCTGGCTGTATCGCGAAAAGGGAAATATGCCTCTGAAACAGAAGCTGGTTATTATTATTTCTGTCCAAGTCGTCCAGAGGTTCGGGAATATTGGTTGGATGTTTATTCTTATATGATAGAACGTTACAATTTGAAAAATTTGCAACTGGATTATATTCGTTATCCCGGTGAACCCTGGACAAATGACTATTGTTATTGTTCTGTTTGTCGTAATAATTTTAAAGCACAAAATGGAGGCGTCGATCCTCTGGATATTAATCCGAATGATAATCCTGAAATGTGGGAAAAATGGGACAAATACCGTGAAAATAATGTAAATACTTTTGTGGAAGCAGTGAGTAATAAATTTCCGGATGTTGATATTTCAGCCGATGTAGTTCCTAATCAAGAGTATTCTTTGTCGGTAAAAAAACAAAACTGGAGCTGGTGGCTCGATAATAATTGGCTTAATACAGTTTATATTATGGCTTATACCAGCGATGTTGAGTTGGTCGGTACTTCTATCGATTATATGGCTGGAAAAATGACAGATAACCAACGTGGAATTGCCGGATTAGGACCTTATACCGGAATGAATCCTGAAATCTTAATCGAAGAAATTGAATTGGCTAGGATAAAAGGGACGGATGGAGCTTGCCTTTTTATTTACAATGCATTAAATAACGAGCAAAAATATGCACTGAAAAATGGACCGTACAGAATTAAAGAATAATTTTTTTCACGTAAAAGATATTAAGAATATTTCATTGATTTTTTTTGATATCAAATAAAAGTAAATCATAGGATTACATTGTAGTTCGTGTCGGTTAACGAAATTGAATACTGCCGGGAATAACGGATTTTTTAGAGAACTGGATAGTGATAGAATTGGTGAAGTAGCGTTTTTAACGATCAATCAAAAAGAAGAAAATGTCCATTAACGATGCAACTATTGCAGAGATATGCAAAGCGTTTCGTTTTTCATGAAAAAATATTTGTTGTGCTGACGGGCTTTTCATGTGCCGAGAGGAATGTATAAATGTTGGAAGATATTTGAGCAAATTAAGGCAAAACAAGTATAGGTAGAAGAATTTGTAACATAATAATATTATCTAATATCGATTTAAAAAAGACAAATTTTGACTGAAATATGAGACACTTTGGGGAAGTTATATTGGTTTTATTGGTGATATATATATCACTTATTAGTTGTAAAAGCAAATCAGTAGAAGAAGTGATATCAACTGATGTGTTGGTAGTTGGAGGCGGTGTCAGTGGTACAACTGCCGGCATCCAATCGGCCCGGTTAGGTGTGGAAACACTAATAGTGGAAGAGTTTGACTGGTTGGGTGGAATGTTGACTTCGGCCGGAGTTAGTGCTATAGATGGTAATTACCACCTGCATTCTGGTTTATGGGAAGAATTTCGCCAAAAGTTGTACAACTGGTACGGTGGGGCAAACGCTGTAAAAACTGGTTGGGTGAGTAATGTTTTATTTGAACCATCGGTAGGCGATTCAATATTGAAAACAATGGTTTCTGCTGAGAATAATCTATCGGTAGTTTACAACAGCTATCCTACTCAAATCGAAAAAGGACAGAATGGTTGGTTGCTAACTTTTCAAAAAAAAGGAGGAAAAGCTTTTCAGGTTCATACAAAATTGGTTGTAGATGCAACTGAATTGGGCGATGTTGCAAAAATGGTAGGTATTCCTTATCGAATTGGTATGGACGCCAAAAGTTTTACTGGAGAAGATATTGCATTAGATGTACCGCAAGAAATTATACAAGATTTAACCTATGTGGCTGTTTTAAAGGATTATGGTACAAATTCAGATAAAACAATCCCAAAACCGGAAGGATATAGGGCGGAGGAATTTTTAAAAACCTGTGCAGGGAAAGTAAGTCAGTCGGACCAAACTTTATGGTCGAAAGATAAAATGATAACGTATGGGAAATTACCCAATGGGAAGTATATGATAAACTGGCCCATTTATGGAAACGACTACTATTTAAATATAATTGAAATGTCGCGCGAAGAGCGCAAGGAAGCTCTCAAAGCCGCAAAAATTCACACACTAAGGTATATTTACTATTTGCAAACCGAACTGGGTTTTAAAAACCTGGGATTGGCAGATGATGAATTTCCTACCTCAGATTTATTGCCATACATCCCTTATTTTCGTGAGTCGAGGCGAATTGAAGGAGAAGTTTTATTTACTCTTAATCATATTTCTAAACCTTATGATCAGGCAGAAAATCTCTATCGAACCGGAATTGTTG
The DNA here is from genome assembly GCA_964476535.1 of uncultured Maribellus sp. GTDB lineage: Bacteria > Bacteroidota > Bacteroidia > Bacteroidales > Prolixibacteraceae > Draconibacterium. Next base: position 11,670 of record CAYZBC010000039.1, read on the forward strand.
TTGGCGATTATCCTGTAGATCATCATCATTCGGCTTATTCTCTTGACCATATATTCCCAGATCTTCATTTCTATCCTGTGCCCTCGTATTCTCTGCCGCTGGGGACACTTATTCCCAAAGACTTTGATAATTTTATTGTCGCTGAAAAGTCAATTTCGGTAAGCAATATTGTAAACGGGACAACACGCTTGCAGCCGGTTTGCCTCTTAATTGGGCAAGCGGCAGGTGTACTGGCTGCAAGTTCGGTGAAAGAGGGGAAAACTCCCAGGGATATTTCAGTTCGAAAAATTCAATCTGTTTTGTTGAATCAATCTGCATATATTCAACCTTATATCGATGTGAAACCATCTGACCTCTGGTTTGGAGCGGTACAAAAAATAGGTGTAACAGGTATTCTTCGTTCGGTTGGTAAAAATCGTGGATGGGCAAACGAAACCTGGTTTTATCCAGATTCATTGGTTCGAGCAACTGAAGTTACTGAAGGTCTTCGTGATTATTGGCCAGCTCTTAATATCTCGTTCAAAGGGAAATACATAACTTTTGGCGAAACTGTTGAACTCATTGAAAAGCTTGCTTCTGCTGAAGAGATGAATCTGAGTAAATCAAAAATTGAAGAAGAGGCAGATATGATTTTTAGTGTGATGCATATTCCCAGTCTTCAAAATAATGGGTCAATATGCCGAAAAGCATTTGCTGTTCTTCTTGATGCAGTAATCAATCCTTTTGCTTTAAAAGATGTTACATTACAAGGAGAAATCATAAATAAGAATGCCGTAAGTGTTGTAGAACAAAACTCTATAAGTGGTTCGCTTGATTTTCTTAATTTGTTTCCAAATCCAACCGGTGGATGTTTTCGTATTAAATATGCTTTAAAAGAAACAAGTAATATTCAACTTACTATTGTTAATATGATAGGGCAGGAGTTTTTTCAACTAAATAGGAATAACGAGTCCTCCGGAATTCACGAAGTTGAACTTAAACCCGGGAATTTACCTCGCGGTAGTTACAAAGTGATTATTCGCTCGGATAATGGAATACAAAGCAAATCAATTATTGTAGGTTAAACTTTCAATATGAAAAATTATATAACTTTTTTACTTCTCCTCATTACCTGTTTTATCACAGCATCGGCACAAAAAAATGAAACGTTTACACCTGCATCTTCTGAATCATTTAACTATTCTGGTCGGGTTGATATCGAAAACGAACAAGCAAACTTCAATTGGCCGGGAGTAACAGTCAGTACGATTTTTTCAGGCAATAAGTTAGGAGTAAGAATTAAAGGTGGTAACCAAAATTATTTTAATGTTTGGGTAGATGAAAATTCAGTTTGGGTGTTATACGCTCCGGTGGATTCAACTTATTATTATCCTGAAAAATTATCTCGAGGAAAGCATGGTTTACAAATTGTAAAACGCACTGAGGCTAATATGGGAATGGCAAATTTCTTTGGAGTTGTAACAACGAAAGGCAAAAAACTCGATTGCCCGGCAGAGGTGAATACCCGAAAACTACTCTTTATTGGTAATTCAATTACATGTGGTTATGGCACCGAGGGCAAAGATAAAACGGAACATTTTAAACCGGCAACCGAAAACTGTGAGAAGTCGTATGCAACTATTCTGGCACGAGCATTTAATGCTCAATATCACTTGATTTCGCATTCCGGTTTGGGTATGGTTCGAAACTACGGTGATACAAATAAAGTATCATCCTGGCCAATGCCTACACGCCTCAATTATTTGTTTGACAACGATTCAACCAAACAATTCGATATTAATAGTTTTCGTCCCGATGCAGTTGTTATTAATTTGGGAACAAATGATTTTTCAACAAAACCATTTCCCGATGAACCCGATTTTGTTAATGCGGGAATAAAGCTGATAGGCAAAATCAGAAGTAGCTTTCCGGGAGTAAAAATATTTTGCATTTCAGGTCCAATGATTAATGGGTTGTGTTACAGCGATACAAAAAAAATGGTTGAAAGTGTTTGTGATGAAATGAATACTAAAGATGTATTTTTTATTGGAGTTCCGGTTGATCTGCTAAATTCAGATAATGATTTGGGTTCCGACTGGCATCCTTCGTACCGGGGGCAAACAAAAACAGCGAATAAGATTCTTCCGGTTATGGCTAACGTATTAAATTGGAGCTATTCTACTCTTGAAATAGACGCTGTTTTGGGGAATTAATTTTAAATAGTGGTTGTAAAACCAACATCAAAGTGAGCCTATTTATACCAATTTATTTGCGTTTGTTCTTTATTCTAAAATTTCAATAGTACTTTGGCTATTCCTCATTTTTATGCCTTGCTTAAATTCAACGATTCTGAAATTATTTAAAGTTCATTTTTAAATATAATTTGTATTAAACGGCAAAAAAAAACAGGGTTTCTTACAAAAAGAAACTCTGTTTTTTTATAATAAAAAGGTAAGTTTTATTGCTACAAATTAACTTGTTGTTTTTTCCATAAATGCTCCATATCTTCCAGTGTTTTTCCTTTGGTTTCAGGAACCATTTTCCAAACAAAAAAGAAGGAAATTATACTCATTACTCCGTAGAACCAATAAGTTCCACCGCTACTCAATTCCATCATTGCAGGATAAGTTGCCGAAATAAAATAGTTGGCAGCCCATTGTGCCGCAACGGCTAACGCAATTGCTTTTCCTCGAATTTTATTAGGGAATAGCTCCGAAATTAGTACCCAGCAAATGGGTCCCCACGACATCATAAATGATGCGGTGTAAATAATAATAAACACCAAAGTACTAATTCCAATTATTTTCATAAATGCAAGTGCTCCAATGGCAAACATTCCAACAGCCATTCCAATTGAGCCGACCATTAATAAGGGTTTTCTTCCCCATTTATCAACGGTTAAAATGGCTACAACGGTAAAAATTACATTCACCAATCCCATAATAATTGTCTGTAACATCGATGCATCTTTTTCGGCACCCATACTTTCAAAAATACGAGGTGCGTAATAAAGTGCCACGTTAATTCCAACAAATTGCTGAAATAAAGAGAGTAGAACTCCAATTCCAATTACAATTTTTCCATAAGAAAAAAGTTTTCCTGAAGATTTTTCAACACTGGCTTTGATATCCCTGAAGATTTCTTTTGCACGTTCGGCACCATTTATTTTCGTCAAAATTGATAATGCCTTACCTCCCTGATTATTTAGTGCGAGATAGCGTGGTGTTTCAGGTACAAAAAACAGAAAGAATGCAAATAATCCGGCAGGAATTGCTTCTGATGTAAACATTCTCCTCCAGCCGATACTATTGATCCATTCCAGTGTTTGTCCGTTTGCAATTCCCCAGTTTACAAAGTACACAACCAACATTCCAAAAATTATGGCAAATTGGTTGATTGATACTAATCGTCCACGAATATCTGCCGGAGCAATTTCACCAATATACATAGGACTCACTGCCGAAGCCAGACCAACGCCAATTCCTCCAATAATACGGTAAAAGTTGAACATGTATAAAAGGCCCATTGTAGGTTCACCTTTTGTGAAAAACAGAAATTCCGGATTTCCAGATCCTAACGCAGACAAAAAGAAAAGTACAGCAGCAATAAAGAGGGATTTTTTTCTTCCAAATTTTGAAGAAAATATTCCGGAAAGACTACCACCAATTATACATCCGATAAGGGCGCTTGAAATTGTTGCACCGTGTGCCAAAGAATTTAAACCAAGACTATTTATTAAATAAGCTTGAATTGCTTTATCCGCTCCGGAAATTACCGCTGTATCGTATCCAAATAAAAGCCCGCCAAGTGTTGCAACCAAAGTGATAGTTGCAATGTAAAACGTATTGCGCCCTTTCATCGGATTAAATGTACCAATTAATTAATTGTTCAATCAATTCTTGTTTGCCACTAATTTGTTCAGGTTCGCCAACTTCTGATGCTATTGTACGAAGATCTTCCATCGATAATTTCCCGGCTTCAAATTTAGCTCCTTGTCCAGCGTCGAATGAAGCGTAACGATTTTTTCGCAATGTCAGATAATCTGAGTCATTTAAAATTTTATCAGCAATAACCAGCGAACGTGCAAATACATCCATGCCACCGATGTGTGCATAAAAAATGTCCTCCAAATCAGTTGATTCCCGGCGCGTTTTAGCATCGAAATTAATTCCTCCATTTGTAAAACCACCACCTTGAATAATTTCAAGCATTGCCTCGGTAGTTTCATAAATATTTGTTGGAAACTCATCTGTGTCCCAGCCATTTTGGTAGTCACCTTTGTTGGCATCGATCGATCCCAGCAAACCTGCATCGGTAGCAACACGTAAATCGTGTGCGAAAGTGTGCCCGGCCAACGTTGCGTGGTTCACTTCAATATTTAATTTGAAATCGTTTTCCAAACCGTGTTCTTTTAGGAAAGCAATTACAGTTTGTGCATCGTAATCGTATTGATGTTTGGTTGGTTCCATAGGTTTTGGTTCAATCAGAAAAGTACCGGTGAAACCTTGCTTACGTCCATAATCGCGGGCCATTGTAAGAAATCTTCCCATGTGTTCCAGTTCGCGTTTGGTGTCGGTATTATGCAGGGTCATATAACCTTCTCTGCCACCCCAAAAAACATAATTTGTACCTCCCAATGCAATCGTTGCGTCAATGGCATTTTTAACTTGTGTACCGGCATTAGCAAGCACATTAAAATCGGGATTGGTTGATGCACCGTTCATATAACGTGGGGCGGAAAAAACGTTGGCTGTTCCCCAAAGTAGCTTAACACCGGAAGCTGCTTGTTTTGCCTTGGCGTAATCCACCATTTTTTCCATTCGTTTTTCAATTTCAAAAACTGAACCATCGCCAACAACATCGGTATCATGGAAACAGTAAAATGGGATATTCATTTTTGTGATGAATTCAAATGCAGCATCCATTTTTTCTTTGGCGGCATCCATCGGATCAGATGCTCCAATCCATGGGAATATTTGTGTTCCCGGGCCGAAAGGATCACCCCCGGTTCCGCAGAAAGTATGCCAGTAGGCAACTGCAAAACGTAGATGGTCTTTCATGGTTTTTCCTGCAACCACTCTGTTTTCGTCGTACCACCTAAATGCCAGTGGATTTTTTGATTCGGCGCCTTCGAATTTAATTTGATCGATGCCCTTGAAATATTCTTTGTTACCTTTTAATACTTCCATTTTGTTTGTTTTTTATATGAATGTATATGATTTATTTTATGATTATAAATTTTCACCGTATGCCCAACCTTTGCGAGCAGGTTCTTTAATGTAAGTGTCCAATTCAGGGCGGCCTGTGGCTTTCATGTTTTTGGCATCATAATTAATGATACCCCCAAATCTTTGAGCCAAAACACCAACTTGGGCCATTTCAACCAAACTTGCTGAATAATCGAAGTTTGAACCTGGAAGTGTATTGTTTTTTATGGCGTCAACCCATTCCTGAACCGGAAGTTCTTCACCGATTCTTGGAATAGTTTTTTCGGGTGCGTTTTTCAAAAATTCCTTCATTTCTTCTTCAGGAACAAGTAATCGTGCATCATTTGGTCTGCCACCTGTAATTAAAGTTTTTTTGTCACCGATCATAATCATTCCCCCTCCCGGAAGTTCATCAATTCCCCATTCGGGTCTAACAGCAGGTTTTTCAAAACCTTCGAGCCATTGCATCGTAACCGGGGCTTTGTTTCCGCGTGCGCCGAACTGCCAGGTTATAGCCGATTCTGTGGCGACAAAACTATGGTCTGGAACTGGGTCTTTTATTACCGCTTCAATTGTATGCGGTAAACCAAGATCCAAAGCCCAAAACGGAGCATCTAAAGTATGGCAGCACCAATCGCCTAATTTTCCATTACCGAAATCGAAAAATCCCCGCCAGGTACGTGGGGCATAAAGATTATTAAATGGGCGTTCAGCAGTCGGACCCTGCCACAAATCCCAATCTAATCCGTTTGGCACTTCTTCAGCTTGTGGTGGGAAAGAGCTTGGTTGTGCGAAATAACCATCTCTTTCAAAATCAATTTTTCCCTGCCATGCAATTATTTCTTTAACTTCGCCAAGTACGCCCGCTTCATACCACTCTTTTACAAGTCGAATACCGTTGGTGGTATGTCCCTGATTTCCCATTTGCGAAACTACACCGTAATGTTTTGCAGCTTTTTTTAAAGTGCGTAACTGCCAAATATTATGTGCCAAAGGTTTTTCCACAAATACATGTTTTCCCAATTCCATTGCAGCCATTGCCGCCGGGAAATGGGTGTGGTCGGGTGTTGCGATGATAACCGCGTCTATGTCTTTAGCCATTTCATCGAACATTACCCTGAAATCTTTATATTTTTTTGAATTTGGGCAAGCTTTGTAAGCTTCCTGACTCATTCTGTCATCAACATCGCACATTGCAACAATACTTTCAATCGGAACCTGGCTCCAACTGGCCTCTCCGCGACCGCCAACGCCAATTATTGCATACCGAAGTTTTGTGCTCGGAGCGCAACTTATAAAACTGGGAATAAACAAGGCTCCTACACCTAATGCTGAAGCCGATTTTAAAAATGTTCTTCTTGATGAATTTTTCATGATTTATTTTATTTAGTGTTTTATTGAATTACTTTCTTCAGTTCAATTTTCCAGTTATTGTAAGCATCTTGATATTCAGCTTCTTTAGAACTGTCTGGAACAACAGTTTTCAGTTTTTTAAGGTTCGAAAATGCTTCTTTAAGCGATTTATAATAACCGGAACCAACTCCAGCTCCGCGAGCTGCACCCACCGAGCCATCCGTATTGTATAATTCGATTGTAGCACCGGAAATACCTGCTAGTGTGTCTCTGAAAATCTGGCTAAGAAACATATTGGCTTTTCCGGCACGTATAACCGATGCGTTAATTCCAATACTTTCCATAATTTCCATTCCATAATTAAATGAAAAAACGATTCCTTCCTGAGCGGCACGTAACAAATGTCCTTTTTGGTGAATGTTGAAATTTATTCCGCTTAACATCGAACCGATATTTTTATTGTTGAGCACCCGTTCAGCCCCGTTCCCGAAGGGAAGGATATTTAATCCTTGCGAGCCAATTGGAACAGTCGCTGCCAGATTGTTCATCTCTTCGTACGAAAGATTTTCTCCAATCATTCGTTTCAACCAGGCATTTAAAATTCCGGTGCCGTTAATGCAAAGCAGAACTCCTAAACGAGGATTTTCGGTGGTGTGATTTACATGTGCAAAAGTGTTCACTCTCGATTGCGGGTCATATTTAATTTCGTCGCTAACACCATAAACCACACCTGATGTTCCCGCAGTTGTTGCAATTTCTCCCGGATTTAAAACATTCAACGAAAGTGCATTATTTGGTTGATCTCCTGCGCGGTAGCTAATTTTTGTTTTTGTTGAAAGACCAAGTTCAGAAGCCATTTTTGTTGAAATCCGGCCTTGAACCGCAAAAGTTGGAACAATTTCAGGAATGATATCGGATGAAAACCCGTAGTTTTCGAAAAGAATATCGGCCAGTTTGTTTTCTTTAAAATCCCACATAATTCCTTCTGAAAGCCCGCTTATTGTGGTTTGAATTTCGTCGGTAAGTTTCATGGCAATGTAATCGCCGGGTAACATTATTTTATAAATTTTGGCGAATAATTCCGGCTCGTTTTCTTTTACCCATTTTAGCTTCGATGCAGTGAAGTTACCCGGAGAATTTAGCAGATTGGTTAAACAGCGCTGACCTCCAATTTCGTCAAATGCTTTGTCGCCGTACGAAGCAGCACGACTATCGCACCAGATAATTGAGGGTCGGATAACTTTTCTGTTTTTATCAATCATTACCAAGCCATGCATTTGATACGAAATTCCAATTGAATCGATACTTTCAGAATCAACCCCCGATTCGGTTAAAACATCAGCTAAGGCTAATTTTAAATTTTCCCACCACGATTCCGGTTCTTGTTCTGCCCATCCCGCTTTGTGTGCGGTTATCTTCATTTCCTGTTTCGGGTGAAATGAACTGGCAATGAGATTGCCACTATTCCCATCAACTAGTGAAACTTTTACGGAAGAACTTCCTATGTCGAATCCAAGTAAATGCATGATTTATAATATTATATGTCTGTTTCCAAAATCGAACTGTTCTGTTCTGGTATGTTGGTAAATTTAAGTTCTATTCTTCGGTATTCAAAATCAAAAAAAATGTTTTAAAACACATTGAAATAAACTGTGCGAATTAAGATAAACAGGCACGAAATAAATAAGTGTTGCCCGAATTTAAATTTTATTAATTCTATCATTCCAATATCTTTTTTAGCCATTTATTGTGTGTCAATAAATCGAGTTTCTCTCTCTCTATCTCTCTTTATATGGAAGATCGTATTTTTAAAGTTGTTGGCACCTCAAATTGCATTGGTTTGCCCGAAAGAACAAACTCCGCAGCTTTTTGGCCCATTAATTCGAAATCGGTAGAAATTACGGTTATTCCATTTTTTACATATTTCTTCATTGGGGTTTCGTTGTACGAAATTACTCCAACTTCGACACCGGGTTCGAATCGGTTTTCATAACATTGGTCTAAGAAACTGGCAAGTGTTCTGTCGCTCACCAAAAAATAAAGTCCGCCTTTTTTTATTATAAATTTATCGAAATCATAAATAACATTGTATTTCAGATTCTTTTCGGTGCAAAATTTTTCAAAATACTCAATGGCTGTTTTTGGATGGTAAGTAAATGTTGGATACATAAGAGTAAACTCTTTGTATTTTTTAATTTTTTCCAGATTACGTTGAAAACAATTAAATAAAGATTGTCCGAAATTCTGATAGACAACAGACTGATTTACTGTTGAATGAATTTTCCAGTCAATTATTAGTAACTGTTCGTTTGGAATTTTTTTAATGATTTCGGGCACTCTCTTATGGTCGAAATTCATAATAACATACTTGCTGTACTTTCCCAAACTTTCAGTAATAATTTTTTCAAACACATCTACATTATAATGATGGAAATGCAAGTCGACACTAATATTTTTTGGAAGATGTTTCAAAAAAGAGCCGTATAAAACTTCTTTGTAAGCTTTAAAAGTATCGAGGAAAAGAAAAACTTTGGTAATGTTTTTTGTGACAAAATAGCCACGATTTGGAACCGATTCCACAGCACCTCTCTTTTTCAATTCAGCATAAGCCTTAAAAACGGTGTCGCGCGAAAGTTGACTCTCTTTCATAATCTGGTTTACCGAAGGGAGCATGTCTCCTTGATTTAATTGATTTTGACTTATTGAATCAATTATTGCATCAACCAGTTGTTGAAATTTTAAGGTGTTTGAATTTTTGTCAACGGTAAATTTGAATTTGTTCATTCTTATTTTGCTTAGCAGAACAGTGTCCGTTCTGTTCTGTTCTACAAAACTAATATAAAAAAGTGCAAAACATTCGATGAGGCTCAAAACAGTCAGGATGAATTTTCTATTTGGTTAAAAATGTGGGGTTTTCCCGCAAAAGAGTAATTTGAATTATTATTATTATCTTAATATTCTCTTTTAATAGAAGAGTTGTAACCAAACACACACTAATCTCCCAATCATTTTCGTTATTTCACAAATTCAAATTTTGAAACTAAAAATATGAGATATACATTATCATTTCTAATTATTTTTTTCACTATTTCCATCGCTGTTGGTCAGACCAAAAAAAACGGAAAAGTAAAACGCAAATACCGCAATGTTGAACAAGTTTCTCAGAATTTACCCGCCGTTTTCTTACGAGGTGAAGTTTATGATTCTGAAAAAAATCCACTAGCCGGTGCCAGTGTTACTGTTGATGGAACCCTGAAAGGCGTTAACACCAATGAAAATGGTGAATTTATTATTGAAAATCTTGTGACAGGAAAAGCCAGATTAAGAATTTCATTTGTCGGATATAAAACAAAAACGATAGATTATATTCTTAGTGTGGGTGAGAATTTTTATAAAATAATGATGCCTCAGGAAAATATTCATATTGAACCAGTAACTGTAAACGCTCAAAAACGGGAGCAACAAATTTTGGATGTTCCGGCTGCAATTACTGCCATTGGAGCAAAAACCATCGAGCAATCGAATATTTCTGAATTGGGGCAACTTAGCGAATTTGTTCCGGGATTGTACATTCGCGAGCAGGGAGCCAATCGCCCCAGTTTTGTTATGCGCGGTTTAACCAGCGACGAAGTTAGTCCAAGTGCGCAACCAAGAATTTCGGTTTATATGAATAATGTTCCAATCAACCGGGCAAGTTCTTCTTCGGTTGAATTGTTCGATATGGAACAGGTGGAAATTTTAAAAGGACCACAAAACACGCTTTTTGGAAGGGGTGCACAAGCCGGGGCTGTTCATTTTATTAGCAAAAAACCAGGCAATAAAACGGAAGGTTATGTTACTGTCGGAACGGGAAACTTTGCACAGAAAGAGTTGCGGGTAGCGGTTAATGTTCCGCTTGTTGAAAACAAATTTTTTATACGTGCAGCTGGAATTTATAATGCCCGCGATGGTTATGTGGAAAATACTTTTGGCGGAACACTCAACGGCAAAAACACAATGGCCGGACGATTCTCGGCACGATTTCTTCCGGCATACAACCACAAAGTAGATTTTGTTTTAAACTACCAAAAAGACGATACTCCGGGAATTGCATTTATGAGTAAAATGTTTCCAAATACAAATGGAGTAACTGATGTTTATAGCGGAGTGGCTTCTTTGGAGCAGGGTGAAAACTTAGGTACAGGCAAAGATTTTTTCGATGCTACGCTCAACTACAAATATTACATAAATGAAAATACCTACTGGTCATCAATCAGTTCGTATAGAAATAGCAATTCTTCGGCGCGTTGGGATGGAGACGGAACTGCATCGGCTGCATTAGACATGGCGGAGTATGGATCTGCCGAGCAATTTTATCAGGAAATAAGGTATAACTTTTCCAGAAACAGCCGGTTTAATGGTTCTGCCGGAGCCAGCTACTGGCGGGAGAAGGCCGATTTGACGTACCAATTTGCGTTCAACGAACAAAATACATTTCACCTGTTTTTCGACCCTACTTATTTAGTTATGCCCGATGGACAACCCATGTCTGTTCCTTTTATTCCGGCAAATCCTAACTATGGAATTCCATATGATATACCTCTTCCCGAACATCATGAAGAAGAAAAATACAATAAAGCGATAAATCAGGCTGCAGAAATATTCATGGATGGAACATATCAACTTACCAAGAAAATATTTGTTTCAGCTGGATTACGTGCGGTTTACGACATGTACAAATTAAGCGACGAAGCCGCTTTTACTGCAGGTTTTCAATCTACTTTGGGAATGTTTATAGGAGAATATCCTGGAAATCTTCCTAACCTCTTTTTTAAACCAGGCGATTTACAAGAGATTAGTAAAAATACTTTGTCGGTCACCGGAAGAGCTGGACTTCAATACAAACTGAATGAGTATGGAAATATATTTGCCAACTACTCAAGGGGAAGGCGGCCTAACGTTTTGCAGTTTACTTCTACCGGGGAGAAGGAAATTCTAGATGCTGAAATTTTAAACAACTTCGATGCAGGATTTAAAGCTTCCTTTTTATCTAAGGTATTTATCGATGCGGTTGGATTTTATCAATTATATAGCGATTTTCAAACCAGTGCTTGGATAGCCGATCCGGAATCGGGAGAGTTTAATTACCTTGTAAAAGATGGTGGAAAAGCAACTTCGTACGGTGCTGAAGCAAGTGTAAAAATTGCAATAATCGAACAGCTTGATGTTTTTGGAAACTATGCATGGTTGAATGCATCTTTCGACTCAACTGATGTTGACGGATCGGAACAGGAATATGCTGGAAATAGTTTCCGTTTGTCTCCGGAGCACAGTTTTATTTTTGGATTTAACGCCCGTGCAAACATTACACCCAATATTCAACTCTTTGTTTCGCCATCGTATTCCTACAAAACACACATCTATTTTGAAGATGCAAACACCGAAGGTTTGGAGCAAGATGCTTATGGTTTGCTAAATATTAATGGTGGTTTGGAACTTGCCGATCCCAACATCATTTTTTCGGTTTACGGAACGAATTTGCTTGACGAACAATATGTAACCAGCGGAGGAAATTCAGGTAGTTTATTTGGTATTCCCACTTTTGTGCCGGGAGCGCCGAGAATGTTTGGGGCTAAATTAACCTGGAAATTTTAACGAAGTGATTGACATGCTCTTATTAAAAAGGGAAATCCCCATGAATTCCCCTTTTTTCTAAGGGGGACGAGAAAAGGAGGTGGCCGAGGAACGAGGTCGGAGGATTGAATGTATATTAAATAAAAAAGCCCGGCTCTCCGAACTCTAAATCAAACTTATAATAATCTCGCTTTTATGCAAAAAATATTTTATTCCTCAACTACTGTTTAGTGATTTCTCCTTCCGTCCATTGAAGTATATAAAACACTTACAGCTTTGTGAATCTTTATTGCCGGTTTCCAGTCAGGAATTTGAGCAAGAATTTTTTCGTAGGCATCATTAATTTTCGGAGAATCACAACCCTTTCAACATGTCCTTCTCTGACTTTTCCATTTTCATCAATAATGAAACTAATCATCATTGTATATTCCCATTCATCGGGTATAGCACCTAAATAATTCGTTAATTGGTCATTGAACCAGTCGCCCCATTTTCCTTTAGTAAATGTTGCCAAACTTGAAACATCTCCAGCCGGATAAATTATTTCGTCAGAATTAATCGTTGTTTGGTTTAAATGATAAACTTTTGCATTGCTAAGTGCTATTCTAACTTCATCAACTCGATCATAGGACATTTGATTCTCAGGGACAAGTAAAATGTCCTCGTGTCCTGTCTTTTGCCAGGTTTTTGCTTTTTTTGCAATTTCATCCAGCGAAAACAACTTATTATTAATGTAATTTCCATCATTTTTGAGTTCAATTACAAAAGCTTCATTTTCAATTGATTTCTCAACCTTTTTGGGTTGAACGCTATTTTTTTCAGGTACAAGCTCTTTTTCAAGAATTTTTCCGCTATTGTTCCCAAAAGCCGTCAGTAACAAAGCAAGAACAGGAACGAATAAAATCAATTTCAATCCACTCCATAGATTATTGTTTTTTTTTGCATCATTTTTAATCGTTTTAAAATTGGTTTTTGTGTAAAATGGTTTGCCATGGCAAAACGTCTTTCGCCAACAGCTTTCTCTACTACCAGCAACTGGTATCTTTTTGCATCGATGCCTTTATTTAGAACGGCCTGGTCGGCCTGGAATTCGTGAATTAGCTTGAGGTCGCGGCGCAGAAACCACATAAACGGATTAAACCAATGTAATGCGGTAAACAATTCGCAAATCAGTAAGTCGATTGCATGTAAATATTTAACCCAACTTGCAAATAAAATTTCACAAACAACTGCATGTAAGACATTTGCC
>CAYZBC010000040.1:0-25010 GCA_964476535.1 uncultured Maribellus sp.
GTTTATTAAAAATTATCATTTAACTTGTTGTCTAATTTCTGGGGTATATTATAAACAAACCTTTTTAATTATTTAAAATTCAAAAAAATGAAAAAAATAATTTTTAGTCTTTTAGCCATCGTAATGGTGGTAAGTTTTTCGAACAAAGTGATGGCGCAAGGAGATGCAACTGCCAGTGCAACAGCAACAGCAACCATTGTAACACCTATTGCAATAGCAAGTGATGTTCAAATGAACTTTGGTATCTTAGCTGTAAACGCTACAGCAGGTACGGTAGTATTATTACCCGCAGGAACTACATCTCCTACTGGTGGTGTGACATTACCACCCACCAATCCCGGTACAATAACCGCTGCTACTTTTGATGTTACAGGTGAAACAGATTATACCTATGCCATTACTTTACCAAGTAGCGACTACACGATTACCAGATCTGGAGAATCTGAAACAATGACCGTAAACACCTTTACAAGTACACCTTCAGCAACAGGGGTACTCACATTAGGTGCGCAAACCATATTGGTTGGTGCTACATTGAATGTTGGTAGTTCGCAAGTGGCAGGTGTGTACACAAATGCAACAGGTTTTGATGTAACTGTTGATTACAATTAGTACTGTGTTAAAATAAGTGCTGCAAAATGCAGTACTTATTTTTAACATTTTTCAAAAGGTAAAGTATTGTAAATCAAGTAAAATGAAAAATATAGAGACTCGTTTTTGCAGTTGTAATCCAATTTGGTTTGTGTTTTTTACTGTGTTTTTACTGTTTATTGATATCGCTGCTTCTGCACAAGGCGATCTGCTAATTTTTCCAAAACGTCTTGTTTTTGAGGGACGCAACAGAGTAGAGAAAGTTACCTTATCAAATATTGGAAAAGACTCTGCAACATATAATATATCGTTAATAGAATACAGAATGACTGAAGGGGGGAAGTTTGAAAGGATAAGCGAACCCGATGAGGGGCAACATTTTGCCACTCCTTTTTTAAGGTTTTTTCCTCGCCGTGTTGATCTGGCTCCCGGTGAATCGCAAACCGTGAAAGTACAGCTAAGAAATACCGAGAAAATGGAAGTAGGTGAATACCGTTCACATCTTTATTTCAGGGCCGACAAAAACGATACACCACTTGGACAGGACAGCGAAGAAAAAAATACAGAAACTATATCCGTCAAGTTGGAAGCGGTATTTGGTATTTCTATTGCCACTATTATTCGCAAGGGCGAATCAAACACTGTAGCTTCAATATCAGGTATTGAATATTCCAATGACGAAGAATCTAACCATTTTTTAAACTTTAACATCAATCGTAAGGGCAATAGGTCAACATACGGAGATATAACCATAAACTATATTTCCGGTAAAAATAAAATGTATGAAGTGGCAAAGGTGAAGGGATTGGGGGTATATACCCCGGGCAATGTAAGAAAAGTAAAAATGCAATTACAAAAACCAGATGGAATAAACTTTACAAGCGGAAAATTTGAAGTGGTTTATACGGAAAATGAGAAGAAAAAGATAATTGCGGAAGCCGAGCTTGAATTGTAAGTTCATATTGAATTTTGATGATTTTAAAAGAGGTAAAGGATAATGACAAAAACATATACATACAGATCGTTCTTGAGATTATTGTTACTAACAGCAATAGTATGTTTCTGTATAAATGTTTCGTATGCGCAACCTGATTTACCTCAACGAACGATAACCGTGCAACCCACACAAGCCATTGATTTTGGAATATTTTATGTTGTTTCTGCAGGCACAATAACAGTCGACTGGCAAGGAACTGTTACAACAACAGGAGGTGTTGTGTCATTGTCGAGTGCAACCGTACACCCTGCTATTTTTGATATAAAACTATGCCAGGGAAGAAATGTGACAATAACTTATGATCCTACTACCACAATTACCAATGGTGCACCTTCACTTACTCTTAATGTTGGGCCCACCGAAAAAGGACCGAGTGGTTCTTTTTTTCCAGTAAGCAGCGATTGTAATTTTATTACAACCCTGAGAGTGGGGGGTACTCTTGATGTGCCAAGTGCATCGCCGTCTGGAATTTACAACGGAAGTTTTTCAATGACTTTTACCCAGGAATAATGAACGAGAATAATCCATGTAATCCAATTTCTTTTATACGCATATTCTCTCGAATGCGCATAAGAACCGGATTATTGGTGTGCTGTATTATTCTTTCATCATTCCATGTTAAAGCAGTCGATGCCATAATTGAAATCAAATTAAATCCAATCGTTTCTTTTGACGGTGTACCTGTAGATTTCATTATGAATGGTTACCTAAAATTTGAAACCGATGTTATTATAACAGAAAGCAATAAAGTATATATAAATATTGAAGATTTATTTAGGAATCTTGGGGTTAAATGCGATTCGGAAAACGAGAGAAATATTTTAACTGGATTTATAGAAAACGAAAACAAAACTTATAGCATCGATTTTAATGCTAAACAGATTATTGCAGGAAATAATACAATAAAATCTGTTAATGGTATTATAAAAGAGTCGGGTGCAATTTATATTGAATCAACAGTACTTACAAAAGCTTTTGGATTAAATATCATATTTAATTTTCGCTCACTTTCCATAAAAATGGAAGCTAATTTTGAGTTACCTGTAATTAAACAAATGCGTTTGGATCAGATGCGCCAGAATGTTTCAAAATTACAAAAAAAAGATATTGTTGCTGATACCATCTTGGAACGGGATTATCATTTATTAAAATTTGGTATGATGGATTGGTCGTTAGCTTCGTACCAAACAAAAAGTGAGGTAACAAACAATAGAGTTATTATAGGAGTTGGAGCTGAATTATTATTTGGACAAGCAAATGTTTCGGTTTATTACGACGATAAATATAAATTTGATAAACGACAACTTTATTACAACTGGCGCTGGGTCGATAATGACAAAAGCACTATTCGGCAAGCTCAGTTAGGAAAAATATACAGTCAAAGTATTTCATTTTTAGAGGCGCCTGTTGTAGGTGCATCTGTAAGTAATACGCCAACAACCGTTCGAAAAGCTTCTGGTTATTACAATATAAACGAATACACGGAACCCAACTGGTCGGTAGAACTCTATATTAACGATGTTTTGGTGGATTATACAGTTGCAGATGCCTCCGGGTTATATGTATTTAAAGTGCCAATAGTTTATGGCTACACAACCATAAAATTTAAGTTTTACGGCCCCATGGGTGAGGAGCGTATTGAAGAACGCACCAAGAATGTTCCTTTTACATTTATGCCTGCCAAAACATTGGAATACAATGTGTCGGGAGGTGTATTGCAGGATTACGAAGGCAGTAGGTTTGGGCGAGGAGTTGTAAACTATGGAATAAACAATTCGATAACCCTTGGAGGAGGTTTAGAATATTTATCAAGTATTCCGGATTATCCATTTATACCGTTTGCAACTCTGGCATTTCAGCCTTTTAGTAAAATGGTTTTAAATTTTGAATATGCGCATAATGTGAAAATGCAAGGTTTGTTGAGCTATAATTTTGGCAAAAGTGCTTCGTTAGAAATTGATTATGCCGACTATGTTGATGGTCAATTGGCGACTATAAACAATGCGAATGAAGAACTTAAGGTAAGACTTTCACAACCTTTCAAAATAAATAAATTTTCGGGCTTTGCTAAATTGTATTATCAACGATTTGCTTATTCTGAATTTGATTATAACAATCTTGATGTTGTCTTTTCTGGATATTATAAAAACTTTAACGCGAATTTATCCTCGCGCACCAATTGGGTGGGTATGAATGAGCCTTATATACTTACCAACCTTTCACTTTCATACAGAATGAGAAATGGAATTATTATTCGGCCATCAGCTGAATATAATCATAGTGTAAACCAGATGTCAAGATATAGGGTAGAAATAGAGAAGAGATTTGATAAGGCTTATGTCTCTGCTTATTACGAAAAAAATGCTATTAACAAAACAGATAATGTTTTTGTGAGCTTCGGATTTGATCTGCCCTTTGCGCGCGCAGGTGTTTCTGCTTCGTACAGCAATAATGATTTTTATTTCTCGGAAAATGCCCAAGGTAGTGTCGCTTTTGGCGGCAATAAAACAGTAAAAACAGGGAATTTTTCTTCTTTGGGTAAAGGCGGCATTTTGTTTTACCCTTTCCTCGATTTAAACCAAAACGGAGTTAAGGATAAAGGAGAACAGATGATATTGTTATCGAATGTTCGGGTTTCGGGAGGTAGAGCAATTATTAGCGAAAAAGATTCAATTGTACGTGTTTCCGATTTAAATGCTTTTGTTGATTATACCGTAGAATTTTCGGAAAATGATTTGGATAACATTGCCTGGCGTTTTAAGCATAAAACTTACCAGGTTTTGGTGGATCCCAACCAATACAAAAAAGTTTATGTTCCGGTTCTTTCGGTTGGGGAAGTTAGTGGTATGGTATACTTTGATAAAGATAACGAGCTGAAAGGGCTTGGCCGAATTACCATTCAGATTTACAACCAGCAAGATAAATTAGTTGCCGAAACCTTAAGCGAAAGAGATGGTTATTTCAGCTACCTGGGTTTAAAGCCGGGTGATTACACTCTTCGTATTGATGAGGAGCAGTTGGGAAAATTGGGTTACCAATCAACACCATTATTACATGAATTTCACATAAAAGAATTAATTGATGGCGATATTGTGGATGGACTAGATTTTGTGTTGCAGCCAAAGAAAACAACATCTTCGGTTCAAAATACTGAAAAAAGAGTTTTAAATGGTAACGAAAAGGCGAATCCAGTAGAACAATTACAAGTAATTAAAATTGTAGATAAAACAGAAGCTAAAAAAGAAATAAAGCCCGATGTAATTCCGGTAACTAAATTACCTGCAAAGGATTTGAGAAATGATTCTATAGATATTAAATCTGTTTCGCAGAATATACCTGCTACTAATTCTGAACCACAAAAAGAAAATTCAAAAGTTGCACAAGCGGGTTTGATGGCGAAAACAAAAAGCAACATAAATACATCATTTACAGACATAAGCACAATTGATGAATTTTTTTATACGGTACAAATTGGTGTTTATCGGAATTATGTAACAGCCGGGCAGCTTAAAAATCTTACTCCTATTTTTTACGAAGTTTTGCCGAATGGAATGAACAAATATTTTTCGGGCAAATACAATTCGGCAGCAGATGCTGAAACTGCTAAAAATAATATTATTGCCAAAGGAGTGAAGGGAGCTTATGTTGTTAGCTATAAAAATGGGGAAAAGATTACGGCTGTTGCTCCAATACTACTTAATAATAAAAGAGTTTGGATTGATGAAGAACTCTTTTACAGGACTTATCCAGTGCTTTTTAAAATTAATGAGAACACATAATGAAAACTAAACTTCACATTAATATTCTCACATTAAAATCCTACAATAGCGAAAATAATAACGTTATTAAATACTTGTTATCTGGTTTGAAAAAATCTACCAGCATAGCTATATTTTTCATTTTAAGTTTACTCCCCGAATTGGGTTTTGCACAGGCTGCTGCAAGCTCTAATTATGCTACACAAACTGGTACGCTGGAAACTACATACAGTTGGATTAACTGCGAAGGAACAACTATTGTTAGTGGTGATGATGCACAGGCTTCCATTTCATGGCCATTTGACTTCAGCTTTTACGATAACACATATACAACAGCCAATAGCCTAAGTGTTTGTACAAATGGATTTATTCGTCTCGACGGTACAGCAAATACAGATTACGCTGCAGCCAGTGCTTATAATTTAACTAGTACGGCAACTCAATTGGGTCAGATTATTGCCTTGGCTGTGTACGATGGAGATGTTGGTTCAAGTTCATGGGTTAAGTCTTTAGTAACAGGAACTTCTCCAAACAGAATATTTACCATTGAATACAATTATTTAGAAATCGATTATAATGATGATCTTTTTGCAAATATTCAGGTTAGTTTTTACGAAACGAGCAATAAAGTTGTATTGAAATTAGGTACTGACGATATCAATAAGGATGGTGTTGATATGGGTTTACATAGTGGTGTAAATACTTTTTATAATAAATGGCAAGAAGTAAAAAGCGGGACTAATAATACCTGGGTTGAATATACACCCACAGCAGCACCAAATCCTCCCTCTCCTCCGGCAGCCAGTTGGAATTATGGTATTAATACTGGAGCAACAGAAACTACTTATAGCTGGATTGACTGTTCTGCAGGTAGTGACATTGTGAGTGGTGATGATGAACAAACGCAGATTAACTGGCCTTTTGACTTCAGCTATTATGATAATAACTACACAACGTCAAATCTTATAAGTGTAAGTACAAATGCATTTCTCAGGTTAGATGGGGTGGCCAGCGTTGATTATATTGCAACAAACGCTTACGATTTAACAAGTGACGACACAAGCTTTGGGCAGATTATAGCTCTGGCCATGTACGATGACGATGTGTCCGCAACTTCCTGGGTTCGGTCATTAGTTACAGGTACCGCACCCAACAGAGTTTTTACGATTGAATACGACAATCTTGAAATTGATTACGACGACGGAAAATTTATGGATGTACAAGTTAGTTTTTATGAATCCATAAACAAGATAGTCCTGAAATTGGGAACGGATAATATTACTAAGTCCGGTGCAGATATGGGGCTTCACAGTGGAGTTAATACCTTTTTTGACAAATGGCAGGAAGTGTTAAGTGGCGCTAATAATACATGGATTGAGTATTCGCCTCCATATGTAGAAGTTAATGCTACCGTTGGCACATCAATGGCTTACTATACTACACTTAAGGCTGCTTTCGATAAAATTAACGACGGTACACATCAGGGGGAAATTACCATAAAACTAAACAATAGCACAACAGAACCTGTTTCGGCAGTGCTTAATGCAAGTGGTACAGGAGCTGCTAATTATGCTTCTGTAAATATGTACCCTACCGAAACCGGGCTTTCGATAACCGGAAATATGGGAGGCCCCCTAATTGATTTAAATGGTGCTGATAATGTAATCATCGACGGAAGGGTAAATGCAACAGGAACAACAAAAGATTTGAGCATTATAAACACATATCCGGGTTCTACTACGGGAACATCAGCCATTCGATTTATAAATGGTGCATCAAATAATACTGTAAAATACTGTACAATTAAAAGTTCAGAATCCAAAGCAACTTCCGGAATCATATTTTTTAGTACTACTACTTCAAGTTCGGGTAACAGTAATAATATTATTGAAAACAACGATATTACAAATGCTGCTGATGCAAGCCGACCAGTGAATGTGATTTACTCATTGGGTACAGCAGGAAAAGATAATAGTGGAAACATCATTCGAAATAATAATATTTACGATTTTATTAAACATGCTTCGGCTTCAAGGGGTATTTTACTTGTTGATAATACTACTGCATGGACAATAGATGGAAATAGTTTTTATGAAACAGCATCATTTACAGGAACAGGAACAGTAACTTACGATGCCATAAAAATAAGCAATATTAGCGGTAACGGATTTACAGTTTCTAATAATTATTTTGGAGGAAGTGCCCCAGAGTGTGGAGGAACAGCCTGGACCAAAATTAATGCTACCAACAACCTTTTTAATGCCATCTATTTAAAAGTAGGAACAACAGTAGCAAGTTCGGTACAAAACAACACCATTCAAAATTTTAATTGGAGTAATTCGGGTAATGCAACATGGACAGGGATTAATGTAATTGAAGGTAGCGTTGATATAGGAACGCTAACAGGAAACACAGTAGGAGCAACTACGGGTACAAATTCTATAAACGTTACGGGAGGAACAAATGGACAATACATTTATGGTATTAAATTGGACGGAACAGGGGTGCTTAATTGTAACAACAATAGCATCGGTTCCATTACGGGTTTAACTGCAGCCACTTTAGCAACACATATTTATGGTATAGGTTTATCGGGGTCTGCTATTACCCATATAGAAAATAATACTATTGGAAGTGCAACTACGGCCAACAGTATTTTTGCCAGTTCAGCAAGTACTGCGAGTCTTCAAAAGATTTATGGGATTTATACTAAAAGTACAGGAACAACAGGTATCCACGAAAACACAATTTCAAATTTAAGAAATAATACTTCTAATGCTGCAGTTGGTACCAGGGGGCTTATTTATGGAATGTATCTAACGTACGGAACAAATACGATTGACGAAAATACAATCAGGGATATTTCAATTGCAAATGCCAATACCAGTTCTTATACTCCTTCTATTGCAGCAATAAATTTAGATACAAAAACGGAAGCGCAATCAATTCACCAAAACCTGATTTACAATATTTCTAACACCTCTACTTCTTTTACGGGTTTGGTTGTGGGTATTTTTACCAGAAATTCGGTCGGAGCAAGTGCCGGTGATATTGATGCAAACTTTATTCATAGCTTATCCGTGGATGCAGCAACAACGGGCGCTAAGATTTACGGAATTTATGAAAATACTGATGGCATAGTATATTCAAATAATATCATCACTTTGGGTGGAAGCACGTCCACCGAAATGTACGGAATATATGATGTCGGGAATTCAGGTAAAACAGGAAGTTTCTTTTTTAATTCAATTTATATTTCTGGAACAAATTCAGGTTCTGAGAAATCTTCTGCACTAAGGTATAATACAAGTAGCAATACCAGAGATTTAAGAAACAATATACTTTTTAATGCCAGAAGCGGAGGTTCAAGTAGCCATTATGCTATTTATTATGATAATACCAGCGGAACCTTTACATCCGATTATAATGATTATTTTGTAGGCGGAACCGGTGGAATTATAGCTTACTATAGTGGAGATAAAGCCACATTGGCATTATTACAAGCAGCCACATCACAAGATGTAAGTAGTTTGAATATTGACCCTCTTTTTGCTAGCGCAGGAGGAACCAATGCTGATGATTATGTTACATCGGCATCCTTGCCGGGTGTTGCTATTTCTGGAATTACTACTACTTATCATGGTATTACACGCAGCGACTCGCCAAAAATGGGTGCTTTGGAAGTATCCCCTGTTTTTACCTGGCAAGGAGCCTCTAGCACTGATTTTGCCACTGCAGGCAACTGGGCCGGTGGTGCGGTTCCTCCTAATGGTGCTGATATTTTGTTTGCGGCTACTCCTGCAAATGATTGTTACTTAGACCAAAATAGAACACTAAGAAATATTACAAACACAAGTTCGAAAAAGTTGGTAGTAAATGCTAAACAGCTTACAATTACAGGGAATATAGTTTCGGCTACTGCCAACCAGTTAGATGTTTCAAGCGCATCGTCGGTAGTTATTTTTGCTGGATCAGCTGTGCAGAGTATTTCTTCCGGAATTTTTGTTTCAAACACCATTGATGGATTGGAGCTGAACAACATTCATGGATTAACTCAAAATGGAGATTTAATACTTTCTTCTAACTTCACACTTACAGGTGGCGCCTATAGTATTGGTGCAAATACGTTGACCATAAATGGTGCTATCTCAACAACTTCAGGTTCTTTAACCGGAGGAAGTTCTAGCAATATCATAATCGGAGGAAGTGGGGCCAGTACAACATTACCAGGTGTTTCGCTTAATAATTTGACTATAAACCGTGCCAACGGAATTTCCACGGGAGGTGCAATAAGCGTTGCCGGCACATTGACATTAACTGCGGGTACATTAAGCCTTGGTGCAAATACATTAACTATTTCTGGCAATACTCCAACTCTTACAAGTGGAAATATCGATGCCAGTAACGCATCATCAACTGTTGTATTCACCAATTCATCGGCAATTAGCTTAGCCGCATCCTTATTTACCGGAGCCATAAATAACCTGACGATAAATGGCGCTGGACTTACTGCTGGTAGCGACTTAACAGTAAATGGAGTTTTGAATTTAGAAAGTGCAAATCCATCAGCCAGCAAGGGAAGTTTGGATATGGGGGCATTTACCCTGGAAATGGGATTAACAGGAACCACAACAGGAACTGGAGATGTAACAGGTATTGTAAAACGTAGCGGTAGTTTTACAGGCAATATAGCCTATAGTTTTGGTAATCAATTTACAACAGTCACCTTTGTTAATACTGGCACAAAACCTTCCTGGTTGAGTTGTCAGATTGTTTTAGGCGAAATCCTGCCCGACAAAACTGGTTCGGTATTGCGTTATTATAGTTTTGCTAAAGATGCTGCTACTTATACTGACCAGACTATTGTGAATTTGCATTACCTCGATGCTGAATTGAATGGCAATACCGAAGATCTGCTGGTTTTTTGGGATAGGGATCCCGGCATTGGCGAACACGGAAAAACAAACAACGATGAGATAAACAATTGGGTTGGGCTATCTGGTCTTAGTATTGACTATTTGGCTCCTTCAGCCACTCATCCTTCTACAACACTTTGGGGTTTAGGTGATGCTTCGGGGTCAACAACAAACACATGGTCAGGTGCAAGTTCTACAGAATGGAATGATGTCGCCAACTGGACAGGAGGGGCAGTTCCAACAACCATCAGTGATGTTTTAATTCCAACTGGATTAACAAATTACCCATCACTCACAGCAAGTTCAAATGCAGTAGCCAAAACAATTGAAATTGCATCAGGGGCTTCAATAACAGCCAATGCATACAATATTGATATATCAGGCTCAACCGGAGCTTGGTACAACAATGGTACATTTATTCCCGGCACAGGTACTGTAACCTTTTCAAATGGAGATATAGGCAATGTGGTTTCTTTTTCCGGATCATCAATACATAGTTTTTACAATCTTGTGGTGGCTGAAAACACATATATTCAACCTAGTACAGGCACAATCATTCAAATTGAAAACAATCTTACTCAAGGCAGTGGCAGTATTCTTGATTTTACTGCAACCAGCAATACAATAGAATACTCCGGAAGCGACCAGACTGTGCTAAACCCGGTCGGTCCAGGAACGGATAACGGATATAATAATGTAATCCTAAGTGGAAGTGGCACCAAAACCTTAAGCGGAACTGCTATGATTATTACCGGAAATTTTAACATCACGGGTACAACAACAACAGTCTCAGTCGGAGCCCAAGTTGATGTAGCGGGAAATATGTTTATCGATGTGGGTGATACTATTAATGCAGGAACTTACACATACAATATTGGCGGAAATATAACCAACAATGGAACTTTTAATGCCTCTGCCGGCAATACCATTGTTTTGAATGGAGCATCGCTACAGGCCATTGATGGATCTTCCACTCCTGCAAACTTTTATAATTTAACTATTGACAATAACGCTGGTGTGGTTTTTTATAAAGACGTAAACGTATATCAAGCACTGACCCTTTCCAATGGAAATATGATAATTGGAGAAAATACCCTGGGAATTAACGGAACTATCAGTCAGACTTCAGGTTATATTGAAACAAGTACCCTCTCTTCATTGAGCTTTGGCGGCACAACAGCCCTTTCTCTCGCAAGCAATTTATTTTATACAACACCATCCATTAATAATCTTACCATTAACAGGACTGAGGGTGTAAGTTTTAATAATGATATAACTGTAAACGGTGAACTCAATTTGGAGGGTGCAAACCCATCATCAGGAATCATTGGCAGCCTTGATATGGGCACTGATATATTGAATCTGGGTGAAAATGCGACAACAACAGGAATAGGTGACGTGACTGGAATTATAAAAAGAGAACATACTTTTATAACAAATACAGAATATACTTTTGGTAGCCAATATACCACCATCAATTTTATTGATGGGAACTTAACGCCAACTTGGATAAGCGTTAAAGTTTCCATTGGCGCAGTTCCCGGATGGACTTCCTGGACTCCCAATGGCAAAGTAAAAAGACTTTATAAACTTGCCTGTTCTGATAATTCTTCAACTGCACTCTCCGATATAAATATGCGTTATCTCGTATCGGAAATGGACGCTACTGATAACGATGAACATGAACTTGTTTTCTGGCATAAAAAAACTGATTATGCAAGTGGTGCACCCCATGAACATGGAAAGGCGGTCCAGGATTTAACTAACCATAGTATTGGAGTAATCGGACTTCTTTTTGCATCTGCAGTTACAACTGACCTTGATGATTCGCAAGTTGCGATGGCATATTCATTAACTGCAAAAAACACATGGAAAGGCGAAGTTTCCGGGCATGAAACGGAATGGGAGCAAACACAAAACTGGACAGCAGGTACGGTTCCTTTATCAACAGAGGAAGTTTTAATACCCGGTGGCTTAACTTATTATCCATCACTTACAGCATCGGCAAATGCTGTGGCTGGTACCATAGAAATTGAAACAGGTGCTTCAATTACTGCGAATTCATATAACATAACAATTTCCGGCTCAGGTGGTGCCTGGATAAACGAGGGGACATTTACTCCTGGAACAGGAACTGTAACCTTTGATCATGGCGTTTCTACTAAGATTGTTACAGTAGCTGGTATCACTAATTTTTATAATATTTCGGTGGCTGAAAATACAACTTTAGCACCTGTTCCGGGCTGTACTTTTAGAATTGCAGGTGCTGCTTCAGCTACTTCTACAAGTAAGGCAGATTGGTCGGCTATAAATAGTACGGTAGAATGGAATGGAGTAAATCAAAACATAAATAATCCACAGGGAATTGGAGGAAATAGTGGGTTTTACAATTTGATACTTAGTGGAAGCGGTACCAAAACAATGCCTTCTTCAGAACTTACGGTTCATGGCGATTTTACAACATCGGGGACTGCCTCAGCAACAGCCGCAGATTCAATTATTGTGCTTGGAAATACAACCATAGATAATGGTGCAACTTTCGCTACAGGCGCTAATCAACATTTCTTGAGCGGAAACTTCGAGAACAATGGTACATTTACTCCAACCAGTGGCGGAAATGTTACATTTGAAGGTACATTGGCCCAAACAATATCAGGGAGTTCATCCATCAGTTTCGATGGTTTATGCATTTCAAATTTGCTGGGTGTTAGCATGACAACTGACGTAAATGTGAATAACGTGCTTTCATTTTGCAACGGACAACTCAGCGTTGGAGACAAAACTTTAGGAATTAATGGAACAATTTATAATCCTTCAGGATATATTGATGTAAATAGCAATTCATCGTTATCGTTCGGAGGCACATCAGCAATTACATTAAATAATAATTTATTCAGTGGTGATCCAACAATAGACGATCTTACAATTAATCGTTCGGGTGGTGTTACACTTGGAAACGAAAGTATTACGGTTAACGGCGCGTTGATTTTAACTTCAGGTACACTTACTTTGGCAGCCAATACACTCACCATTGCTAAAACAGCACCAACCCGAACCAGTGGTAATATCGATGCAAGTAATACATCGGCAAATCTGGAATTTACGAATACTTCAGCAATTACACTTCCTGCGTCTTTATTTGATGGTAATGTAAATAATATGACCTTAAATGGAGCAGGAGGCATAACTGCCGGTGGTGACTTTACGTTAGATGGGATCCTGAATTTGCAAAGTGCCAATCCATCCTCCTCAAAGGGAAGTGTAGATATGACTAGCAGCTTTACCCTGACCATGGGAGCATCTTCAACTACAATAGGACAAGGTGATGTATCAGGAATTGTCAAAAGGACAAGCATTGTTTCCAACACAAGCTATACGATGGGTAGTCAATACACAACGATTTATTTTCCAAATGTTGGTACTCTGCCAACACAAATGAGCCTGAAGTTGACCTTGGGTAGTGCACCCACCTGGAGAACAGGAGCCATTGAACGGGTGTATGATTTTATCCAAACAGGTGGAAGTGGAACAGAGGCCGTGTTGCAAAGCCATTACCTTAATTCAGAACTTAATGGCAATGATGAAAATAATCTTGTTGAGTGGATGCACATTGACGCTGGTACATTAACTATTGAATATGGCCGGTCAGATTATAACACCAACGAAAACTGGGTTTCAGTATCCCACGTAAATGTAGGTGCCTTTTCTACCGTTTTCGGAGCAATAGAATTGGTATTGGATGAATATGAAGCTCTTAATCTTACCTGGAATGGCTCAGCGAGTACATCCTGGGTTACAGCAACAAACTGGACACCACAAGGTGCGCCTTCAGATGAGACAGTGGTCACCATACCGGATGCAGCAACAACTACTTATGACCCTTCTATTCCAGAGACTGCATTATGCGGAAAGGTGACGATTGAGAGTGGTGGTATTTTAAATTCGGTGGATGACGGCCAACTAACCGTTAAGGGCTCAACTGGTGCCTGGGCTAATAGTGGAACCTTTGCTCCAGGCACGGGAACGGTCATTTTCGCTAACGGTAACGAAACAGAAACAGTAACTATATCGGGAACAAACAATTTCTATAATTTAACGGTAACAGATAAAACGAAGTTTCAACCTGTTACCAATTCTGTTATCAATATAGAAGGGGCATTCACGGCCAACACCAGCAATTGTATCCTCGATTTCATTACAAATTCGATTACGATAGGTTATAACGGAAGCAAAGAACAAAGCGTTGTTAATCCGGATGGAATATATGGCTACCACAACCTAAGCTTAAGCGGAGATGGGACAAAAATACTTCCTGAATCTTCAGTAAATATTCTTGGAAACCTTACTGTAAATGCAGTTATTTCAGCTACCGGCAATACAATATTGATGGCTGGAACCAGTGCTCAAAATATTGGGGGTACTACTGCCGCAACACTGAACAATCTGACCATTGATAATGCAACGGGTGTTACTCTTACAAATACTGAACTTACAACTGTTTCTGGAACTCTATTAATAAACAGTGGAAAAATATTTGAGATTGCTGCAGCCCAGAAACTTTCGGTAACAGGCACAATTACTAACAGTGCAGGTAATTCTGGCTTTATTCTAAATTCTGATGCAACAGGAACTGCGGAATTATTACACACCACAACTGATGTGCCGGCAACTGCAGAACGATACATTAGCGGAGATGCTGAAGACTGGCATTTCTTATCGTCCCCGGTTTCTAATCAAAGTATTAGCGGAGATTGGCTGCCAGCCGGAACCTACGGAAATGGAACAGGATATGATATGTATTTATGGAACGAACCTACCAATTGCTGGATTTATAAATTAAATACAACATCAACAATAAATTGGAATACAGTACATTCAGGAAGTGATTTTGAAGTCGGACGTGGATACCTATATTCTGTGCAAGAAACCACCCCAACAAAAGAATTTGCAGGAAATTTAAATAACGGAACCCAAACTATTCCGCTTACATATAGCAGTTTAGTTGATTCGATAAAAGGCTTTAATTTTGTTGGTAATCCATACCCATGTTCAATAGACTGGATGGCATCTTCCGGATGGACTCGTGATAAGCTTGCAACAAGTGGAAGCGGTAACGATATGTGGATATGGAATCCTGATGGTGGTAATTATGGAGTTTGTAATTCTGCAACAGGTACCGGAACCAATTCAGTTACCCAATACATTGCCGCAATGCAAGGATTCTTTGTGCGGGCAGTAAGTGCTGGAAATCTTGTAATGACCAATGATACGCGTGTTCATGATGCAACAACTGCCTGGAAAAGCGCTCAGATTAAACCGACTACAATTAGTGCAATCGTGTATTCTGAAAGTGACCAGACTTTCGATGAAATTAGAATGTTGTTCGGATACACCGATAACCATTCGGGAGCTGCTAAATTGTTTAGCCCGCTTGAAACTGCCCCAAGTCTATATTTGCCAACAGAATTAGAAAATTTTTCAATACGATATTTGAACGATACCGTTTCGAATCCACATGTGCCTCTATCGTTTAAAGCAGGACGAAATGGCGATTACACCATTAATTTTAACTTTAACAATGGCGATTTTGAGACCGTAATACTCGAAGATAAACAGACAAAAGATTTTATTGATCTTACTATGGAATCTGATTATCGATTTAGAGCTTCCAAAACAGACAACGAAGACCGGTTTGTAATTCATTTTGGTGAAATACAGCCTGAAGCAAATTTGGTGCTGCCTGCCCATATTTATTCAAGTGCTGGTAATGTGGTTCTCGACCTTTCTATGGTTAATGAAATTAC
Source organism: uncultured Maribellus sp. (assembly GCA_964476535.1). Classification (GTDB taxonomy): domain Bacteria; phylum Bacteroidota; class Bacteroidia; order Bacteroidales; family Prolixibacteraceae; genus Draconibacterium. The sequence goes on from CAYZBC010000040.1 coordinate 16,067, forward strand.
CGATGTCAAAATTGTGGATGTACTTGGAAGAACGATTTTACAAAAAAGTGTACCCGGAAATGAAATTCATAGATTGCCAATGAATGTTAAAAGTCAGGTAATAATTGTTTTCGCCAAAACCCAAAATGCACTGGTGAGTAAAAAGGTATTCGTATATTGAGCTTAATGAGTGAATGACAGCAAGGTCCTGAACTAAATTCAGCATAACGTATTAAGGACATTGTCTATTAAAATGTGCCCCTGAACTTGTCTCAGTATCTTTAAAATAGTTGCTGACAATTCAAAAAATAGAACCATTCTAAAGTTATTATTAAGCTGAATGAAAAATTGAATATTATCTTTGCCCCACCAAAATTTAATAAAAAAGAAAAAGTATGGCAGTATTTAGCTTTGGAGAATATGTCGAGGGGAAGAATTTCAAAGTTGTGGATGAAAGACGAATGCGTGCAAGTGCAGGGATTATGCTTTTATTGGGAATAATCGCATCAATTAACGGTTTTATTCTTCAAAGATTTGCAATAATTCCTTACATCACAGGCTTTCTGGCTTTGAATTTTATGATAGGAATATTTATTAATCCGAAATTCTCGCCCACTATAATAATTGCCAAATTATTTGTGAGGAAACAATCATCGCTGCCAATAGGCGCTATTCAAAAAAAATTCGCCTGGAGTTTAGGACTTGCATTGTCAACAACAATTTTTGTATTATCGATTTTATTGCAAAAAGATGCAACTTACTTTGAACCGGTTTGCATGTTGTGCATTATTTGTCTGATTTTGTTATATCTGGAGACTGCCTTTGGTATTTGTGTAGGATGTAAAATCTATTTTCTTTCCATACGTTTAAAACTTTTAAAAAATCCGACAGAAAAACCCAACTGTATGGGAGATGCTTGTGAGGTGTAAAAGATAGCGAGACGAATAAATACAAGAAGCAAAACGAATACTGAATTGACGTATTTCTTTACCCGCAACCCCGTGAACAATTCTTACTACTTAAAATCGACATTTACAATTTCTCCTGAAGTAATTTCGAATTCCTTAAAAACATTATTATTTTTATAAATTATTATTTTCAAACCAGAACCTGCTTTTAAAACTTCAATATCAAAAACTTCACCAAAAGCATGAATTTCCCGAAGACTCATTTTATCCCAATCTTCTGCAAGTCGCGGTGTGAGATTAAACGATTTTAATCCGGTTGGTCGAATACCAAACAAACCTTCAGTATAAATCCTACAGTATAACCCGCTTTCTGCCGAAAGATGTCTTTGTCCACCTTCAGGAAAAGCTTCAACCGGATACGGAACATGTTCTCCCAATAACCTTCGGTTGGAATAGTATTTCAGAAAATCGATGCCGCGTTTTGTTTCTCCGGCTGCCAGCACACCTCGTAAAGCGTAAAGTGTTGCCCTGTCCCAGAATGTTTTATCGCCCGATTCAGTAGCTAAACCATCTTCTGTCCACAACTCTGGTGAAAACAAAGCATCAATTGTTCCCTCTTTTCGGTCGAAAATATCCATTGTTAAAGGGATACAGATCCAGGCCCGCAGCTTTTTATTCCCTTCATAATAACGATATGTTTTATACCCCATTATTGTTGCACCAAAGTAATTATCGATATTACTTTTTAGTTGTTTTGCTTGCACTCTATAATTTTCAACTTGCTTTTTATCTTTTCCCAAATATTCACCCAAATAAGAAGCAGAAACAAGTGCATCGTAATACAAAGAAGAGGTACAAAGGTTTGCATTCCCGGCTGGAAATCGCCCTTCCAGTTCGTCGGTGTTGGAATTTACCACTCCGGCAACATTCAACTTTCTATTGTTGTATTCCAGACTCCACTCAATAAGCGGCCACAATTTTTCTGCTGTAGTTCTATCGCCCAACGACATAGCAAAACGTGCTGCGCCGTATGCAATCATTGCTCCATCGCCACGATCTTTGGCACCATTCCAAATATCAACTCCTTCAGCAATTATTGAGCTTGGAATGGGTTTATATTCTTCATTCATAAAATGCGCAAAATGTTCATACGAATTAACCGCCGACTCAATGCCATAATCGTAGCCCAAATAAGGGAAAAATGGATTTACATATTCTGCCTGATCGTTTGCCCAAATAGCGGCATAGTACGACAATCCGCCCGGGCCGTGCATTGGACCACCTTTTGTTTGATAGATACTCTCGGCAGCCCTTATTTTTGCAAAAGCAAAGGCACGATTCAAAACCTTATCGGGAGTCTCCAGAATTAGGTTTCCCCAAAGTTGGGCAACAAGATTTTTACGTTTTATTAGCTCCTCATTATTGTTTGTATTTTGATAATTCTCACCGGATTTCACTCCGGTAATAGAAAGAGAAAAATCCAATATTTCGTTAGCACCAAGATTAAACGAACCACTTCCCTTAACTTTATAAGTTAAAGTATAAACTCCGTAAACCCCTTCTTTTTCAATCGTTTGGAATGTATTTTCTATTTCAGGAATATCTATTTGAACTGATTCAGAACTCCCATTTTTCAAAGTATAATTTTCGCAAAAAGCAGGCAATTCAGTGGAAGGAAAAAGAGTTCGGCGCAACTCAATATTTTCACCCATTTTACTTTTTACAACAATGGATTCATTCAAAGAAATTTCCTGTACTTTTTCTTGTACTTTTTCTCCATTTATTTTTATTGATTTTACAACATCATCGCTAAAAGTATGTATTAAACTGGCGTGAGTATTATTGGGAATGGTACGTAACATGGGCCACACCAAATCGCGTTTCACAAAAAAAGAATTGTCGGCTTCCACTCCATAACTCATCACTGCCGAAATTCTTTTCCCACTCATTTCGATGTGATCGTGGTGAGGAATACGATTATCTATCTTCCAGGTAATTCCCCCTTCACTATTTATTTCCCAACGATTGCCAGCTTGTTGTGCATCAATAGTTGTTAGAGTTGCAAAACTATCGTGCACAAAAAGTAAGGAAACAAGAACTACGACAAGGATTAATTTGACTTTCATAAGGATGGTTTTTCTGATTCGTTAAATTAAAGTTGAAAATTAGAAAACATTAATAACACAACAATTATCTTTCCTGAGATTTTCAATTATTAATCCTTTTTAGCTTGTAAACATCTTTTTATTAATCGTTTCAAGTTCTCTAATTAAAGTCAGTTCGAAGAGCTTTATGTAAACATATATTTTTTATCCTTTAATCTCCTTCATAAATACCAGAGTTAATTGACAAAAAATAGTTAATAAACTTACTCCTGCCCCAACACCTTTTTTATCTTCAATTCAATTTCCTCAGTCAATTCTTTGGGATCGCGACCAGACGGGTCTATGACGGGTAAAACAGTATATGTTAAGCGAGTTCCCAAAGAAAGTGGGTAATAACCCTTTCTCGTTAGTTCGCTATTACCATTAATTACCAACGGTACAATTAAGGCAGAAGGAGAATAACGAATAAGCGATGCAATTCCAGCATGTTGAAAACGTTTTACTTCTCCGTGTTTGCTACGTGTGCCTTCTGGGAAAATACTGGCTGAATAATTTTCCTTTTCAATGTGTTTGCCCAGTTTCATAATTTCAACAATCGACTGGCGTGGATTTTTACGATCAATTAATGCCGAACCACCATGCCGCAAATTATAGGAGATGCTTGGAATTCCTTTGCCCAACTCAATTTTTGACACAAACTTAGGATGATATTTACGAAAACCCCAAACTATGACCGGGATATCAATCGTACTCTGGTGATTGGAAACAATAATTAAGGGGCGGTCTTTGAGCAATTGATCAAACCCAATAAAACGAATACGAGAACCTAAAATCGCCAAACCATACACCATTAGAAAACTCATAACATCAACCGTTTTTTTACGAAGCTGATAACCACCAATCCAACGGCAAATAATCTGAACCAGATGAAACACAACTAACAGCAAACCAAAAAACAGCAAATACACCGGCGACCACAAATAAGAAAGTAAGTTTTTCATATGATTATAATTTTTTATTCTTTATGGTATCATATGTAACTCGCATGATTTTAAAAGTTATCGTTTGTGTCAATAATCTAGTCACGCTCGTTTCATTTTTTATCAATTGAAATTCAGAACACAAAAGAACGAAAAATATGGCGAATCTCTTTGGTTTGTAACAGTGAAGGTGATCAGGAATAACAAAACAATTAAGTCATGTTTTACTTGATAATTCGTAACCTGTAAACATTTGAATCTCTTAAATCGAAACCCATTTTTCGATATAATATATTAGCGGCAACTCTTGAAGGGCTGGAAGTTAAATCTATTTTCGAGATTCCTTTTTCTTTGGTAAATTGAATTGCATGTTCAACAAGAAGTCTTCCGGTTCCTTTTCCTCTTATTTTAGAATCGACAACAACATCTTCTATCCATGCTTTTTTTCCTGTAGGTATTTTGTAAATAATTAGCGTTAAAATGCCAATTATTTCTTTCTCTTTTGCCAAGAAAACAAATGAGTTTTTTGCTTCAATAATCTCTGCAATATCCTCTTTAGAAGGAATTTCGCTATTGCTTGTAAGTTGTGGTATTAAATATTCAAAAGCAGACATTACTTCATCAGTAATTTTATTCAATTGTGTTATTTCCATACTTTGTTTAAATTATTTTATAGAAAGTAGATTTCAATAAGTTTTCAAATTCAATGGAAAGTCTATCCTATTTGCATCATTTCAATTCCAATAATTTTTGCCAGTTTTTCGATTTTACCAGACAAATGTCCAATGCCTATGGCACAATGATGTGCAGGTCCCTGTTTCGACCATTTATTGACAAATTCTTTTGCACCAATTGAAAATTTGTAACGGCTGTTTGTATTGCCAATTTCCAAGACCGGCCCAGACACCGATTCTCCTTCAGCCACCAAAAGAAAAACTCCCTCTTTCCCTTCAACAACAGAAAGTATGGTAACCGGGCCATTTTTTACCGTCATTTGTATGGAAAGTCCTTTGCCGGGTTTGCCATGATAAACCGATAATGGAACTAATTTTACTTTTCCATCGGCAATGGCAAAATGGGCAGGTCCATCATGACCCAAATAAACTACATCGTCCTTAAAATCCATCAAGTAGAATTCAGAGAATGATCCGCCTGCACCAAACTCAGCCATTATTTTCATGGCTTGTGCATTTTTTACTTCATATTCCCCAGCAACCGGAATATTTTTTCCTGTAAGCAAAGTGTTTCCGGCAATTATCGAAGTAACAATATTCTCATATTCATTTCCAGGTTCACCTTCGTAATAATAAGCCAATAAACCAAGATTATGATTTTCAACTAATTTATCTAATGCCACTGAAGTTTGTGCAGCTCGCAATAACTCTTTCTCTTCACATTCCGTAGCCACTTCAAATATTAAATGAAACTCCTCTATTTTATCTTCCAATTCTTTTCCTGAAACCGAATCGCGTAGTTTTTTCAACTCGCACATTTCCAACATTTCAAAGTGGGTTCCGAAAGTTGCACTTTGTTTGGTGAGATCGGTGTAAACATCGAGCATACCACCGTAATAATGGCCCAAAATCCCCATTGTATTGTTTCGCATTGAAGCCGCAACTTTAACTGCACCAACCCAATCCTCAATTTCAGTCCACGCTTCGTCATCTTTTAAATGCCCGGTAACAATTTCGTATTGAATTTCAGCACGATTAAACACACTTGCAATCTCCGGCACCGAACAAGCCTGACAATGTTCCAGCCAAACACTGGTCATTTTACCGCGATCGCCCAAAGCATTAAATTTCTCGTAATTGAGTTGCGCTACTGGTTGAAGATTCAAAATAACAATTGGCACTTTTACTTTTTGGGCAATCGGCAAAACCGTTGATGAAAGTGCATAAGTTGAAACATAAAGAAATACAATCTCAACATCGTTCGATTTAAAAATGTCGGCTGCTTTTCTTGCTTTTTCCAGATTATCGACCATTCCGGCATCAACCACTTCAACTCCAAAGCCTTCAATTTTTTCTCTAATTTGAAACTGATAATTTTTCAAATTTTCTAGAAGACCTTCAAACTGATTCCAATAAGTATCGAGGCCAATTCCAAATAAACCGATTTTAGTGTTTAAATTATTTTTCATTCCTAAAAGTTGAAGTAAAAACCAGAGTGTAAAATAATCAAAAAATTCCATCCTTAATTTTTAAGGATGGAATTTAAACAATAAATATATTTTTTCTTATTTAACTCCTTCCGACTTTGGAAACTCCCGCATCGGGCTATAACGAATATAAGAATCAAAAATCGCTTTATCTGGTCCAACAATTCTTGGATCTTCCGATTTTTTAAGTTCTTCAAGTAATACTGCTTTCATCTCCTTTTCAATTTCAGTAAAATCAGTATTTCCAATTAAATTATTTAAACAGAAGGGATCTTCTTTAACATTGAACATTTCAAATTCGGGCCGTTTTGCATGAGCCAAATCAAAAAACGGTTTAATATTTTCATCTTGCCAATTTTCGATTATATACGATTTTGTTGGAGATGCATCAATATCAGTGAATGCCCACGCAGAATTGTGTACTCCATTTTCATCAATTCCGTACATTGGCCAAAGTTCATCAGTGGTTCCGGCAACAATTCGTTGAGGAGCACCGGCTGGCCAGCGTTCGGGTTTCATACTCCAGGTTAAAAGAAATTCTTCACTTCGAATCATACGTTGTGGATATCCCCAGTTTAAATAACGTGAACTTGAATGACGCTCGCGGCCGGCGAATACATATTTTTTATCCGGATCAACAATTCCCTGTTCTTTCGACTTTAATGTTTTCAAAATACTTTTCCCTGAAATTGGCAACATTCCATCTGCTGACGTTCCGGTTATTTCAAGTATTGTTGGTGCGATGTCTGCAAAACTTAGCGGATCATCTACAATTCTTCCTCCCGGAAAATCTTTTGGGAACCGTATTGCAAAAGGAACATGGAATCCGTATTCATAACCATTAGCTTTGGCACGTGGAAAAGGCATTCCATTGTCGGCAGTAACAATTACAATGGTATTTTCCAATTCGCCAATTTCTTCCAAATATGCCAACATTCGTTGTAAATGTAAGTCGAACCACTCTATTTCCACGGCATAATCCAAAATATCTCCGCGAACAATTTCGTGGTCGGGGAAAAAGCCAGGAACCTCAACACTTTCCAAAGTTTTATCTGTTCTTTTCCAGGAATCCTGTTCGTACGAACGGTGGGGTTCATTTGCTCCATACCAAAAGAAAAATGGTTTCCCCTCCCGACTATTTTCCATAAAATATTTGAAATTCTCGAAATAATTTACAGGGCCAATTCCGCCGGCAGTACGTTCGTCATCCGGTGAATCCTTTTCGTAACGAATCTTGCTGTGGGCAATTCCAGCAGCATTTGTTGCCCTCCAAAGTGAATCTTTTTCATCTCTTGCATATTGAAACGGAGCCACACCTTTTCCTGTTAAACCAGTGGCATAACCATTATTGTCGAGCAAATCGACAAAAGGAATATGTTTTTTCATCCACGAAGAAGCGTGTTGTCCCGACTGTTCGTTTTGCCAGTGATAACGACCAGTAACAATTGAACTTCGCGATGGAGCACAACCGGGTGAACCAGCCATGCAATTATTAAAATAAATTCCTTCGCTGGCAACTCTGTCAAATGCCGGAGTATTTACAAACTTTGCACCCGCAAAACTGGTGTGGGCAAATGTTTGATCGTCGGCAATGGCGAACAGGATGTTGGGACGTTTTTGTTCTTCCTGTTGTGACGTACAACTTGTTAATTGAAATGCAAAAAGGATCATCAATCCAATAAATAAAACTTTCATAATCATTTGGTTTTTCTGATTCGATATATTAAAAGACAAAACTTAAGTCAATATTTTGTAATTCGATATAAATACAATGGCAATCCAATAAATATAAATAAAGTTTGACAATGATAGTCTTTTACTTTTAACACTTTCCTCTCAAATATTAAAGATTCTTTTAGCAGTCCCCCTGTAAAGGGATTCCAAAACCGGGGCAGCTAATTCAAGTCCGTAAATCCGCCATCCAGCCCTTCCAACAATGTACTCATCGTCGGTTTCTAATAACCTCCAATGAATCTGGTACATACTAAGCTTCCTGCCCATGTCGGTTCCAAACACAATCCTGTCCTTATATTTTGCCAGAAACTTTGCTGAATTTCTAGGTGTTCGCCCCAACTCGTAGTCTCGTGCCGAGGTGTCAAGATAAAGATTGGGGTACTTGTCCATTGCCTCACTTAACTTTGCAAGATCGTGCCCCTGATTGCCCAGGTGACATGCGACAAAAATCGTGTTTGGATGTTTAACAAGTGTCCGGTTCCTTTTGTCCATCAATTCATCAAAAGATGGGATGTCCTTTCCAAATTGATTAAAATGCTGGTAATCTGGTGTACGCTCCTGATAAACATCCAGCGGTGTCCAACACGAAGGATGATCTGCAACATGAAGGCTAACCGGCATTTTTAACTCTGCACACTTTTCCCAGAATGCGTCCAACCTTTCATCGTCAGGATGTAGCCTTCTGTTTCTTGGAAGTGAAGCGGATTTAGCATAATTTCCGTCATATTTGGGAGAAACAATACCAGAACCTTTATCTGAGATTTCACCAACTCCCAACGCTCCTTTTTTATGACAACGTTCCAGCTCTGCTACTACCCTATCGGAATAATCAGGATTTTCAACATCACTTCTGTCCATTCCACAGTAAAGCAGAAACCGACCAGGGTATGCTTTTGGTAATAATTCTACGAGACTATCAAATTCTTTACCTATTGCTCCTGTAAGTACTAAAGATTTTTCCATGCCAACCTCGTCCATTGTTCTGACCCATTCAGCCACCTCATCGGGCGTCTTACCTACAACATGAACATGAGAATCGATGACCGGATATTTGGCTTTTGGCACAAACGTTTCCGG
>CAYZBC010000041.1:0-24771 GCA_964476535.1 uncultured Maribellus sp.
GCAAACAAATGGTTCTCGTCAAACAATTTAGAAATCTGTATTCGATTCTCAATATTCTTTCCTGCAATTATATATAAAGCTGTTTCTCCGGTTGGTAAAATGCCCCGATGATTTTTCCCTTTTACACCTCCCATTTCAGGAAATTCGCCACCATTCGGCAAATATTCTGAAATTATAGAGTTGAAAAAATCGGGAGAAATATGTGGAACAAATGCTAATAACAGCAGAGTTATTTCTGCATCAGACAGATTATTTCCAATAATAAAAGAAACAAGTGCATTGTTACTGTCCAATAAATCAATATCAAAAATTTGCTCAAAATTGAAATGAAAAGGAGTTGCATTTTTCCTAAATTCAGAATCTAATCGATTTATTACAACTCCCCGAAGTGCAGAAATTAATCGATTCAACAGACTTACAACAACATTAATTGGCATTATATATTATTTTAAATTCAATAAAATTCAAACTGCTTTTGCTTCCATTATGGCTTTTTCTAATTCAGGGATCAATTGAGGATGTGTTGCAGGCACAAAATAGGTTTCTTCCAAAGCATTCAAATTCCCTTTTCTACACTCAATTACACCGATTCCTGCATTAACATAGAAATCCCGAAGTCTTTCCCGAATATCAGCTTCCTTTACCAGATACCACGGGTAACTCAAAATATCCAGAAAAATTTTTTCAGAATCTTCTATATTTCCCAAAGAGAAAAGAGTTTGTGCCAATTTAACCATACTCCCAATTCGCTGAACATCAACATTTAAATGCTCAGCATAAAAACCGTCGACGGCATCAATAAACGCTTCGGCTGCTTTTTGGGTTTCACCAAGTTCAATATAAATATCTCCCTTAACCGATAACAAAGTTGAACAAAGTTGAATCCTGTGATTTGAAAGTTCTACCAAAGTATTAATTACCCGAATTGTATTATAAAAAGGACTATTAATTTCAGAGCTTGTTAGGGATTCGAAATGACGCCATGCATAAACTACTTCAAGAATAGTACTGCTATATAAATAATTTTGTGCTTTGAAATATTCAATTAAAGTTTCCTCCAAAATTACTGGAGGTTCGTTCTTTTCTTCAATAGTCTCCCGTTTTTTCTTTAATACTCTATCAAATTCCTGCGCTGTCATCATAGTTTATCTTTATTTCCCATTCTTTTTTACGGCCCTGTTTTTTTCACTTCAACACCTGTAATTGTTGAATAACGTCTTTCGACCGTTGCTGTTCCGATACTGTTCCCGGCACACGAATAAGTTTGGTCTATTTTATAACCGATACCTGCTGCTCGACTTAAGGCGCTGGCTTTAAAAGGTGAGGTGGTGCCAAAACCACTATGTTGATCTGACATTTGATCCTGATTATTAAAAACAAACGTACCATTATTACTTACACCAAATAGAAAAACAGCCACTTTATCTGGAGTATTCAAGGTTGGGTGTGTAGTTTTCCAATCTGTTTTTAAATCATTCATTGTGAAGGCTCCATTAGAATCGGTGCCCGGGAATGATTCAAGAACCGTTTGCTTTTCGTAATTCGGTCGACCTGGCGGATTTATTTCGGGAGTTGCCAAATAAGTATATACTGCCGGAGCAGCTGTCCAGGTTGAACCAGGTCCATGAACTCTGGAAAGTCCGGTCGGACAAGCACTCGTTCTATTTACAATGGTCCAGGTAATTTTATGAACTGTGTCTTTTGTGGTTCCAACATCAGGCGATACAACTGGAAGTGCCTTATCCTTAACAGTTGCAGAAACCGTAATTTTACTCCCATTCCAAGTGTTTTTAATGAACAAATAAATATTCCGACTACTTAAAGTAAGATCCGAATGTGTTTTGGTTCCACTTCCAGCCGTAATTAAATCGGCATCGCCGGCAACTTTATAAAGTACCTCATAAGGACCAGTTCCAGGCGTGGTAGTCCATGCCGGAGTTCCAATTTGCCGATACTTATCCTCGTCGGTAGCCGTAACTCCAAAAATAAGTTTTTCACCTTTTGAAGCCTGAATATCATTTTTTTCTAAAGGCACTGAATAACTAATATTAAAATTTGCTCCGGGATGATATTCTCGTCCAGTTGGTTTTGGAGGAGGTTCAGGAGGAGCAGGTAATCTTGGTCTGGTCAGCCAACGATACAGCAAATACAATAGTAATGCAATTATTACAACAGCAACTGCTATAATTACAGCCAAGGTTAAGGCGGAAATTGCAAATGTAAATCCGGCAATCATTATAATAACGAATCCACCAATAATTTGGATTGGTGGACCTGCAAAAGCCGGAGTAATTAAATTAGTTGATTGAGATAAACTAAAATTGCCAAGAATACTATTTAAGTTAAAATTAAGTCCACTTCCTGTTACAAGATTTCTTATTAATCGACTAATAGAATTTCTAATACGAGAGATGGTTCTACTTGCAAAACGGATTATTCTTTCCACAGGGTTTTGTACCATTGAAGTTATAAACTGCACCAAAGTATTTAATGTGGAAGTAAATAGTTGGATAATGCTTTGTATAAATGATAAAGCAATTTCTATAAAACTTCGAATGCGTTGAATAATTGAGGATACAATTGAAATTAACATTACTAAAACCTGAGCTATTCTACTTGTAATTTCAAGAATAATTTGACTGGCTGCAGCTAATAAAGTTGGAATAAACAGTTCCATAAAACCAGATAACCGTGCATTAAACTCTTGAACTATCCTTACATTATTCAATCTTGAACTTGTACTAATTTGACTGACACCAGCAATAAATTCCCCCACAGTAACCGGAGTCCCGGCTCCTGCATCGCCACCTCCGGGAGCTGCTGCGGTAGCAAGTGCTTCCAGATGTTGTTCAGTATTGTCTTGTATCTGTTGTAATGCATCTTGCTCAAACCGATTAATTGTTTGTTGCACTCCGCTCCTCAAATAATTAATCATTGGAATAATTGTGTTATACAAAATTCCTCTTAAAATTAGTGTAATGCGATTCAATATCCGATTTAACAAACTGGAAATCATATTTAAAATCCTCATAATTGCTGCTGAAACCAATGTTAAAACACGATTAACTGCTGAGCGCAAAGTAAGTAGGAATGAACGAAGTAGATTCATTCCAGTGCTGACTGTACTTTGAATAAACCGAAGCACTTCTCCTAAAGTACTTTGAACTACTCCTGCCACTTGAGATACAATGTTCTGTGCCATATTTCGTACCTGTTCAACACCCGGGATATTTGGTAGCGGCACCGTATTAATTAAATTAATTATCTGATTAACAATCCCACCTACTCTGTTTTGAACTGATGTTCCTGCTCGATTAATAACTCCTTGTATTAATTCAGAAAAACGATCACCTAATTCGTCTCCACGCTGCAAGGCATTAAGAGCGGCTCCCTGAATGCTTGCAATGGCGCCAAAGATTGCGGATAAAACGACTCCTTGCCTAGCGGTTATAAAGCTGTGCACCGTGTCAATTTTACCTTCAATAAACGCGGTCAAGCGTGATTGAATATTCACAAAATGTTGATCAACCTGCAACTTGCGCAACAGTGCAAGTTGAATAATTTGATGCCGGCTAACAATACTATTGGCTTGAATAAGGACAGACTGTGCTATTATGTGAGGTTTAATGACGGAATCGGGTGCTGTAGCAATTTTGTTTAATGATTCGGGTATAGTTGCGTTGGGTATATTCGTTACAGGGGCGTTACTGTCCAAATTGGGTTCCGTTGCATTTGATTGCTCTTCACCCTGAATTAACTCATCATTTCGCTGAACATCTGTTAAATTCTCCTGTCCCCGAGATTCCTGTGGTAATCCTTGGCTTTGAGATTGTTCAGATGGAGAAACTGCTGATTTCGATTCTGTCTGTATCTGAGATTCAGCTTCTTCTCCCTGAACAGATTCCTGTTCCTCAATTTGTTCAGATTCTGTTTGTTCTCCAAGTGTATTTCCCAACAACGAGTCTTCAACCTGATTACTACTATTATCTGATTCCGGAGCTTTAGTATTTTCTGTTAAAGGTGCAGATTCCAGATTTTCTGTCTGAGACTCCATGTTTGTGCCACCTGCGGTCTCAGGATTATTTGTATTCGCTTTGCTTGCTCCTTGTTGAACCGTGTGAGTTAACTCATGTGCAATTAAATGTTTTCCAGCCGCAGTTTCGGGAGCTAGCTTGCCTTCATTAAAGTAAATATCATTTCCATGAGTAAATGCACGTGCTCCAATATCCTTATTCATTTGCACAGCATTCGAATCTGAATGTGTTCGCACCTGACTAAAATCGGCTCCAAAACTATTCTCCATTTCCGATTTTGTTTTGTCAGGCAAAGGATTACCCCCTCCTTTAGAATTACTTATTTGTGATTCAATAGTAGAATTTTCGGTAGTTGGTTCAGTAATTAAATTAGTGTTTTGTTGTTCAACTAATGGTTCTGCCTGAATAGCTTCTTCCTCCTCTTCTTCCTGTCTTTGAACAGACTCACTCCCCATTAATTTAGGTTGTACTTCCTCTTCTTCCGACTTCGTCTGAATAACTTCTTCGTCCTCTTCCTGTTTTTGAATTGAATTCCCGAGATCAAGTTTTGTCTGAACAACTTCTTCTTCCTCTTCTTGTTTTTGTACTAAAGGAGTTATAGATTGTGCAATTGGATTTTCTGTTTGTTTCTGAACAGTAGAATAATTTTGTCCTGAAAAAAAGCTTTGGTTTTTATCTTGCGATTTTTGCACTACTACATCGGCAACCCGGTCTGCCTCATTTTCGTATTTATCATTGGGTTTTCCAATACTCAATTTTGTTTGAACACCAATAAAATCAGCTGTTCCTTTACCCTTAAAAAAGGGAGAACGGTTTTGTGTTTTACTTTCCGATTTTTTGGTTACTGTTCTCATTTTAATTTACCATTCAACTGTAATTAATTCTTTCCGCCAAGGGAGCTTAAACATTGAAATATTCCAACTTAATTTCTCCAATAAAATATCCTGCACCTTTCGTTCAACAATTATTTTAGCTTTTCCTTCCTTCTGAAATAACTTTCCATCGCGATGTATAAAATTTTCTCTCAATCCGTCTGGCGAGGTATTTCCGAGTGCTAGCCAATTCCTCACCGCCTCTTTTAAAAGGGTCGGCACTTCATCGCGAATTTCTTCGGTTAATAAACTCTGTTTTTGTATTGGCATTTTTAGTGGTATTCCACAAAGAAATTTCTCGAAAACCAAATTTCCCTCAAATACGTTCTCTGCGCCAGTGGCCACAAAATGCAAAGTCTGAACCGCCAAATCCATGTTTTGTTTTTCGATGATTCCTTCTGAATTTGTAATTTTTGTGAGATGAAAAAGGTGTTTAAAAAAAGGATGCAATAAAATAAGCCCGGCATTTTGAATTGCAATTCCGTGGTCTTTTTCGGTTGAATCTGCTAGAATCTGCTCAACCGGTGGTTGTATGTCAGTAGTAGTTTGAAGTTTTGAATTTTCAATTTCGAGGAAAACAGATTGGTAATTTTTTGAATCGATTTTAGCTGCACTAAAAAATTCGACAATTCCATTTTTTTGCAGTTCAGATCTAAGAGTGGGAGATAGTATTTTTCGAAGAACTTCGAATATCTCGATACTTATTTTAGAAACAACTTTGTTTTCTGGACTATAATTTTGAATTATTTTTCTTAGAAATGAAACGACTTTTCCCGCAACCCGGATGGTCTGAGTGGAATTAAAAATCTGAATCAATAATTTAAGGAAATGGTACTTTAACGTGCGATCCAGAACTTTAGTCAAACTCAAAATACGATATTCAAATTCTTTAAGAAATGGCTGTATTTTTATTAAAAAAGAAATTACCGCCTCCTCCGATAATTGATAAATTAATCGATCGACCGATTGGCTATTTTGCAATAATATCTTTTTCAGTGTATCAATAAATACGGGATCTATTAAACGTTCAACCCAATTTTCAGGACTTGTAAAATCAATAAAATCTTGTTCCTTTCCATACCATGGTAGTTGCCCAGACTCAATAAAATAGAAGAATGATGATTCGTTATTTTTTTCGGGCGATAATTTGCGTAAATTCGATTTCTTGGACCTTAACTTTTGCTCTGCTATTGTACTTAAATCGTAAGCATCCAATTCTTTCTGTATTTTTATTCCAATTTCGGAACTAATTTCATCCAGGTTTTTCCAATCGTTAACAGAAACAGAAATATCCAATTTATCGAACCGATAAATGGTTTCGCTTTCGTCGAATTCATCAAAAAACTTTTCAATTTGAGGAAATACCTCACTCTCTAGAAACTGGCTGATATTGTTTTTAATTGAATATGCAGTTTCTGTATTGGAAGTGTTCACTTCTAAAAAAACTTTCTCTATTATGTGATTTGAATCCTTCAATTTAAATCAGTTTTTCTGATGCTATTAATTTTAAATGGTCTGCAATCAATGGAATGTCTTTTACCTTTTCGTCATACGCTTTTATGAACTCCTTCAATGAATCTGGCAGTGCAACTTTCAGCTCGACAAGCAACCTTAAAACTTCAATGAATCTGCTTAGAATTCGATGTAAAATTTCGGTAGATTCTTTTATTACTGCTGCATCCTGGCAACCTAAAATATTATAGAATAATTGTAGCTGAAGTGCGAACAATTGTACCAGTTTATCGAAATCTTCTTTAAACTTAAGACGGTCGATTTCAGCAATAATATTAGCTGTATCGTTTAGCAAAACGAAAAACATTTCAGGCAATCGTCCGTTATTTTTTCCGCTCAAAAAATTGTCGATATCATTTAAAACACCCTTACTAAATTCGGGAGTTCCTCCATAAATGGCACTGGTTCTTCGCCAAATTTCCTGTATAAATTCGGAATTCGGACTTTGAAGTTCTGCCACTTTTTTAGCATCGGTTAGAATAGCAGCTTTTGTTTCTTCCACGCAATTATCAGCAGTCGGTTCCTCATTAAATCGGGTTTCAAACTCAATAGATTCTGTAGTATTAATACCGCAACGTTCGCTCAATGCCTGCAATTGCAACTTCCAGAGTGTTGGCGAATTTGGCGTTAACGTTTCAATGTGTTGTGACTCGTCGGCGGCTTCGGTTTTCACATCGTTAACCACCCAAACATACGAATCGGCCCCGACTGAGTTATTTGTAAGAACCAGCTGGTTTTCGACCTGACTTGGTATAAAACTTGCCACCGGAGAGATGTGTATCGTAACTTTTAAGTCGGAAATTACTCCGTTTATTGTGAATATAATTTCACCAACCGGTGCTTTTGCCGGAATAAATACAAAATCCCCGGCATCGTCTTGTTCAACTCCATCGCCTTCAATTTTTGTTTCGGCACCTGCCGACGTAATTTCAAACGGATAACTTTTTTCGTCCTTTTCGCAATAATTTGATTCCTTCAAAGTCACTTTTGTTTCTTCAATTTCAAATTGAATGGAATGCTCAACAGTGGTTTGACAGATTCCGTTTGGTGCTGTAACAGTTAACGAAACAGTTACTTTGTTGTCGTCGTTTACCGGAAGTTTGTAGGTATGTGTTGGATTTCTTTCGGTTGACAAATTATCGTCGCCAAAACTCCACAAGAATGAAGCTCCATCTAATTTTCCCGTTGGAACAAACGTAACTTTAGGATCTGATACAGGTGATTCCGGTACTGCAAAGTCGAATTGAATGGCTCGATAAACAGTGAGTTGTGCTTCTGTTACCTGATCGTTTACTGTAAAACGAATTGGTTTTCCCAGCATGTCATCCGGGAATAAAGTGGCATCCAACAATAGTTTTTTACCATCGATAGTAACTCCTGCAATTTCAGCATCGGCTTTAATGATTCCATCGTCGGGTGATACTTCAAAAAGAAGCGGACTTTTGTCTTTTCCCAAACAGAATTCGTCTTTTTCGAGTTGCAACGAAACAGGTGGTCTTGCAATAATAAAATTCACCGGAGCGCAATCGGAACAGCACATATAAGGCAACGAAAAATCAACAATGACTGTGTTATTATTTAGTTCAGTTGGTCGGATAAATCGCTCCAGAATTCCAACATTCTCGTCGAGCAACAATTTTCCGGTATTAAAAAGCCTTAAATCTTTTGAAAATGTATTTTCAATCTTAGTAATTGCAGTGGGAACTTTTAAGTTACTAATTAAACTTCGTTCTTTAAAAATATCTTCGGTGGTACGCAACTTCTCGGTAACAGCTGCTTTTTCGGAAAGTACTATTTCTTCTGTGTCTTTTAGCAGTTGCTTATTCAGGTAAACCAATACAAATGTTCCGCCGGGCTGTACTCCTGCCAAATGTTCCAATCCAGGATTTTTTTCAACAAACTTGGAAAGTTGCAGACGAATAAGAATACTTTCTTTTCGTTTATTTATTTCTTCCAATAAAACCTGTAATTTTTTGCCTGAACAACAAACAATTGAAAGCTGATTAATAAAAATTCCGATAAATGCTTTTAATCCAACCGATAGTTCGATGGTTTGATAACTAGCTTTCATCTTTTTTACTAGAGCACAAAGATCTGCCATTGTTGCTTTGTAGGTCGCTACCTGATTAACACTAACATTGGCTAATGTATTTGGCATTTTCTGCGAGAGAATATGTGCATGTGCCATCAATTCAATGGATTGGTCGATTACAAACGCCTTAACATCTGGTTGGTTTTTCCATTCGTCGGTATTCACTTTATCGACTACCAACAATTGAGATCGGGCAATAATATCGTTTACCGATCCACCTTTTGTTTCTTCGAAAGCAATTTTCATTACTCCGCCCAACGCATTTTCGTTAGTGGTTAGATTTTCTGAAATGACTTCGCTTTTGGCAATAAATAACGGAGCCACTTCCAATGTTTTAGCTGTACTAAATCTGTCGGCAGTTTTCAGGTTAGTTAATATGGATGATTTCGACGCAGTTGGAGTTGCAGTATCGGCAGCCACTACTACTTTTTGTTTGGCTAAACTAAGTTGCGGTTCTTTTACATTTTTCCCGGGTTCGGTTGTACTAAATCCGGAAAAGAATCCGGATACTTCGGCAAGCACGCATTCTTGTTCGGCAGTCCACGCTCGCAGCAAAACATTCAAATCTTCAAATTCACATTGGTATTCATCCAAATCCAGCGTTTCGGAATTGATATTTACCGACAGTGCTTTGACATCGAATGCCAGTCCGTTTTCGATTTTCAGATCGTCGATTTCCTCCAAAACCTCTTTATAATCTTTTCCCTGATGACCTTCAATTCTATAGAAATCGAATTTGTCTGTATTATAATTTAATGGAGTTTGAATTTGCGGCGCAGAAGATAAATTGCCGGTGTGATAACACAAATTGGTATCCTCTTTATTTTTTTCAGTTTTGAGATAATTCCAGGATTTAAGCAAACCAGACTGAACATTGTAATAAAATGGAATGGTTCTTTTGGTTAATTCCAATAGTTTATTTGAAGGTGTAATTTTGGTTTCTCCAATGGAAGTTTGAAACTGACCAATTAACTCAAATAATCGGGTGACTAAATTTTTACACTGTGCAATTTTCTGTGTTCCACCATTTAAAATTGGCGATTTATAAAACTGGTGTCTGAAATGTTTTACATCGCTCTGAATTTCGCTCAAACTACCCAGCATCAAATGTTTTGGAAACGCTTTAATATCGGGGCAACATTCTTCTCCAAGTTCCAGCAACAAACACTTAATTTCGTTGAATGTATCCACAATGTCTTTTACACAATCGTACCGATATTGAATATTAAATGGCACGGTATACGCACTAAAACTAAATATATTGTTAAGTTTAGTATTGATATTAAAAAGGGTGCTTTTATTCAGATTTAATTTTAGAATCGAATTAAAATTGGTAACAATTTGCGAAACTCCACTGGACAAATTAAAAAGTAATTTATCGTCGTTTATTAATGCCTTATAATAGGCAAGTTTTAATTTGTCGTAGCTCGACGAGTTGGTTTTATTCAACACCACTCTTCGCACGGCAACTTCAGGCAATTTAAAATACTCATCAACAATATCGTGTTTCGAGAATATTGAATCGAGCCCGGCAATGTACTCTGCATCAGATTTTGAAACGAGCAAAACCCGGAAACGTGCAACCTGCTCAACTCCCTGATTATCGCAGTCGATGGCGGTGCATAAATCTCCTTCTTTTGCAAACGACTCCAAATAAAGTAAAACTACTTTATTGTCAATATTCGGTAGTGTATTTAAAAGACTTGTGTTTTCTCCTTCAGTGGGTAACAATTCCCATAAATTTAAAGGCACAGTTTTTTTCTTCCCATCAATAGTTACCTGCTTTTTGAAAAACCGATAACCTGCGTAGCTGTCTTCGAACGTTTTAAAATGGGTATAAACAATCTGCGAAATATCGATCGTCTTGAAGGGCGACTGATTAATATCTTTTTTCAGCTTAATTAGATCGCCGTCGGTAGTAACACCAACTCCCTGAGAGACTGTTAGTTTAGTTTTTGCAGAATTCAGACTTAAATTAAATCCACAAACAATTCCAACTCCACTCAGAAAAATGCGAGACAATCTGTCCTGATCTTCAAAATAATTTATGAATTCGTTTAATTGGTCTTTAGTTAAAACCTGATTGTCTTCAAACGTATGATATTGTGTGGTGATTTCTTTTAATTTTGCTGCCATAACTTTTTGATTTAAAGGTTTCCGATGTTGGTTCTACCTAAAATTATTCTGCCTTCCAACGAATCATCTTCATCGTCGCAATCAATTAATCTTCCGGATGGATAGATGGAATTTAGATTACTTAATATTTTGATAAAATCTTTTAAACTGTTTGTAAAATCAGGAAGTTTCGGTTCGGGTTCTGTTTTCAATTTTAAAAATTTCTGATACTCGGTTTGAAATATCAACATTTCATTTTCAGTATCGTCTACTTCGTTGTTTCGATATCCGACCCAACAAATTCGCGCCAAAATATGAGCGGGCACTTCTTTTCGAATGAGTTCTTCCATAAAATTCCGAAAATCTGGATTTGCAAATCGATAGGTCCAACCCGGTAAAACAAGGGTTATTCTGAACGAATATGGATCTACTGGATCACAACTGGTACAATCGTCGGTACAAATTGGCATAAACTGATTTAGCGGAACATCATCTTCGGTCAGAATATCTGGTCTCAATAAAATGTGTTCCACCAAAAACATTCCTTCCTCCGTAAAATCGGTGGTCATAAATTTTATGATTTCAAGAATTGCATCTTTTAATTTTTTATGAGAGTCGTAATAAGTAAACTGCCGTGCAATAATTCTTTTTGTACTATTTGGCGGAGCTTCCAGATTAATAACATCAAACGAATATTGATTGGTGCCTTCAGAAATTTGAATTTCGAAATTGCCAATTTCCTGTTCGTCGGCAACTGTTTTTTTGAAGGCGCGGGTTATAACTTTCTCAGGTGTTTCAATAATTTTAACTACCGCCTGATACATTTCGTCTTCTGCAAAAGCCGGAGTTTTGTAATCTTCTGTCGCCGATAATATTATCTCATTTTGAAGGTTTCGAATTCTCCAACGATAAACCTTTTTGTTGTCGGAATCAATGAGATCGTAAATTTCCACAAACGAATCGGCAAGGTTTCGCCGACTAAAATCTTTTATTCCAGCCAGCCGGGCAATTCTTTTTTGAACTCCTGCAACGTTTTTAGTGTCCCACAAATCAACCTCTTCCTGATCGAAATAATTGAAGGCACTGCCACGCCAGTTGCTAATTCCTTTGTTTAATATTTTCCCTTTTTTATTTACGATCTCGCCATATTCAGCCAAAAATAATTCCTTAGAATTTACAATGGCTTGTTCGGCATAATCTCCGTACAACTGTTTCATTAAAAAAGCATAATCGCTAAATTTTTCAGCAAAACGGGCAATGAGATGATCCAATAAAATATTTTTGCGTTCAATATTTTCATCGAGTTTCGAAAGTAATTTGTTGGTTAAAACTGCGGAATTTTCGGTGTTGTAATCCGTAACCAAATCATCGAAACCTTTAACGTCTGCAACCGCTTGCGTAAAGTATGTTTTCTTAAGTTGATTGTCTACCGAAAGCAAATCCTTCACCTTTCCAAGATGTGCAAAATAAGTAGCCAGAATTTGGTCGAAAAACAACAAATAACCTTTCAACTGCCTGGCTTGCGATTTACGCGCAGTTTCTACCCGCGATGGTAACCCAAACTCGCCAATTCCGTATGTATCCGGAAAATCGTTTTGAATGGTTGTTGTTTCGTTGGTGTTTAAATATTTGCCCTCCGGAACTTCAATCTCCATTTCAATTTTGGCCTTTTTTTGCTCCTCTTTTTCAGCTTTTTCCAGTTCCTCAAAATATTCTTCAACCTTATTTGAATTGATATTTACCGGCAAAACTCCCTTAAAATAACTCCAGGCACTGTCTTTACAAAGTGTTGGTTTTTTCCCCGGATCGACACAAATCAACCAAACATCTGGATTCTCGTTGTAATTATCGCAGTCGCCGATAGAAATTTCTTTAATCACATTTACCCCGTCGATGCTCATTATCAGCTGCATTATATCTGACAATCGGACTTCTGTACGCAATTTTGCAGCTTCCAATTCCAGCGGATCGATAAACCCATTTTCCAGAACCGGTCCTTCAAAAATTTCGTCGGAAGTGTAGCCTTTTTCAAACATCTGTTTGAGCGAATAAAATTTTAATGACGGTGAAAAATAATTTTCGATGGTACGTAGGACTTTTGCATGCAACAATTCCTCGTCTGCTTCGGGATTTACATCAATGCTGGCACAAACTGAAATAGCATGAGTATCCACTTTTTTAATCTCCACCAAATCTTCGCACAAATTGCGGTTTTTGTGGTACTCGGTTCCAATGAGGTTTTTAATCTCATCGTATCGTTCAGTCCGTAATTCATCGGTTGAATAAATATCTTCATCCAGTGCATCAAAATCAACGATAACAGAATTTAAACCCTGCAATTTGAAATTGGAAGAATTCGTTGTTAGCAACTCTGGTTTATACGACAGTTTATCTTTTTTACAATCGACATAAACTGCTTTTTCGTATGGTTTTAACCAGCAATTTTTAACGCCATCAATGTCAATAAATAAATTTCGGTAATCTAGTTCAGTCACTGGTTTCGATGGTAAAATTTGGGTTGCTTTAAAAAACTGCTTCTCAATAGTTTTAGCCTTTTTCGACTCTGGTGCGAGAATATTTTCCAGCGGTAAATCTATTCGAAACCCCAAATCGGAAATGGCGTAACTCAACATTTCTAAAATTGTAACTCCCGGATCGTGCGAATTGTAGTCGGTCCACAAATTATTTGCAAACTGTTCAATATAATTCAATCCTGTTTTTCGCAAGAACGAAAAATCAAGATCATCTTCGGTTGCTACATTTTTTGGAATGCTAATATGTTTGCCTAAGTCTGACATGTTTCTGCTGTTTCAATTATTCCACTACTACAATTTTTTACTACCGGAGAAATACGGTGTTCTTTCGCCGACACCAGAATTGCAATTGGACTGGATGGCGCAACACTTGTGATACTTATTTCGGTGCCTTTCAAAAGTTTGACATCTTCCACATAATCCACATAATTAAGTTTCTCGATATAATTTATAACCACACTCCGATGAAGTGTAATTCCAAATTCCAGCGTGGCAGTTTCTTTAAATGCCCATGGTGAGAGTAATTTTGTAATGTCTTCGTTTAAAACTTTCGCATAATAACTTTCGTCAAATCCCTTATGAAATTTCACTTTTAATTCGACGGTAACTTCTTCGTAAACCGGATTTATTACCTGTGCTTTTACATGCAAAGTATTCAATTTATTTATCCAGTCGCTAACCCAGTTTAGTGTTGCTTTACTCACTCGCGGCTGATAAATATCGAATACATTTTTATTTACGATATCGGGAATTACCACCACTAAAACATTTCCGGGAGATAAAAAGCAGGTTTTGGTTTCATCGTTAACAATTTCTGTTTTAGAGTGATTTAAACATTTTACTTTATGAATGTCAAGGTACTGCTGAAGGATAATATGTTCGTAATCCCAAATATTAATGGCGCGGTTTTTATGTCTCAACCGCTCGCTAATTCTGCGATAATATGCACTGTCGGATTCTTCGGGTTTTCCGTCGAATGAACTAAAAGGTTGCGTTATACTTTTTACAGATGAAACCCGCTTAATTAATTTCGAAATGGTTTTAGCTTCAATTCCGTTTCCCAAATGCGACAATTCATTTCCGCTATCCGAAAATTCTGCCAAAATAGCTTGTGCAAGAATATCGATGGTTTTACAAACCGCATCAAAATTTTTATGAATTTTTGCTTTTACCCAAATCAATTTCGCTGGCAACAAAGTATTTGCTGATGACGCTTCTTTGGGTATGGAAAATTTTACAATTCCCGATTTCAAGAAATTATCTGTTTCGTTGGAAATTATATCGTTCGAGTCCAGCGACTTCCAGTGGTTATCGCATAACACCGACCATTCCATTTTCTGTTTCCCCACAAAAGAATCGGCCAATGGATTTTCACTTCCCTCCAAAACTTGCACGAGCAACGAAACTTGCTGCAGTTTTTCAACATTTTCTAATCCTATATACAACTCCCCTCCTTTGCAATACGTTGGCAGGAGCAATGTTGGAATACTTTCGCCTTCTTCTTTTTCAGGGAATAAAAAGCCGGTTTTAAATTTCAAATACGGATGTTCTTCGCTCTGACCAAATGGATGTTCGTGAAAAATTGCCAAATCTTTATTTTCAAAAACTGTTTTTGTTGATGCCGCGTTAAAACTTGTTTCTGCCTGATAATTTAGAATTATGGATTCTACAAACGGTGTGTAAGGTTCGTTTGGAATAAGTGCGTCATCTTCATCGCTGCCCAGCGCAAGTGCATAAATCCGTGGAAATAATTCGTGCCAGAAGGGTTTTAAAAGAGACATTCGAACTGGTCCGTTTTTATCTATTTCGAACTGGTTATTATTGGCAATTGAAAACTCAGTTCGATAGGCTTCGTCGATAATTGTAAATAACGATTTTTCGCTGAGACCATCCACCGTTTCCCAGTTTTCCTTATTATTAATTTCAACTTTTGCTGTGAAATATTGATCGTTGTCTACGATTAAATTGGTGGGTTGTGGAATTAAGCCGCCAAAAATTGTATTTGGTGCCTGTGCTGCCTGAATTGATTGTTTTGCCAAAACAGACGGAGGACCGACAACCTCAACTTGTTTTAATAACATTCCCTCCAGAAAATCAAAAGAACTGGCCCGGTACAGATAATCGGTACGGTACGCATAGTACAAATCGACAAAACCACCGCTGGCAATTCCAGTTTCTTTTTCAGGCGTATTTTTCCATTCAATTTCAACATCTAAATTGGTCCATTCCTTTTTGAAAAGTTCGGGATAATCAATGTAAAAATTAGATTTCCGAACGGGTTGAGTACTAAACGGATAAAATGGTTTTTCGACATTCAAAGTTCCAATGTCGCTTTCCAGCAACAGACTTTTTACGCCACGTACATCCACTTTCACCGTTACCTTCGAAATTTCTTTTTCAACAAGTTTTCGATAAAGTGCATGGCCGTCTGCATTTTCGGTTTTAATAAGAAAACGACAAATCGGTAATTCAGAATCAAAATATTCGCCTAAAACTTTAGCATCGTAACCAACCACCGCTTTTTCTTCTCTGGGAATTCGAAAAGCCATGGTCAGTTTCTTTTTATCGGCACTCAATCCGGAAGAAAAAACGACCTGATCATCTTTACCATCTTTCACATTCGATTGAATTGAAAAAGGACCAAGCCATTCTTTTTCTCCAGAAATGTACACGTCGACATTGTCGCGCAGTACATCTGCTGAAATTGATTTAAGGTTGGTTGTAAAAGCAATGGTGACCATTATATTTCTCAAACCCTCTTGCAACTCCAATACCTCGGAGGATAATGCAAACCCCACTTTTGCGTTCGTTAGTTCAAGATACTCTGCATTGTCACTGGCTTCAGAATCCTCTTTAATTAGACTGGGTTTGATTTTTTCAAAATATCCAAATGGCCACCATTTAATATCATCATCGGGGAAATCGCTACCAATTCCATCGTAAGAATTAGCAACGGCTGCCGCTTTTATTTTACTATTTTCAAGGTCGTTATATACACTTTTTAATAGAACTACTTTAATTCTATTTGCAATTAATTCGTCGGTGGTTTTATAAATTATTTTTTTACCGTTCAAATCTTTTTGAGCATCTAATTCTGTCTCTGAAACAATTTTCTCTTCCGAACTATTTTTTGCCAGTTCAAAAATAATGTGTACAAAATCGGAGGTTGCAGGAAGTTTTTCGATTTGTAAAATGTTCTGATAATAAAAATCGAGATGCCGTTTTGTAAGATTATTAAATCTACTTTGAGTGAGTTCCAGCAATTTTACAAAACTCATAAAAAGCGCCAAATGCGGAGTTATTTCTCCTCCTTTTTCAACCTCTTTAAAAAATAATTCCAGCTCTTTTCCTTTTTTGAAAAAATCTCGCCAATTGCCCGACGGGGTTTCGAAGTTATTTACATCGAAATAGTTTACATGCTTTGCAAACTGATAGGCAAATTTCATCCACTCTTCCGCACCAAAATCATTCAGTTTAACCGAATCGGGTTTTAATGCATCAAGAAACCGCTGCATTTGTTCGGTTCCTTCGCGAGCCAGTAATATATCTTTTCCACAATTAGCCATAAATAATTTCGTTACAGTTCGTTTCCTTCTTCTTTATAAAAAGGGTACACCATGTTTTTTCTCGAATTGGTTGTTCGAATTGTATAATCCACATTTATCAATAAAACTCCTTCCAGTTCGTTGGTTGGATCAATGTCAATTCGGTTCACATCTATTCTTGGTTCGTGGTATAAAATGGCAGTTTTTATTAGGTCGACTACAAAAGTTTTCAGTGTCAGATTGAGTGGTTTAAAAAGTAACTCATCAAGGTTGCATCCATAATCCGGTACCATAATTCTCTCACCCAATCGTGTGGATAAAAGAATCTCTAGACTACTTTCTATGTCCGCCTCATCTTCCAGCATTTTAACAGCTTTTGCTCCTCTGTTAAATTCGGGCGGGAATCCCCAACCTCTTCCTAAAAACGATTTGTTTGTTTCCATAATAAACTAACCTCCAATTAATACTGTTGGGCAACCTGCCACAATTGTTCCGCCGTGTGCTGTTACATCCCCCATTCTTGCTGCGGGCATTCCTCCAATCATTACAGTTCCCGATCCCATGGCGATGGTATCTGGCGGCCCCACACAAATTGCCATGTCGCCAAGTCTTGCGGCAGGCAAACCACCGATAAAAACGGTAGGTGCTCCGGGTGGTAAAATTGGTCCGCCAACGTGCGGAACCAAAACCGTAACCATCGGGCAAACGTGCATATCTGTTATTCTTGCTGCTAATCCCATTTTAATTTATTTGAACCATTGAACCTTTTAAAACGGCAACTGCACCAGTAGAAACTTCGGCACCGGCAGAACCTTCGGCTATAAATTGTGCCCCAGCTTTAATTTCCAGGTTTGCTCCACTTTCCATTGTCGTATCAATCGACGAATTCGTTTTGATGTTCGAAGCACTTTCAATTGTAATTCCATCAGAATTCATTTCAATAAAATTGCCATTCTCGTCTTCCAGTTTAATTCCACCTTCATCGTCGCTAATCACAATTTTATTTCCGTTTGGCGTTTCCAATGTCATACTTATTTCATCGTCGTTAAATATCACTTTCATTTCGCTTCTGGTCACAAAACCTTTTTCGTGATTATCGTCGGCAGCAACAATTGGAGCAGGTTTGGAGCTACTATTCATCATTCCTAATACAACTGCGTCTTTCGGATTTCCATTTATAAAGCCCACTATCACTTCATCCTCAATCTCTGGTCTGAAAAACGAACCACGACTATCGCCGGCATCCAGTGTTGAAATTCGAGCCCAAATTCCTTGATCTTCGTTGTTTACAATGGGCAATCGAACCATAATTCGATCTTCGCCATCCGGATCGCTTTCCAGCTGAGTAACTACACCAACCTGTAATCCGTTGACCGCAGAGACGAGTCCTGCTGCCGGTGTATCATTTATATCAACTGTTTCAGAAAACCATCGTGGATTAATACCAAACTGCGCATCGACTGTCCAGTTTCCATCAGAAATTTGGTGCCGAACAGCAGAGATGTATACGTTTCCGTTAAAACGATCTCCAACGCCTGCCAACTCGAGAACTGTATTTGGTTTTGCTGTCGCAATTCCCTGGAACTTTACTTTTCCTCTAATTTTTGAAAGCTGATTAAAAAGCGATTTTGCATCGGCCCATTCCTGAAGTTCAACATCTGGAGTGCCGCCACCACTTTTTAATTCGAAATTTTCTAAATTGATTACTTCCGCTAATTTATCGGCTGTTAAATTTCCATTTAAACTTACATTGGGATTATTTGCCTCAATTTCGAGCAGCTCCTGATTTGCGGAATTCCAACTGTAGGATGTTACTTTTGCCACTTGATTTCGAGCATCTATTTCAGCATCGAAATCCAGCAATGAAACTCCATAAGTTACAGTCTCAAGTTTATCTTGTTCAAAATCTGGTTTTTGAATAGTTATTTTCCCGTCGTCAACAATACAAACTTTTCCGTTTGCCTGTGCACGTGTCACACAAAAATCCCAATCCGAAACATCGTACTGAACCAATTCTTTGTGCTGTACATTTGTAGTTTCAATTTCGTTCTCCAAACTGTAGCCAGAAATTATTTCTTCCAGAATTTCGTTATCCTTACTTTCGTAGAAATATTTACTTTTCCTGCCTACTGAAAGTTTAACGGCTTTATCTTTACATTCAATAACTAAAAACGATTGATTGGGCCTAATTTTTAAATTATGTCTGATTACAATTCCTTTAAAAATAGTTTCATCGTCGGAATGATAACCCGCTTTAATTTCAATTTCTTTGCCCGGAATCAGTAATTCGGCATTGCTCAATTCAAATTCCTGCGTTGCAGGATCACCATCAAGAACCACAATTTTTGCCGTAGGAATTCGGTTGATTTCCTTTTCAACAACCACACTTAAGATTTGATAGGACGACGACAATTGTTCGCCATCTATTAGTAATTTAAATGTTACCAAATCGGCAGATTGAGAAGTTTGTATTTGTCTTTGTTCTGGCATAATTACGAGACTTTCTTAATGGGTGGAAAATAAATTTTTTGCCCAACATTTAACTTTCTGAAATTTGTTATTTCGTTGACTTTTGCCACTTCTAAGTAATATTTCGAATCTCCGTAAATCCGAAAAGCCATTAACGGAAGGGTGTCTCCTTCTTTTACAATTCGCACATGAGTTAAATCGGGAGAGCTGTTATTTTCTTTGGCAATTCGAAGATTATCCTCAACAAATCCTTTAAACTTTGCACTGGCCACGGCTCGCAATGGAGTTCCGTCGGCTTTAAAAAGTTTAAATGTTATTCCCATTTCTGTAAGGGTTCCTTTAAACAAAAGTGTACCCCACGATATAATTAAATAATTGGGTTTGTGTTCGTCGCCATTGTAATCGAAAACTACTTTCTTAAAATTCTCAACATCGTCGATAATACCACCACCTTCATCTTTGAAAGTTTTATCGTCGTCTTTTCCGGAAACGCCATAATCGGTAATAACTCCGGTTCGGTCGAAAACAAATTCCAACTCCAAATCTTCGGGAAGTGCGCGCGTAAATTTCGGTGCAGACGAACTGGTTCCAGAGGCCTGATCCTCGTTTTGTTCAATTTTGTATTTGAACGTATAATTTTCAGGATTCAACAAAGTTTTAAATTCTCCGTTGGAAACTTCCTGCGTAAACTGTTCGTCGGAATAAGCCTTTATTTTGAGTTTAATTAATTCTCCGCTCATTTTATCGCTCCTGATTTTTTGAAATAATTTCCATTACCTGCTCCACACATGCTTCAATAATTTTGTCTTTTTGATTTCTATTTGCCGCCTCCTGATTGGAGTTTTCTGGCCCTTCGTCGACATTTATTTTTATGTGAAGCTCTTTTATCTCAATTGGCATATTATTGAATCTTAAAGTAGTTATAAGCCAGTTCA
The DNA here is from genome assembly GCA_964476535.1 of uncultured Maribellus sp. Taxonomy (GTDB): domain Bacteria; phylum Bacteroidota; class Bacteroidia; order Bacteroidales; family Prolixibacteraceae; genus Draconibacterium. Next base: position 20,109 of record CAYZBC010000041.1, read on the forward strand.
ACAGTCTCGATTACCATTTTGCTCTCTTCCGCATTAAAATCTGCGGTTGCCCATTTTACCGGGTATGCGTGCACCACATTCCAGGTAACCAGCGGTTCGTGCTCTTCGTCCAGCAAACTAATGGTGATGTCGGTAGGTGTAATGTTAAAATCTTCAACTGCCTCGCGACACCATTTTATTAGCTTTGAATTGGCAAGCAGTCCTCGTTTCAAAACCAAATTCGGGAACTTGGTTTTTACGGGCAATTTGTGCTTGAATCTATTTTCTCCTCCTTCACCAATTTCTTCGATCTCCAGATCAACAGATAATCCGGATACCGATTGAAATTGGAATTCACCTTTTAGATTGCCAAATTCAACAATAAAATGAAATCCTAAAGGAGGACTATAATTGCTCATTCTTATTCGTTTTGTGTAACAATTCCTTCATGAACAATTTCGATAGACTCAATGGCCACTTCGCTACCATCTGCTTTCAAATCTGTAGATTGCACTTTTGTTGGCCAAGCATTTTTAACCTTCCATACGATAACCGGTGCGTGCTCTTCGTTTAGCAAACTTATGGTAATGTCTCTTCGTTCGATGGTATTTAATTTCACCGAATTCCACCATATAAAGTATTCGTTATCTGCTGCAAAAGTTCCTCGTTTTAGAGTAATATTGCTGTACTTTTGCATTCCCGGCATTTTTGTTTTTGAATATTCGGGACTTGCTCCGTGGCGATATTCGACTACCTCAGTTTCTACATCTAATCCAGAAACTTCAGTAAAACCTAATTTTGTTCCGCCCCATTCTACCTGAAAATGGAACTTAACTAATGGATAATTTGTTGCCATAACTATTTGTGTTTTAAATTTTTATTATGCTTCCTGAAGTTTGTGTGAAAACTTAAGTATGATAAATTCTGCAGGACGAACCACTGCCATGCCAATTTCAACATGCATGTACCCGTTTAAAATGTCCTGAGCAGTCATAGTTTGTCCGAGTCCAACACGCACATAAAATGCTTGTTCCTGTTTTGCTCCAGCCAGTGCCCCGGCTCTCCATTGCAATGCAAGGAAATTCTCAATCATTGCACGTACTTTCACCCAGGTATTTGCGTCATTGGGTTCGAATACAAATTGCGCCGTTGCTTTTTTCACCGACTCTTCCACCATATTAAAGAAACGCCGAACCGGAACGTACCTCCATTCGTTATCGTTTCCTGCCAGTGTGCGAGCTCCCCAAACCATTGTACCTTTTCCGGTGAATGCCCGAATGGCGTTCACTGATTTTCCAGCTTCGGTATCAATATTTAAACTCTCCTGATCTTCGTGTGTAATACTCACAGAAGGTCCTTTAACCGCTGTAACACTTACATTTGCAGGTGCTTTCCACACTCCCCGATCGTTGTCAACCGCTGCGTAAATTCCTACAATTGCACCACTTGGAGGTAAAACAACTCCCTGATTTCCGATGGCTGTTACAATTCCTTTAAAAACAGAATCAACTTCTTGTAAAGTTTCTGTGCGGTTTTTTCGAACCGATTTTAGTTCGGTGTAGAACTGATTAACAAGTGCATCGAGTTTCCCCAATAATGCAGCGAAAAACGGAGCTGCATTTACGGCTGTGGATGTGGCAGTATAAATATCATTTTTATCAGTGGCCGGAGCAGCAAAGACCAGAGGTGCAAAATCAGTTGCAAAATCACTGGCTATTAAAGCTGTGTCCCATGCCGGAGATGGAGCATCGCTGTTTGCCGATTGACTAAAATGAATATAATCGAACAAAGTTTTAACGTACCCGTCAAAATTAGAACTCGCCGCAATATATTTTGCATGAATATTTAATGCTGAATTTTCGTCAGATGCAGAATTATCGGTGAAAGTTAAATCGTTAAAAGCTTTAAAATAGATATATAAATTTGTTGCTTCGGTAACGAGATTTGCTCGTGTAGATACTATACCTGCCGTTGGCACTGCAATCCCGGATTGGGCTGCAATATCCGTATCTACATTCGAAATTGACGATACAATATCACTGTTAAAAAGTGCCGTGATTGCAGGGACAGGACTTCCACCTTGTGTAAATGTTCCGGCTACAATGGCATCATAATCTATTTTAAAAGGCAAGGTTGTTTTCAGCCAGGGATAATAAACGGCACCATATTTCAGATTGTTCATTCCAACATTGTTTCGGAATTTAGCCACCGGATCGGCCGAAGGAGTTGCTTCCTTGTCTCCATTAACAATGTCCATAACTGCAAAACGATCTTGTAACTTATTACATTGATTCAGCATAGCCGCGTGAACTTCGCCGGATTCGGCTTCTGATAAATGAACAGTTTCAGGAATGACCAATAAAGTAGGTAAATCTACTTTTTCTAAAGTTGCCAGTCCGTCTAATAATTCCAGTTTATCTACATCCGAACTTGCAGTGCTGTAGTTACCTACAGAAACGATGTAGCAGTCTCCTCCTCCATTTGAATAAAACATTCTAACAGAATCATATAACAAATTAACACCGTTTACACTGGCAGACTTTACAGAATTGTCGGTGTTCAGCTCAATTAGAACGGAGGTTGGGTCCGGTGCCCCTCCAAAATAAAATTCGTATTCGGGCAAAGAACCTATTTTAACAGGATTTACAATGCCTTCTGTATGATAATCCACGCCATCAACAATGGCCAATTCAGAGTAGCCAATAAAGGCTGGAATAGCAGTCTCAACTTGCGCTACCGAAGGAGGGAATTTGGAAATTTCCTCAATGTAAACGCCTGGTGTTTTGTACGATGTTGCCATAATTTTGAATTTAAATTTTACATATATATTTCAGAATAATACTTATTATTTATAGTATCGGGTTTTATAAGCCGAGCATTTGGATTCGGTAATTCATTGCCATCCAATTCTATGGAAATAAATCCTTTCTGAGTCAATGGTTGTTCGGTTTTAGTTATTAATTGTTGCGCGTTCCCATCTTCCTTTTTAACATCATCCTTATTTTTTACTTTCTGGTCTGCGTTGAAAATGTACCGCCAAATGGTTTTTCGATTGTTAAACAGTATTTCATATGTTTTAAAAGGAATATGAATTTTATTCTGAGCATCAGTAATATCCAATGAAATATTATCGCTTTTTACAAAAATTCGAATCAATCCAAATAAATTATCTTTTTCACTCGTAGTAAGTTCGCTGAGCTCTGCATTTGCGCTGGCTTCCGACAAAACAAAATTTTCATTAACACCACTGTTGTCACCTGATATATTAATTAATGGAAAAGAGCCCGGTTCAGCAGCTAATATTCGATTAGAGAAATAGTAAAGCTTACCTGCATTTTCCAATTTAAGATTGGTGTAATTATAAAATTCAGCGTCTTTTAGTTGAATAAGAAAGGTGAAACATAAATCATCGTCCAGCGAAATGAAAGGGATATTATTACCGCTTTCGCTTACTTTACTCCAAACTGTTAATCCGTTATTTAATGCTTTAATAACCAAATTATGTCCATTGAGTTCTTGTTGGGTTTTCCTTGTAGGTCGAATGTTTAAGAATACGTTTACATCGAACGAATCAAGTTGTTTGTTTTTGTCGGTTTCATTCATCGATATAAATTCGTCCAATCCCTTATTTAGAAAATAGTTATGAAGTATATTCACGTTAAAAAGAGCCATATATTTTACTGAAAATGCCATTAATTTATATCGTTTAAGTCGCCACCAACATGAGTTATTACTTCGGAAGTCAAAAGTTTTTTATCTTGTTCAAGCTGAATTAATTGTATTCGGTACATAACAGAAGGCAATTGTCTGCCACCCAGCATACCCCAAACCTGATTTAATTCTTCGATACTGGGAGTATATAATTCCATAATAAATTTGAAATAATCAAACACATCGAATGCAACATTTGTACGGTTGTAAACTGTATTGGTTGAAGTAAATAGTTTTTTGCCCTGAAAAAACTGGATAACCTTTGAAATGCTTCGAAGCGACTTGTCGTAGGTGTCGCAATTCGCACTAATTAACAGATAGAGATTTAAATGAACTGGTGGATTTCTATATTCTGTTTTTCCATTTTTGATTTTGTAATTGGAAGTATTTTTCAAAGTAGTCTCCTCCTCCAATTTTATAAGAGTTAGCACCACTTTGCCGTCAAGTTTTGTGGCATCTTCACTACCCGATTCCCATAAAGCAATATTTTCAAGAGCTATAATTTTACCCAGTCCAACCTCTACAAAGTAGTTTTCGAGTTGTTCCTGCAGTATTTGTAAGGTTTCGTAAATCATGAAAAAAAATTAAAATTTTTGTCTAATTTTTACCTGGCAATTCATTAATCTAACACACTCCATATCACAATTAAAAATGACTTTAAATTTTTAATTGGGCTAAAACTAAACCTACTATCTTTATAAAATACGTCCTCTGTTGCATTGAATCGAATTCATATAAAATGTTCGATTCTGATTTATGATTTGCTATACAATTTACAACAAAATATAATACAAGTCAATACCTTTCGGAAAAAATGATATAACACACACTGTTTTTCAACTACTTAACAGTATGGAAATAAAGATAAAATTGTCTTTATTATTAGTGTGTGAATACAAAATAACTGGGATTGAAAACTTAATATTAATCCCACCAACACAAGTTTTTTCATTTTTACAAATGAAGAATGCTC
>CAYZBC010000042.1:0-24406 GCA_964476535.1 uncultured Maribellus sp.
GTGGTTTATGGGCACAAAAAAAGGCCAGCATTTAGCTGACCTTCAATATAAATTGTGAAATTTTTAACAATCTGATCCTTTTCCTTCAGCCTGTTCTTTAAACCAGCTTAGTGGATGAGAGGTTGGACGCTCGATAGGCATACCGTAAATACGATCGTTTACTAACGATGCCAATACACCCAATGAACGTGAAACACCAAACATTACAGTGTAGAATGAGTATTCCTTAATTCCATAGTGATAAAGAAGTGAACCACTGTAAGCATCAACATTAGGCCATGGATTTTTTATTTTTCCAACTGTACCCAAAATCGGAGGAACAACCCTGTATAACTGATTGACCAAGTTTACCATTTTGTCGTTTTTAATGTATTTGTTAGCAAACTCTTCCTGAGCTGTAAAACGTGGGTCGGTTTTACGCAAAACCGCATGTCCGTATCCAGGAATTACACGTCCTTCTTCCATTGTTTTTTTGCAATATTCTGCAACTTGTTCGTCGGTAGGTGTATCGGTATCTAATTCTTCAATCATTTCAAATATCCAGAAAATTACGTCTTGGTTAGCCAAACCGTGAAGTGGGCCAGCCAGGCCTGTCATTGCTGCAGCATAACAATAATATGGATTACTCAATGCTGTACCTACCAAGTGAGCTGTATGTGCTGATACATTCCCTCCTTCATGGTCGGCATGAATAATCATGTACATGCGAAACAATCGACGAATATCTTCTGAATCAAAACCCATCATGTGTGCCAGGTTTCCTGCCCAGTCCAATCGAGGATTTGGTTCAATATGTTTTTCGTTATGAAATTGTCGACGATAAATATATGCAGCAATATGAGGTAAACGTGCAATCAGATTCATTGCATCTTCGTATGTAGCATCCCAGTAGAATTTTTTAGATACACCGGCACGGTACGCCTTTTGAAAAGTTGATTCAGTTGCCATTGAAAGTATCGCAGCACTAAACTGTGTCATTGGCTTTGATGTTTTTGGCATTGCATCAATTACATCGAAAGTATGCTGCGGTACATGAGCTCTTGTTGCCAAGTCTCGTGATAAATTTAATGCGTCTTCTCGCGAAGGAATTTCTCCAATTAACATAAGGTAAAGTAATCCCTCTGGTAATGGTTCTCCATCTTCCGATATTTTTGGTAATTTTTCCTGTAACTCTGGAATGGTGTATCCTTTAAATCGAATTCCTTCTTCAGGATCTAATTTTGACGTGTCAGTAACTAACAGAGGAATGCCTTTCATTCCTGTTAAAACTTGTCCGAGTGTTACTTCACCAAGTACCACATCGGCGTGGTCTTTTTTCAAGCGCTGAAATTCTTTAGCGCATTTATTGGCTTTTTGATAAAATCTGTACTTTATGTATTCCATTGTGTTCTTTATTTAATTTCTTATTTTCGGTTTAATTTAATTTCGGTTAAAAGCCTAATTTTATTGTTTGGAATTTTCAAGCCTAGCAATATAGTAAATTTTATTGTTTGGCAGAATGAAAATCTACTAATTAAGTTTTGCTCCGAGATTTTTGTTTAAAGCTTCAAGAAAACCTTCAGTGGTCAAATAATGTTCTTCTTTTAAACCTTTTCCATGAATAATTAAAGCCAGATCTTTTGTCATGTTTCCACTTTCAACAGTTTCAATACAAACTTGTTCAAGGGTGTTGGCAAAATTTATTAATTCCTGATGATTGTCTAGTTTCCCCCGGAAAGCTAATCCGCGGGTCCAGGCAAAAATAGATGCAATTGGATTGGTTGAAGTTGGATTTCCTTTTTGGTGCTGGCGAAAATGGCGGGTTACTGTTCCGTGAGCTGCTTCAGCTTCCATTGTTTTTCCATCAGGAGTAACTAAAGTAGAAGTCATTAAGCCAAGCGATCCAAATCCCTGCGCGACCGTATCGCTTTGAACATCTCCATCGTAGTTTTTACATGCCCAAACATATCCACCTTCCCATTTCATGGCTGCTGCAACCATATCATCAATCAGTCGGTGTTCGTATGTAATTCCAAGTTCTTCAAATTTCTCTTTGTAGTCTGCATCAAAAACTTCCTGAAAAATATCTTTAAAACGACCATCGTATCTTTTTAAAATCGTGTTTTTTGTTGACATGTACAAGGGCCATTTTTTATCGATAGCTTGTTTCATACACGAATGCGCAAATCCATAAATAGATTCGTCGGTGTTGTACATTGCCATGGCAAGTCCGTCGCCTTCAAAATCATAAACATTGTGCGAAGTAGGTTCACTTCCATCTTCAGGTGTAAAACTAATTGTAAGTGTTCCTTTTCCTTTGGTGAGAAAATCGGTTGCACGGTACTGATCGCCAAAAGCGTGACGACCTATGCAAATTGGTTTTGTCCAGCCGGGAACTAAACGAGGTACGTTATTTATCAAAATGGGTTCGCGGAAGACAGTTCCACCCAAAATGTTACGAATAGTTCCATTGGGTGATTTCCACATTTCTTTTAATCCGAATTCTTCAACGCGTGCTTCATCGGGAGTAATGGTAGCACATTTAACTCCAACTCCATATTTTTGGATGGCCAGTGCTGAATCAATTGTAATTTGATCGTTCGTAGCATCACGACTTTCCATTCCGAGATCGTAATATTTAAGATCGATATCGAGGTACGGAAGGATTAATTTTTGTTTAATGAAATCCCAAATTACTCTGGTCATCTCGTCACCGTCGAGTTCTACGACTGGATTTTGAACTTTGATTTTTTGCATGTTTTTTTGAATTACTAATTATTTTGTTTTCTGATTAAATTTAATGCTGAACCGTTTTTGAACCAATCTATTTGTTGTTCATTGTAAGTATGGTTTACCACAATTTTATCCTTTGTGCCATCTGCATGAACGATTTCAATATTTAATGGTTTTTCGGGTGCAAATTCAACTAAATCTATAAAGTTAAATGTGTCGTCTTCCTGAATTAAATCGTAGTCATTTTCATCTGCAAAAGTTAAGCCGAGCATTCCCTGCTTTTTTAGATTGGTTTCGTGAATACGTGCAAAGGATTTTACAATTACAGCTCTAACTCCCAAATGCCGTGGTTCCATTGCAGCATGTTCACGCGAAGAACCTTCTCCATAATTTTGGTCGCCAATTACAACTGTGTCAATCTTATTTTTTTTGTATTCTCTTTGAACTGCCGGTACAGCATTGTATTCTCCGGTTAACTGGTTTTTGACTTTATTTGATTCACTGTTAAAGGCATTTATCGCACCAATTAACATGTTGTTCGAAATATTATCTAAATGACCACGATAACGCAACCACGGACCAGCCATCGAAATGTGGTCGGTTGTACATTTTCCGAGTGTTTTAATTAACAATTTTGCACCGGTAATATTTTTGTAATCCCAGGGTTCAAACTGATATAATAATTGTAATCGTTGTGAATCGGTAGCTACGGAAATCTCAACACTTGAACCATCTGCTGCCGGAGCCTGAAAACCTGCATCTTCAACAGCAAATCCTTTTGATGGCAACTCGTCACCAAACGGTGGATCTAATTTTATTTGCTCTCCATTTGAGTTCGTTAGCGTGTCGGTAATCGGGTTAAAATCCAATCGTCCTGCAATGGCTAATGCAGTTACCATTTCGGGTGAAGCAACAAAAGCGTGAGTATTTGGATTTCCATCGGCACGTTTCGAGAAGTTCCGGTTAAATGAATGAACAATAGTATTTTTTTCTTGCTTATCTGCTCCTTCGCGAGCCCACTGTCCGATACACGGACCACAAGCATTGGCAAAAACTTTACCTCCCATTTTTTCAAATGTACCGATAAAACCATCGCGTTCGATGGTGTAACGTACTTGCTCCGAACCTGGTGTTATTGTAAATTCAGCATTGGTTTTTAATCCTTTCTCAACAGCCTGGCTTGCAATAGAAGCTGCCCGCGAAATGTCTTCGTACGAAGAGTTGGTACAACTTCCAATTAATCCAACTGAAATTTTAAGAGGCCAACTATTTTCTTTTGCCACTGCTCCAATTTTTGAAATTGGTGTTGCACGATCTGGCGTAAAAGGACCATTTATATGTGGTTCTAATTCTGATAAGTTAATTTCAATTACCTGATCAAAATAAATGTCAGGGTTTTCATAAACTTCAGGGTCGGCTTCTAAATCGGTTTTAACCAAATTTGCCAATTCAGCAACTTCTGTTCTTCCCGTAGCTTTCAGGTACCGTTCGATACTTTCGTCGTAAGCAAATATACTTGTAGTTGCACCTACTTCTGCTCCCATGTTGCAAATGGTTCCTTTTCCGGTAGCTGACAACGACTTAGCACCTTCTCCAAAATATTCAACAATTGCTCCGGTACCACCTTTAACAGTTAAAATTCCGGCAACTTTCAAAATAACGTCTTTGGCAGCAGCCCAACCACTTAATTTTCCAGTAAGTTTAACCCCAATTAATTTTGGCATTTTTAACTCCCATGCCATTCCAGCCATTACATCAACTGCATCGGCACCTCCAACTCCAATGGCAACCATTCCAAGTCCACCTGCATTTACAGTGTGCGAGTCGGTTCCAATCATCATTCCGCCAGGAAAGGCATAATTTTCCAATACAACCTGGTGAATAATACCGGCACCGGGTTTCCAAAAACCAATTCCATATTTATTCGATACCGATTCTAAAAAATCGTAAACTTCTTTATTTGCACTTTTTGCTACGCCGAGGTCGGTTTTCCCTTCTACTTGCGCCTGAATTAAATGGTCACAATGCACAGTTGATGGAACCGCAGTTGTTTTTTTTCCAGAATTGATAAATTGAAGTAAAGCCATTTGAGCTGTTGCATCTTGCATTGCTACCCGATCTGGAGCAAAATCAACATAAGCATTTCCACGTTCAAATGTTTTAAGATTTTGAGTTTCGAACAGATGTGAATATAGAATTTTTTCAGCGTAAGTCAAAGGTCGGTTTAATTCCTTTTTGGCTTTTTTAACCTTCTCAGGTAATTCAGCATAATTTTTTTTAACCAAATCTAAATCGAACATATATCTATTATTTATCAAATTTATTATCTAATAATACGACCTGTAATATCGTAAAATTTTTAGAATCACAAAGATAATTATTTTTCTTTTAAAAGGCTAAATATGTAGATAGTTGAATATAGTGTTGTGTTGGAGCTAATATAGAATGAAAATAAAAAATAACATATTCAAATTGGTTAGTTGGGGCAATTTTATTTGTGAACTTAAATTGTATATTTGGATTTCGAAGTAAACGTAAATTCAGAAAAAAGATATATGGGATGATTTTATTAAAGGTGAGAGTTATGCTCTTCCTCATATTTATTATCAATATGTTCAACTCCTTTTTCGTTATGGTCGAAAATTTTCGAAAGACGAAGAAATTATCCAAGATACCATTCAGTATTTATTTTTTGATTTAATTAGAACCCGGGAAAATTTAGGTAAAACAGATAGTATTAAGTTTTATTTGATTGTTTCATTCAGATGAAAACTTACTAAAAATGTTCAAAAGCAATCCTTAATCGTCGATTCAACTGATGAAAAACTTTTGAAAGTTGAAATTGTTTATTCTGCGGAACAGAAAATTATCGGAAAAGAAGAACTATCTCGACGTGAAAAGGCGGTTCAGGAAGGATTGTCAAAATTAAGCACAAAACATTGTGAAATTCTTTTTTTCCGTTTTACCTGCGATTTAGAATACGAACAGATTTGTGAAATTATGTCTTTGAAATACGACTCAGCCCGGAAGCAGGTTTTTCGGGCATTAAAATCTTTAAAGGAATGTTTGTCGGAAAAAGATGTTTTTCTTTTGTTTCTGGGGTTATTTTTAAGAAAATCTATTTTTCCGAAAAATTAATCTTCTTTTTTTGTCCACAAAACCACTTCCCTCATCTTCTTACTTTATAAAACAAACAATGAAAAAGTTATTTTTAATAAACTAACCCGAGGTAGAACCTCGAGGAATTCTTTTGATTAAAGGGATGAAGAAAAAACGCAATAAAAATTAACATAAATAATGTGGTAATTAACAATACTCTCCTAATTACTTAAACGTATAACTTATCTGTAAGCCATTGTAATTTCCGGCAAAAGGAACAAAAGCAAACCCAGAGCTATCTTCTTTTATTTTATGCATTTGAGGAATAAGAATTCCTGCGACTGAACCAATTGCAAAACCGGTAAGAATATCAGTTGGAAAATGTTTCAAAGCCTTAAAACGGTAATAACCAACCAACGAAGGAGGAATAACAGCCGCTACATATAACCAATATTTTTTGTTGCCTATTTCAGGATGATAATCGCTATAAACTTTGGCTGCAAAAAAAGTTGCGGTTGCAGTTGTAGAAACATGGCCACTAAAAAACGAATTTCGAGTTTCAGTTGCTAATTTATCGTTCATCGGAATATCTGGATTATAAGTAAAAGGTCTGGAGCGAAGCATAAAACTTGTATTCAATAAATAAATATCAGTATTTATTGCATGCGATTCTCCATACAGAATTAATAAATCGACCCAGTCTTTTCTAATATTTTTATCCAATGCAAGTAAGGTAGGAAGCAGAACCGAGCTATTAAGGAAAAAATCAGAAATATCGTGTGCGCGATTTCGAAAAGAAACATCTTGTTTAACAGCCGAACGATCGAACCACCAAATATCGTTTTGTTGATATCCACTTACCTCTTCCAAACTTAAAGTTGGTTTATTTCTGAGGTATTCAAATCCAATTAATGATGCTCCAAACAATCCAAGTGTAAGCGGTAATTCTACCTTTCGGTTTATTTTATACACCGAGCCAGTTTTTTGAATTTCATTTTGCGCAAAAATTCTTGTATTGAAAAGAAATGCCAAAAGGACTAATAGCAATATTATATTTTGTTTGTTTCGCATTTAATTCATTTTTCAGTACAATAATAGTTTAAAGTATTACGTTAAACCAATCGCTAAATTTTACAGACAGTGTTTATAAATTCTCGAATCTTACCTACCTTCGCATTCTATTATGAAACGACCATGCAGAAATGCTTCACAAATAAGCATAATTAAAAAGGGAGTTACATCTAATACCTTTGAAAAATTTAAATTTTAATTAGATGAAAACAAAAAAACAAATTACATTTTTTTTGCTCCTTCTTTGTGCTTCTGCTTCTTGTTTTGCAAAACAAGACAGTACCAAAGTAAAATACAACCCGTATAAAATTAACTACTTTGTTGATATACCAATTACTGTCACTGGATTATTGGGAAGTAAATATGGCACTGATTATTTAAGAGGCAGAGAACCTAAAAGTTCTATTAATATTTCAAATTTAAATCCGAAAGACATTGGGTGGCTTGATAGAGGAGCTACCAAACAAAATTATTCGGAAGCAGAAAACTACCTGAGTATTTCTGACTATTTTCTTCGTTTTGGATTTTTTGGTCCTTTTTTAATGTACATCGACCCGAAAGTTAGAGACCTTGGGCTAAACTTTGCTTTATTACACGCTGAAAGCCAGGCAATAAATTCAAGCATATATTTAGCAGCTTCAGTGCCGATTCCCCGATTGAGACCATTTATGTATAATCCAAATGTAAGTGCAGAAATAAAACATGGTAGGAATACAACTAATTCCTTTTTTAGCGGTCATGTTTCTACAGCTGCAACCGCAACTTTTTTTATGGTGAAAGTTTATTACGACTTACATCCTAAAGCTAAAAATAAATTTCTATTTTATGGTCTGGCAACCATTCCACCGGCTTACACTGGTTACTTGCGCTACAAAGGATCCAAACATTTTCCTACCGATATACTTACCGGTTTTGCTGTAGGTGTATTAACCGGAATTTTGATTCCAGAGTTACACAAAAGAAATTCGCCTGTTAAAATTTACCCGATAGCAATTAACAAAGGATTGGGTTTGTACGCCAAAATAGCTTTGCAATAATGTTTTTTAAACTATTCGTTTAGTCTAAAACAAAACTTAAATTCAGCGCTACAACATTTGCTTTTAATCCCGAATCGCGTTCGTAATAATTGTATTTTGATCCAATACTTTTTAGCCCAAGTTTATAAACCCGCATACTTGTGAAAATATCTGTGTAGGTAATTCCGAACCCGAACTGATTAGCGCTATATTTAGATAAATCGTAATCTGAAGTATAAAATTCGCTGCTTGAAAGATGCTGTTCGTAAGGTGCAAAATAGTCGACACTTGTTTGATTATAGAAACGATACGAAGGATACAAGGTAAATTTATCTCCAATTTTTATGGGTAATTCAATACTTGCGGTGTGCGAATTAATTCCCCAATCATCAGTATAATATCTGTAATATGTTCTCAGAACTAAAAATTCGTTTATGTAATAATTTAATCTTCCTCCTGCAGCTATTTTAAATCTTGCGTTGGGTAACCTTTCAATGTCGTCTGCCAATTGAAAATTTTCAATAAATGAATCTTCAAAATCTTTAAAATATATTCGATGAAAAGGTGTCGATAACAATCCACTTTGGTAGGTCAAATCCAATAAAAATGAGGCTTGCATTCTTTCCGAAAGAATCTGAGATAAACTAAATCCCATTGAAAATGAATTTCGACTTTTATCATTTAAAGGGCTGAATTTTGGGTTATAATTAGCGTTACCGGGAATGGTGTTATTTTGTAAAACAAAATTCTCATCATCGTCGCTTTTCCGACCGGTAGTTCTTAATTCAATTGGGTACAACAACTTCCAGGTATCAAGAAAAACATTTGCATTTATGCTCAATTCGGTGTTCTTTTCGTTGAACAACTTTGTGAAACTACCTCCAAACCCAATTGAAGTATAATCGTATTCATTTGAAAAAGAAAACTTTGCCGACCATATTTTATTTCGGTCATCTGAAGAATGGCTATAGTTTGCTGTTCCATTTACCCATGTATCACTTTTTGATGCCCCCGAACTTTGAACAAAAGGATCGGCAACACCTTCTCTTCCATCAAATGGATTAATGTTGCTTGAAGATGCCGAAGTATATGCAGAAACATTTCCATCGATGGTTAAAACATCATCGTCGTTTAAAGGAATTGAAACGATTATTGATGGAGCCAAATCCTGTAATTCTTCGGAACCAATTCCACCTGAAGTAGCAGCATTTTCGCCAGTTTGCGTATAATAACTGCCCAATAAATCTATTTCGATATTTTCGAGCACTCTTTTTTTATAAGCCTGAACAGAATCTTTTGTCCCTGTTTGAGCATAAACTACTCCTACAAAAAGTAAGGGCAAAAATAATATCAGTAATTTTTTCATTCCTCAAGTCTTAATTACAACCACATCCTCCACCTGTTTTTCCACCATTTGCTCCTGTCGTAGCTTCTCGATATGCTTGAAAGTTCCTTTCGAAACGATCACTTTTTTTAGAAGCTAAAACCATATCCGGATCGTTTAACTGTACTTTCTCGTATTCTTTAACAACCGCACACGAACTAAATATTCCTGCAATAAATACGCCTATTAAAATCTTTCTGATACTATATTTTTTCATTGTTTCTCTATTAAAATATTTTTCGACTTATGTATTTTCCCTTTGTTGTCGATTACAATACATTCGATATTAGGTAATTGATTTATCCTGTCGATTCCAACCTCAACTCCCATTATAAAAATTGATGTTGCCAAAGCGTCGGCAAGTTCTGCCTTTGATGCAAATACGGTAACGCTAATTATTCCACTCGATGGAAATCCGGTTCGGGGATCGATAATATGCGTATATCTTTTTCCATCAAACTCAACATATTTTTCGTAGTTGCCCGATGTAACCACCGCACCCTCGGTAATCGGCAACTTTGCAAACGATTTATTTTTATCTAATGGATTTGTAATTGCCACTGTCCAATCCTTTCCGTTTGGTTTTTTACCCCAGGTATTCATATCTCCGGCCGCATTAATAATTCCAGCTACAACTCCTTTTCCTTTTAGCAATTGTTTTGCCTTGTCGGCAGCATAACCTTTACCAATACCGCCAAAGCCAATTTGCATTCCCTTATTCTTCAGGAATACAGTACTGTTTTGTTTATCAAGAATAATATTTTCAAATCCTACTTTGCCAACTGATGACTTAATTTCTTTTTCGGATGGCATAACTTTCATACTTCCATCAAATTTCCAGATACGATCCATTGAAGCATAACTAATATCGAAAGCACCATCAGTAAGTTTTGATAATGCAATTGAACGCTCAATCAACCCAAATAATTCGGCACTTACTTTTACCGCGCTTAATCCAGCATTTCTGTTAATCTCGGAGGTAACGGAATTGGTATCCCATGAAGAAATAATTCTTTCAATTCTACTTATTTCGTCAACAGCCAAACCGATGTATTTCTCTCCTTCCGACACACTATTTGCCACAACAGTAATATCAAACCTGCTCCCCATTAACTTCAATGTTCTTTTAAAAGTTTGTTGAGAAAAAAGGCTTGTTCCTGTTAGAAAAAGTAGTCCGAAAAAGAATAATTTTTTCAAGCGATTTATTTTAGTGACTCTAAATGTTTTATATAATCTTCTGCCGATAACTTTTTGTACCCCGCTTCGCCAATTACTTCACCCTTTGAATTAAAAACCACCACCAAAGGAAAATATCCTTTTGAGTTGTATTTTTCTGCCAGTTTATTATTTTTTTCTTGCTGCTCTGTGGGTAAAGCATTTTTCTTTTTACGAGGAAATTCTGCTTTTACTAATACATAATTCTCTTTGGCATAACTTTTAAAAACTTCAGTTTCCCAAACATCTTTTTCAAGTTTTATGCACGGCGCACACCAGTCGGTACCCTGAAAAACTAAAAGTATTTTTTTATTTTCTTTTAGTGCTTCTGCTTTTGCCTCCTCAAAATTATTGTGCCAGTTTTGGGCATTTATTCCTATTGAAAGCATCACAAATAATAGTATAAAAATTGTCTTCATATTGATTTCTTTTAACTCATGCTTAATTACGACATTTTTGTCTTTTTATTGTTTTCTTACGTTTTTTTAAGAAATAGAAGTAACAGACACAATACTATGTCGAGTTAAAAACCAAAAGCTTGCACGAATGTTTAAATTGAACTTAAAATAGTTTCGTGAGTTAAAACTTATAATTCATTGTTACTTGCACCATATTGGTTTCTTTGCTCATATTATATGTAACGGTTAGAATTGTCATTTCAAATGGCGACATCCAAAAACCACCGCCATAACCGTGATGCCATTCACCTGAGGAATCGGTATTATGCCACACACGCCCCGAGTCGTAAAAACCAAGAACACCCAATTCTCCGTTTAATAAATAGGAATTAAAATCTAGCATTTTATAACGCAACTCAGTGTTCTGATAAACAGATTGATCACCGTAAAAACGGTCGGTCCAATAACCACGCAAATTTGTTTTTCCGCCTAATTTTGCCGATTCAAGAAACGAATAATTATCGCCTAAAACAGCCTCTCCCCCAAGTCTAAATGCAAGAACTGTTCTTGGGTTTCTAGTAAAACTAAGGTAGGCACGAAAATCGGCGCTTGCTTTAAAAAACGGATCGTAAAATTCATCTAAATCAAAGTACTGTTTTCCTTGAACCTCCAACTGAACTCCACGTTGTGGGTTTGTAGATTTATCGAGATTCGAATACAAATAATTTACATAATAACCTGCAAAATGTTGTTTTGCCAAATCTATGGTTGAAAGTCCGTTTTTGCCAAGATCGCCAACATAATTCCAGGTATTTCCTTCCTTGCTATATACTTTTAAAAAACCTCCGGCTTTTATCGTACTTTCGTTTATCGAACCATCAACAGTGGTTTTAAAAGCCGTTTTCCCAAAACGATAAGAAATAGCATAATCCACTTCAATTAATCCGCGCTGCAAACGATAATAACTTTTGTCTATATTTCCTTTTTCCGAATTATTTCCAAAACCAAAATAGTTTAATGAAAAGCCCGGCGCTTTGTGGTCTAGGGACAAATGATAGTCAATTCCTTTAATTTCGACTTCCGAGTCGAAGCCAAATTTTACATTATATGCTTTTGTTAAAGCCGCATAGTTTGCTAATATCGAAAACTTATTATGTCGGCGAAATAAGTAACGATTAACCACAGGACCTCCTCCTAAAAAAACACCATCGTCGGCATTGTAGCCCATAAAAATTCCAGGACTTCCTAAGTTATATCGAAAACCCAAACGGTCGTAATTGTTAATATTCTTATTATCAGAGAGCTTTATTTTGGTGTCTTTTTCGGCTAACAAAGTTGTATTTTTATTTAAATCGTAAACAGCCGTTTGTCTACCAACTGTTTTTACTCGCGAGCTATTTTGAATCGAATCTTTCCCTTTTCCTCCAATTACACGAATTGTTATTCCCTTTTTAACTTCACCGTTTAATAGAAAAACGTCGTCGCCATTTAAACCGTACAGTCTAATTTCTTTTGTTTCGTCGGTCTTAAAAACCCGCTTATAAAGTTGCTCTTTTCTTTTGTGTTTTTTCTTCGAAAGCTCGGTAATTACAAGTTTCGTTTCATTGTCGTTTATTCTGTTTATCTCAAACAATTCATCTTCATCGGTTCCAATAACATTTACCAGATTTGCTAGCAACAAATAATGTTCGCGTGCCATTTGCTCCCAGTTTTCCCGTCTCTTTTTTAAGGTCTCGGCTGTAAAATCAGCTGCCAAAGGTTGTATTTCTTTCGGAAATGCCAGAACAGCCTCATCAATTTTATCATCGCTTAAATTGGTTTGCAAAGTGCCAATCATTTCCTGCCAATCTTCCCAGTCGGGCTCGGTTAAAAATGCGCGGTCGAAAAAGCGTGCATTAAAAGTTAGTCCGCGCATATTTGGTGTAAGTGGAGCAAAACCTTGAATTTTAGGCATTAAAAAATTTAATGCAATAATTCGTGGTATAACACCTTGATTTACATAAAATGCTTGGTCGCGATCGCGAGGAATTGGTTCGTACATTGTAAGGCCATTCTTTTTAAAAGATGCCCAACGCCATTGGTCGTCGTGGCGATCCCAGTCGTTAATAAAAGTGTCGAACAAACGAGCTCGCAAAACCGATTTTTGATTAACTACATGATTTTGTTTATTTTCTGTTTCGTCAATAACATCGGGTGTTCCAACGATTTTTTTCGAATTACCAAAACTAGCTTCGTCGCGCCAATTCCCATTCGGTCGTTCTTCATACAAAAATAAACTTTTCGATAAATCTTCTTTGTATTCTCCCAAACGATTGTCAAAAGGAATATAAACAAACTCCGGATTTGTGTGCAATACCCCAGCCGCATCAGCTAATTTAGCAACTGGCAAAGCGGCAAAAGGATTTGAAGCCGAAATATTATCCTGAATAAGATCAATTGCAAATGTATTTTTCATTTCTGAAGGCATGGCTCCTTCAACAAACTTTTCAATCGAGCGTAAAGCGTATTGATGTCCATTTTTTGCTTTCATACGAATGGAATGGGTTTGCTGGCCACCACCTCGTTTTATAATATCCAAACCTCCATGTTCTTTATCAATGTCGAAAACCTTAACTTTTATGGGAGTATCCCAAATTTGTCGGTAATTTTCACCCAACCATTTCTGCAATTTTGCTTGACGTTCGTATTGTCCACTTGCCGAAAAAGAAATACTGTCTTGAAATGTTTCTGCCAAACTACTTTCTGGTAAATTTGTTTTTTCGAATTGATAAAGTAGTTGAGAGCACTCCGTGTTATCTAAATTATTCAAGGTGTAAAAATTTATTTTAACCCGTCCATCGACGTAAAAATCGAGTCGTGAATAACCCGCCTCACGACTTCCACATTCCACCTTATTTTCTTTTAAATAATCTCCGCCAACAAGCGAACCACCAATTATTTGGTGAATATTACCTTCTTTTGAATATTGAAAATTCTGTTCTTCTGATGAAGCATAAATAACATTTGGAAATTCGTTAAGTATGGTTTTCAAATTTTCCTTCATCGATTTATACAAAGGATGGGCAAAATCTGAACGGGAACCCAAAAATTTGCGATAAACCGCAACTGGCGTTAAACTTTTTGGTAAAGGGAAACGACCACCTGTTTCACCGTAAGAAACAACCGGATGATAACCTGCCACAACAATTTGTTTGTTCCGATTTCGTCGCAATGCATCTTGCAAAGCTGTCCAAACATCCGATTCATCTTCAATGTCGCATTTTCCAAAACGAGTGTCGTATGGATGCAACCACCACTGGGTATCGAATAAAATTAATACGAGTGATTCAGAAATTTCTATTTCAAGAGGTCCGGGACAAGCCGCTTCCGGAATATTTAAATCATTATCGTCAAATTGTTTTTTCAAAGTTTTTCGTGCCCATCGAATCATGTCTTTTCCATCAGACGAGCCATTTGCCCAATCTCCCCTGCCAGGTACAAAACATACCGGACCATCAAAATCTTTCAATTTAAATTCAACAACTTTTTTCAAATCCTCGTAATCGTTTGATTTATCTTTCGATATTTCCGGAGAAATGTAATTTCCCAAAAAAACGATTCCTTTGTCGTTCTCATTATAATTATTAATAATCTGAAAAAGTTTTTTGTGGTTATCATTAGCAGGACTGTATTGCCCAGCATCACCAATTAAAAAAAGCGAAAAGGTTTTGTTTGACTGTGCCCAGTTTAACTGGCTACTTAACGCTACTAATATCAGTAAAAAAAGTTTTTTCATAACCGAATAAATCTATTCTAAGTTAATTAATTTAAACTACAATTCAATGCTATATATGTTTACCGGATACTGCTTCCCACTTAGATTTTTTTCACCAATCCAAAGTACTTTTTTCTCTGGATTGGCTTTCTTAAATTCAATGGCAAAATCTTGTGTTACTAATAAGGGTTTATTATAATTTTTGCAATGTTTTTGAATTCCAGCTGCTGTATTTAAAACATCGCCGTGAAATGCAATTTCACTTTTAACAGTTCCCACTTCCGAAACCATTACGTTTCCAGAATTTATTGAGGCCGAGAATTGTGGAATTATTCCAAAGTTTTTCAAAAAGAGGCTTTGTTTATTTTTCAAAATATAAAGATATTCAAAGTAAAATTGTACTGCCTTTAGGTAGTTTTTTTCTTTTGCCGGCCAACTTAAAACCACCTCATCGCCCACAAATTGATATTGCATTGCGTTGTACTTAATTTCGAGTGCACCGAGGTATTTGAAACATTCTTGTATAAAATAGCTGTACTTTTTGTGCCCCAATTGTTCGGCACAATTAGTTGATGATATTAAATCAATAAAAACAAAAATGCGGTTCTCTTCTTTTGGGATACGATAACGCCCCAATATAAACGGCCAAAATTTTTCGAAGCCAATTTTTTGTCGTAAAGCTTTAAAAAAATTAATAATTACTGAAGAAAAGATTCCTGTTAAAAAAAGGTAAATGCTAGCTCGATTAAAAAAGAACAGCCGTATTAAATGCAGGTATTCTTCTTCGCTTGAAGTAACTGATTTGTAATGAAATACCGAAATCAATAAAAAGATAAACAGCAGCATTAACGAGAAAAAAACAATCCTTAAAAGGAAAAGTTCTCCCATACTTTTTTTGTTTAAAAAACTAAAAAACAAAACATCTTCAAGCAACCAGCTACTAACGGCAATCGTTGAAACTAATGTTGTTAGTAATAGTTTGTTTTGTGAAAACAGCTGAAAAATTTTAGCACCTGAAATACCAAGTTCCGGATTTAATAAATAGGTAAGAGACAAAAAAATCCGCACTAAAATATTCCAAGCCAGAATATTAAATGTCAGCCGTTTTAAAAGCCATAAAGTTTGATCATGAACATTAATTACCCACCCGTATTTTTGTCTGGTTTTATTCAATTGATAACTGTTCAGACATTATCACAGCAGTAGTACTAACAGAAACTGTTGGCAGATGCAATTCTTTTTTTGACTTTATTTCAAACTCTTTCTGCCGAATTTCTTCTTTTTGGTGAAGTAGTGCGGGATTCTGCACTAACATCATCTGCATTGCCTGGTCGAACGACAGCAAATGTTTTTGTTGTTGCCCAAAAACTGACACGCTTGGCGATAATAATGCCAATAGTATAATCTTTGTTTTTTGTTTTTTTAATGTCTTCATATTTAGTTTTCTGTTCTACTGAACTATAATTATTATACTACAATTCTATTTATATTTTTAGTTGGTTTTCGATTCAAAAAAATGCATTATGAAAATATTTGATTCAATAGGATATTTGAAGTTTTTTGAAGTTTTTCGCGATACTCTTCTGTATTTTTTTTATGGAATAACCTGTAATTCCTAAAAAAGCAGCAATTAACGTTTCAGAGAACCAGGGAATGTCTTCCCTTTCAATTTTAGTGAATTCACCGCAATCAAAACCATCTTCTAATATTCGCGTTAAATAGTCCTTTTCAAAATCAAAAAACTTTGTGTGGTTGTTAATTTTCCTCTTGTTGACTCCGAGTCCTAAGGGATTTGCACAGTTGCCGTCAATCTCTGATTTAATAATCCGATATAGGTTTATTTTATTTACTATTTCCTGTTGAAAAGTAATGAAGTAGGCATTTATCTTTTCTTTTACCGTTTTAACTTCGTCGACATTACTTTTTACAATAAGGCGAAGGTTCCGAACTTCCATCCTAACAACCTCTTCAAACACTTCTTCTTTGCTCTTAAAATAATGGTACAAAGTACTTTTTGCTTTACCACACGCCAAAGCAATTTTGTCCATTGTAGTTTTTTTCAAACCAAATTGTTGAAATAAGTTTTGAGCTCTTTCTAATATTTCCTGTTTTACAATTTTGTCTTTTGTCCTTTTGTTTGTTTTTCGACAAATTCGTTTTCTGTTTGCGAATATAAATGAATTTATTTTTCCAAAACAATTTCCCAGACAGGATCACCAGATTTATCGACTAATTATGTTTTTTGGTCGACTGTTGGTGCTATTTGTTTATATTAAATTTACATTTGTATGTAATTGCAAATTCATTTACTTTACATAATTAAAGTCCAGCAGCATGAAATTCAACCAGAAAATACTTCAACAAACAAGCTCTAAACTTTCAGAAATTATAAAAAAAACAAAGGAGTTGGAAGAATATTATTCTGATAAAATATACAATGTGCATCCCATATATAGAAAAAGTGCACAAAATCTTGTACATTATTTGGCATTACGAACATTCGATATTGACGAGCTGCAGCAACAATTACGGGATCAGGGTTTGCCAAGTCTATCTAACATTGAAGCTCATGTTCTGGACAGTTTACTTTCTATTAAAACTATTATTAATCATTTACAAAACAATCAGTCAGTTGATACAATTCCCGGAACTATAAATAGTAAAGAGAGCCAGAAACTTTTACGTAGAAACACCAAATTATTGTTTGGTTACAAATCGAAAAAACGACGCACAAGAATAATGGTTACTTTGCCCAATACAGCGGCAAACGATTATGCTTTTGTAAACCAATTGTTAAAATTAGGGATGAACAGTGCCCGAATAAATTGCGCACACGATGGTGCCGAGGATTGGGGAAAAATGATTGCGAACTTAAAACAGGCCAAAAAATCGTTACGTAAAAACTGTAAAGTAATGATGGATCTGGGTGGCCCCAAATTACGTACCGGCGAAATAAAACAGGGCCCGCAAGTGGTTCGTATAAAACCTGCAAAAAATGTACTTGGACAAGTTATAAATCCTGCAAAAATATGGTTGGCTCCTCCCGATTCTGAACATCCAACGGAAAAACCGGATACAATTATTCCTGTAAATAATGCTTGGCTAAAAACAGTAAAAAGAGATTCGGAGATTACTTTTGCCGATAGCCGAAATAAAAAATGTAAAATTAAAATGGAAGGTCGTGCAGGTGATGGCAGATGGGGTGTTTGCTACGATTCAGCTTACCTAACTTCAGGAACACCACTTACCTTAAAACGAACTAAAAAGAAAACGGGTGAAAAGATTGTAAAGATTGGTGAATTGCTGGCCCAGGAACAGTTTATTTCCTTAAATACAGATGATATATTATTGTTGACAAAAGCACCAACACCGGGCGAAAATGCGGTTTTAAACATGGATGGTTCATGCAAAGATCCCGCATATATTTCTTGCACTTTACCAGAAGTATTTAAGGACGTAAAAGTAGGCGATCCGATTTATTTCGATGATGGGAAAATTGAAGGTATTGTTGAAAAAACGGAAGACGAAAAACTTACAATTAAAATTACTTATGCAAAAGATACGGGTGGAAAATTAAAATCTGACAAAGGAATCAACCTTCCCGAGTCGGACTTAACAATTAGCGGCTTAACAGAAAAAGACAAGGAAGATTTGAAATTTGTAAGTGAGTTTGCAGATGCAGTTAATTTTTCTTTTGTAAATAGCGAAAACGATGTTAAGGAATTATTGGCTGAGTTGGAAGAATTGGATGCAAACATTGGAATTATTTTCAAAATAGAAACTCAAAAAGGTTTTAAAAACTTACCGCTTATTTTATTAAAAGGAATGCAAACTTACCCAATTGGAGTAATGATTGCCCGTGGCGACTTGGCTATAGAAACCGGCTGGAAAAATTTTGCATCGATACAAGAAGAGATTTTACGAATTTGTGAAGCGGCACACATTCCAGATGTTTGGGCCACACAAGTTTTAGAAAATCTGGCAAAAAAGGGAGTTCCTTCGCGAGCAGAAATTACCGATGCAGCTATGGCGCAACGCGCAGAATGTGTAATGTTAAATAAAGGATTCTACATTACAAAGGCGGTGAAAATGTTGGATAAAATCTTACGCCGAATGCAACATTTTCAAAAGAAAAAAGAAACACTTTTACCTCAACTTGACAATGCACATTCTTTACAATTATCTCACAAACAATTCGATGTTTGATATTCTTTTATTTGCTGTTTTGCCGCATATCTTCCATCTTCAATTAACTCCGAAGCCTTAAAAAAATCAAAAGCACCACAACTTTTGTCTGATATATTTATTAATATATCTAATGATTTGTTTTCAATTAAACCAACCGCTAATTTCTCTCTCATCATGTCGTATGCTTCATGCATTATACTAAAGTATCCCATGCTTTTTTGAGCACTGCTTTTATTTTCAAAAACCACACTACTTAAATGTAATTTAAACTCATTCAACCTTTTCAAATAAACCGATTTCCGCTCTTTGCTTTTGGCTTTTGAAATAACTATTTCTTGATGAGGAATTTTAGCATTAACATTAACAACAATCAGTATATCATTAGTAATCCGTTTAGCATGAGCCACAGGAATGTTATTGGTTACACCTCCATCAATTAATATTGCACCTTTTTTCACTACTGGCGTAAATACAGACGGGATTGCAACAGATGCTCTTATTGCATCAAAAATGCTTCCAGATTTAAAAATTACTTCTTTTCGATTTAGTACATCTGTAGCTGTAGCTACGTAATTTAAATTAAGTTCTTCAATGTTTGTATCGGGAATAAATTCTTTCATTTTTTTAAATACTTTGTCCCCTTTAATAACACCATGTTTACTTAAAGTAAAATCAACAAGCCTAAACACTTCATGTTTATCAAGTGTGACTATCCAATCCTTAAATTCCTGCATTTTCCCGAGGGCATAAACACCGCCTACTAAAGCCCCCATTGAAGTTCCAGCTATAGAATGAATTTCAAAACCTTGTCTTTCCAATTCCTCAATCACACCAATATGAGCAATTCCTCTAGCTCCTCCTCCCGATAAAACCAAAGACACTTTTTTTCCCATCTATTTCATTTTTAAAATCGGACAATATTACGGACAATAAACTTCGTAAATTTTTACAATTCGATCTTTCCCCAAAAACTTTACTATGTCGATATACTTAAGTTTATAATTTGTTTTTGCTTTAATAAGCTTTGATGCAAAATTTCGGGTAATCAAAATCTTTTTACGGTACCGTTTACATTGTTTTTGTATTCGTGCAGCAGTGTTTAATACATCGCCATGAAAGGCCAGTTCTCTTTTTATTTCTCCAACTTCGGCGGCCATAACCTTACCTTCGTTTATTGAAGCTGTAAACACTGGAACCATACCATATTTTTTTTCAAAATACTCTTTTTTAGAAATTAGCGCATTTTCGTATAAGAAGAAAAAATCCACCGAACGTTCAAAGTTTTTTAATTTTTTTGCATCCCAGGTAACAACTACCTCATCGCCAACAAACTGGTAAACCCTCCCCATTGTTTGTAAAAGTGGATTCGATAAAAAACGAAAACAATCCTGGATAAAACAGCTGTATCTTTTATGTCCTAGTTTTTCAGCAAAAGTAGTCGACGACTGCAAATCAAGAAACATAAAAATTCGGTTTTCTTCGCGCGGTCTCTGGTAAAAACCCATCATTGTTTTACGAAGTCGGTCGAGACCAATTTGATGTATCAAGGTGTAAATCAACTGAAAAACATAACTGGCTATAAACAATACAATTAAAAAAAACAGGGTAGTAGAATTCAACAAAAAATCGTTGAGCATAAACAGAGAGTCACTGAAAGATAATTGTTTATCTAAACTATAATGAATAATTCCGAGTAAAATTGCCAATAAAACAAATACAAATACATCAAACAAAACCAAGACTAACATTAAGCGACGAACCTTAAATCTTCTGATTAGTTTGGGGGATACAAAATTAAGTATGAACCAACTAAAAATGGCAAAAAACGAAATGACAAGAGATGACAAAAATAATTGATCCAAGACAAAAGCCATTCCTTTAGATATTACTTCCCTGAAATCGTTATTCCGGGCTCCAAGCAATCTTAATAAAACAGCTAAACGAATAACAGCATTCCAGTATAACAGGGCAAAAAGAAGTAAAACAAATTTGTATTTAAATTTGGTCCAGATATTGTATTTTTTCAGATTAGTCATTGGTTAAATTCGGGCAACTATTAAAAGATTAAAAACCCTAAATACGTTACTATTGCAATAATAAATCCGAACATAAAAAAATTATATGCAATTGATAACAATTTGTATTTTCGGGCCAGCACCTTTCCTAAATTGTATTGGTCTTTAATTAAGTTTCCGTACAAAAAATCGTAATCATCCATCATGGTTTTAACAGCCTTTTCGTATTTTGGGTAATCAACATCGTAAAAGTTTCCGAAAAACAGAAGGTTTACATTTTTATTTTTAATGTCGTCATCGGTAAATTGACCGGCCGAAATGTTTGGTCTGACTGATAAAATCGAAAATACCAAAGAAGTTAAACAGGCTACCGTTAAAACTAAAACTGGTACTAAAAAACTAGTTTCTCTTTGAAAACTTAAAGCACTTGTACTAACCAAAACCGAAAGTAAAACGGAATTGATAGTAAGCATAATATTCGCTTTATTATCAGCAATTGAACTTAAATTAATCTGGTTACGTGCTGTTGAGCGAAAAATAGTTTCTATTCCCCTAACCGTTGATTTTATATCTGTTTTTTTGCCTTTCCCCTTTTTTTTAGATTTCAATTTTTCAATCCGATTTTCAACCTTTTCAATATTTTGGTTTTTTTGATCTTCCATGTTGTTTTTTGCATAATTGGTTAAAAATTGAATCCTTTTCAAAAATAATAACGTTTTTTCCCAGTACTCTACTTTAGTTTGTTTTTTCTCCGAAACATTACACGTTTCTTTTCGAAACAAATTCGAAAGTTCCATAAAACTCTCCAATCCAGTATGTGCATGGTCGGCATCAGCAATAATTTTTTCCAGTAATGTTTCTCGATGCGCTCCCACAATGGTTGCCTTTATACATTTTTCAACTTCGGTAATGTATTTTTCTTCTGCGTTTTTTTCCCTTAAAAATTTCGAAACAATTTTAATACTTTCTTCCTCATGGTTGTTATACGATACAGCATAACCAATATCGTGAAACCAGGCAGCAATTAATACAATACTTCTCCTTAAGTCATCAACCCCTTCTGCAATGGCAATTTTTTCAACCATTTTAACCACAAATCGCGTATGTTCAATTGAATGATAAGCAAATGATTCGGGAATATTTGCTTCAAAAAATTCTATGGTAAATTTTTCAGCTTCTTTTATAAGATTCATAATGTACTTTATTCATTTTTGAAAACAACTGATTTACACATAACAAAGTATGCCAATTCTTCAAAATTCCGTTTTTTTAACAATTCAGGATGAAGTTAAAAATATCTATCATTATTTCAAAACAAAGCATGTCTTCAATAGTTTTTATAATAATTGAGAAAGATTTAAATGCCTTGTTTTATTGAAAAATTCACGATTTTTGTAAAAACTCAAACAATTTAAATTCTCTTTTTAAGTTACCTTAGATGGAATTTTATGGGCATACTGAAAAAATATTGCATTATTTTATTTACAATTATTTCTTTGCAAACGCATGGAAAAGAAATTATATTAATTCGCCATGCCAAAGTAAATATTGGTTCAAATGGTTGGATGTTTCCACGCAAAGCAATTCAATTAAGAACGGCCTACGATACTGCTTCGATACATCAATTCCCATTAGACTCTATCATAAATAGTTTACCCGTTAGAACATGCGATACCATTTACACAAGTAATTTATCGCGATCAATAAGCACTGCTTATCTTCTTTTTGGCGATTCTGTAAATTACTTTTCAACTTCTCTTTTTAATGAATTTCAACTAAAAATATTAAGATTGCCACTTGTGTTGCCATTTAAAGCATGGACTAGTTTATCACGATTTGGGTGGTTTTTAGGTATTAAACGAGACAATAGTGAAAACATTAGCGACGCAAGAAAAAGAACAAAAATAGCGGTTGATTTTATCGAAAATAAAAGTAATTACTCAGACCAAATTATTCTGGTTACCCACGGATTTTTAAATCGAAATTTAAAAAAAGAACTAAAAAAAAGAGGATGGGAGCTTATCCTGGACGATGGACACAAAAATCTGGGAGCTAACAGGTTAATTAAAGACTAGTATTTATGAAGCGTTTAACTATTATACTATTATCCGCTTTTATTGTGTCTTCAGGGTTTGCACAGAACCAGAAGACAAATAACAATTGGTTACCTGTATTTGATTGTAGTTTTCCCACAAAGTTTTTAACTTTTAAAGTCGATAGTAAATTCGATTATAATGTATCTTCAAATTCCTCGCTTGCTGAAATTGGGAATGGAAAAACAGAAGTAAAACAAGATAGAATTGCTACAATAAGCTTAAGGTTTCCGATAGTAAATAATTCAAATTTTAAACTTAATGGAGGGTTAAAATATTTTGATGAAGAATTAGCTTTCGACAATGAGGGCGACATCGATTATCCATTCTATGTAAGTTTAGAAGACAGAAACTTAAAAAACATTGGAGGAAACTTAAATGGATTGATTCATTTAAATGGAAATCGTTCGATATTAGCACGCTCAAGTTTTTCATTAGCTGGCGATTTTTATCGAAATGGCGAAGATTTTTCATTTTCAAAGCTGCTCAAATTCTCTATGGCGGTGGGATATGGAATCAAGAAAAACCAATATACATATTACGCCTTTGGAGTTTACACGGGTTATACGTTTGGTACACCTTCTGTTTATCCGGCATTTATTTTATCGAAGCGATTTAAAAACAATTTGGGAATAGATGCACTTTTGCCTCAAAGGTTTAGATTGTGGAAAAGAATAAATCCGGGTACTTTTGTTTATCTAAACTCAAAGGTTGCCGGAAACAGCTACACTGTTCGTTTAAATAATTCAATTTTAGAAGAGGCTGAAAGTTTACAATTACGAAGTTCGTTTGTAGTTTCTTCCTTAGGTTTCACTAAAAAATTAGGAAAATGGATTTGGATGGAAGCTGAAGCAGGTTTGTCGAATAACCTAAACTTTAATATCTCTGAAACTGACTTTGTTAAAGGAAGTACATTGCCCAAACCCAATACGGATTACCTCATAAAATCCAAAGTAAATGCTTCTCGTTTTGTTAGTTTTTCACTTTTTCTAGCTCCGCCCGATGAGTTTTTAAATAAATTCAGGAATTAAATATTTAAAAATCTTATTATTTTAAAAATAGATCTTGACCATCTCCCGAAAAAATGGATAAAAACTTCTGCATATCAATAACAGCAATGGATTTAATGGTTTTCCTGATGAGAAAAGCTGGTTTAAAAATGTTATTTTTATTGTGCAAACAAATACCTTAAAAAACCATCTTATGTCAAAAGTATTAACAAAACAGGTACAGAACAAGATTAGTATCACGCTGTGTCAGGGAAATGACCACAGGGATATTAAAATCAGGTACTGTTTTGGTCAACAAAATTGCTACGGGTATCTGTGACACTATTTCGCTAAGTCATACCACCAAACGGTTCAGGAACCATTACAATAAAAAGAGATTCTTTATAAAACTGTTTCGGGGGCATATGAATAGTGTCAAAGGGCGGGTACAGCATGGAGACTATATCCTTTT